>JASIAN010000218.1 GCA_030042035.1 Alphaproteobacteria bacterium | reverse complement strand
GATTGCACCAGCCGGCTGCGCGGCATGTACGCCTTCGCCGTCCACGACCCTGATCGCCGCTCCCTGGTGATCGCGCGTGACCCGTTCGGGATCAAGCCGCTCTACTATACGGAGGGCCCTTGTTTCTTCGCCTTCGCCTCGGAGCCGCAGGCGCTCGTCGCGGCCGGCCTGGTCGAGCCCGAGATTGTCCGCCACGCGGTCGAGGAGTTGCTGCAGCTGCAGTTCACCACCGGCGCGCGCACCGTGCTGTCAGACATCCGCCGCCTGCTTCCGGGCCAGGCGCTGCGGATCGAGGCGGGTGTGGTCGTCGAAACCAGACGCGTAGCCGCCCTGCCGGCGAGCAGGCCTTCCGAAATCGGTGAGGCGGCGGCGCTGAGACAGCTGGAAGAGGCGATCGTCAATTCCGTCTACGTGCACCAGCGCAGCGATGTTCCCTTCGGCCTGTTCCTGTCGAGCGGCATCGACAGCAACACCATCCTTGCCTGCATGGCTCGGCTCAATTCGTCTCCCGTCGTCGCCTATACCGCCTCGTTTCCCGGAACCAGCGTGGCCGACGAATACCAGCAGGCGCACCGCACAGCACGGGCGGTGGGCGCCCACCATTTCCATCTCGAAATCAGCAAAACCGATTTCTGGGCCCATTTGCCGAAAATTGTTGCCAGCGTCGACGACCCCACCGCTGACTATGCCATTGTGCCGACATACCTTCTAGCGCGGGAGGCGGCCAAGGACCTCAAGGTCGTGCTATGCGGCGAGGGCGGTGACGAGATATTCGCCGGCTACAGCCGCTATCGCCGGCAATTGCGTCCGTGGTGGCTCAATGGCCGGCAGCGGCGACGCACCGGCCCTTTTTCCAAAGCGGGCGTCCTGCGCGAGGAGGGGACCGGGTGGCGCGACGGCATTGTCGCCGCCGAAGCGGCCAGCGCGCTGCCGGGCTTGAGCCGCCTGCAAACTCTGCAAATGGCTGATTGCGTCGACTATCTTCCCCATGGTCTGCTGACCAAGCTGGACCGCTGCCTGATGGCACATGGACTGGAGGGGCGCACGCCCTTCCTCGATCCGGTGGTGGCGGCGTTCGGGTTCTGCCTGCCGCAACGGCTTAAGCTCGGGCGCCGCCAGGGCAAGTTCCTGTTGCGCCGCTGGATCGAGAAGAACCTGCCGGCCGCGGATCCGTTCGCGCGCAAGAAAGGGTTCACCGTCCCCGTCGGCGAATGGATCTCACAGGCCGCCGACCGTCTCGGCGCGCTTGTGGCAGCCGATCCGGCGGTAACCACGCTGTGCGTCCCTGAACGGGTGAAAGCGGTCTTCGCAAGCACCGGCAAGCGCGAGATGGAGGCGGCGTGGCGGCTGCTGTTCTATGCCCTCTGGCACCGCAGGCACATCCGCGGCCTGATGCCGGAGGGTGATGTCTTCGATTGTTTGTCGGCTGGATGACGATGGGGCCGGCTGTGAGGGACAACGCGAGCATTCTGGTATGTAGGCTCGACGCCATCGTGACGGGCTGATGAAATTGCCGTTCGTGCGCGCCCTGCGCGTCGCCTTTCCAGCCGCCCGCATCACCGGGGCTGCTGGACAGGGGCATCCGGTTTTTGCTGGGGTGCCGGGTCGGCGGAAGCGAATGGGCCGGACGCCCTGTTGCCGCTCGGCCATGGCGCGAAACCGACGCCCATGCTGAACATCGCGCTGGCTCGCCGGATGGCGGCGGCCGTCTCTGACGATTCCGGAGGTGGCCACCTGTTGGCAGCAGCCGGTGGTTTCGTTGTTCGACGCACCTCGGCGCGAAGTTTGCTCCGGCCGCGCGCCGCCTCAAGATCATCAAGGCCCAGACCTGGGGCGGCGACGCCATGTCGCTCATCCTGGTGGAGGCGGTCACGCACGCGCTGGCCGCCATGGTCCGATCACCCATGACTTTTCCAGTCTCCCGCGCGTGCGAATGGCTCCCGACCGCGGTGTTTGCCGCGCTGCCGGTGGTTGGTCTGGTGGCCGGACCGGCCTATGCCCCCATCCTGTTCGCGATGGGCGGCATCATCGTCCTGTCGCGGGCCACCCGCGGCCGGGCGCCACAGATCGAGCGGCCGCTGGCCGTCCTTGCCGTGGCCCTCGTCCTCCTCGCCTGGACGAGTACCGGATGGTCGATCGTCCCGATCAAGACTGTGCGCAGCGCCGCCCAGCTTACCGCCGTCCTCGCGGGAGCCCTGGCCGTTCTGGCCGCGCGTCCGCTCGCGCCTGAGAAGGCCGGCCGGCTGTTCGGCTGGATGAAGGTCGCCATCGTCGTGGGCGCCGCCGCGATGGTCGGCGCTCTCGGCTTCGGCCTCTCCAGCAGGCCCTGGAAGTTCAACCGCGGCGTCGACTATACCCTGCTCATCGCCTGGCCGCTGTTGCTCCACTTGTGGCGCATCGGCGACCGGCGCTGGCTGGCGGCCGTGCTGGCGGCGCTCGCCACCGTCACGGTTCTCGCTCCGGACGGGACCGGGGTCGTCGGAGCGGTAGCGGCTGTGCTGGTCTTCGCCGCGGCTCGGCGCGGCACCGCCATGGTCGGCAATTTCCTTATGGGCGCCGTCGCCGCTTTTGCCGCGGCCGCGCCATTCGCCTTGCGCGCGGCTGCCGGACTGCGCGGCGTGCTCGGCCCGTATGTCAAGTCGTCGCTCATAGCCCGCTTTGAGATCTGGGACTACATGACGGCACGAGTCTTCGAGCGGCCGCTGCTCGGCTGGGGCTTGAAGAGCGGCGCGTTCGTCCCGATCACGCCCGCGGAACTGTCGACCTATCGCTATGCCAACGCCTTTGGCAACTATCCCCACAACCAGTGGCTTGAGCTGTGGCTGGAGATGGGGCTCCCTGGCGCTGTGATAGGGCTCGGCTTCGCCCTATTGGTTCTCGCCCGCGCCCGGCGCCTGCCGGCGGACATGGTCCCGTTCGCTCTCGCCGCGTTCACGATGGCGTTCTGCATTTCGCTGACCAGTTTCGGCATCGACGACGATTCCTGGTGGGCGGCCCTCGCCGCCTGCGGATATCTGTTCAGCGCGGTGGCAGGTCTGCATCCTGCGCGAAAGTGACGCCCGCGCCCGTCCGGCACCTCCTCCACAGGGTTTCGGCCGCCGCCCTCACCGTATCGATCTCGAGGTCGAGCATCATGCACTCCCGACTGCGATGGTCGAAACTGGGCGCCCAACAGATGTCCTCGAAGGTCTTTGGGCCGCGTACGGCAGCGCATTGTGGGCCCCACGGCCCATAAAACACCTCCGACGACGGGCCGAAAAGGCCCAGTGTCGGCACCCCCGATGCGGCAGCCATATGCATGACCCCCGAGTCGTTCCCCACATAAAAAGCGCAGCGCTTCAGCGCGGCATGGATGGCAGGAAGCGCGATGCCATGCAATAAATCGATCCGTCGCCTGGCGGGAATGGCGTTCAGGACTGCGCGTACCGCCGGGCGCTCCGCGGGCGTGCCAATGACCGCCACCCGTGCTTCCGGCAGGATGCCACCGGGCGCAGTAAGGTGCGCCGCCAATTCGGCAAAGCGCTCAGCCGGCCAGCGCTTCGGTTCCCAGTTGGCGGAAGGTCCGAGGGCCAGCACCGGCGGTCCGGGTGGGATCAGGCGAGCGGCCTCGGCCTCGTGCTCGGGCTTGGCCCACAAGACCGGCGCCAGCGGCCGGGTGAGGCCGAAAGCCGAGGCGAGGTGAACGACGCGGTGCCGCCGCTCCGATGATGAGCGCAGCACGTTGCGGCGTGCCGTCGGCACCAGATAGGCAAGCGCCGAGCCTCGAAGATCGACCACCCTGTGCCACCAATGCGGCGCCACGACCAACCACAGATTGCGCCAGCGAGCGGCGCGGTGGCGGTCGACCATCGGCACCACCCGCTCGACGAACGGGGCGGCGGCGAATAGTGGCGCCGGCAGGCCGCCGCAAGCGACCCAGAAGCGGGCTCGCGGATGGGTCCGCGCCAGGTAGTCGAGCAGACCGGTCGACAGGACCGCGTCGCCGATCCGGCTCGAGGTGATGAACAGGATACGCAAGGGTAAGTCCGTGCCGACAACAGGGCGGGTACGATTACACGGACTCACGGACGCGGTAAAGCATCCAAACGCGATCGTCCTTGTCTTTCCATGGTCCGAGTTCGTACGCTACGAAAAGACGTGGTGCTATGGAGGTCTTGTTCTCCACATTTACGAATGCAAAACTTGAGCGGACCAGCTTTCCGATAGTCTGGCAGCGGGCTGATCTTGTCGAGCAGTTCATCCGGCGAGACCGGCGCCAAAACGGACGTCCGCGGTTGCTGGCACGGCCGAAGGGGGCCTTCCGAGGAGGGGACCCACGGCAACCTGCCGCTCGACCGCTGCCTCGACTGCATCGAGCGGGATTGCGTCGATGCGCTCGGAGCCGTAGTCCTGGGCTTTCAGGCAGACGACGACGCGCGCGAACGGCGCATATTTTTCCGGCCGGGTCGGCCCGTACAGCGACACCATCGGCGCGCCGCCGGCGGCCAGCAGGTGCCCGGTGCCGGAGCAGTTGGCGACCGCCGCCGACAAACGCTCGCCGAGTGCTGTAACGAGGCACGGCTCGCCGAAGCCGCTGGCGTTTCGCTGTTCGGGAAAGCGCGCCTCCGGCACCGCGGCACGCAATGGCGCGGCCCACTCCACCTCCTTCGGCCCGAGCAAAAACACCGGTACCCGGCCGCGGTCAGCCTGCCGGCGGGCGAGCGCGATGAAGCCGTCGAGCGGCCAGCACTTGCCCCTGTCCTTGTTGCCGGCGCCCGGCGCCAGCCCGACATAGATGGGACCGGCGGGAAGAACCTCGGCGGCGCGGACGCGAAGGGCGGCGGGCAGCGGGATCGGGTTCGCCACCGCGACCGACCGTCCGGCGGCGGCTGCGGCGAGTCCAAGTAGCTTGTCGACGAGCAGCGGCGGGCGGAGCGGCAGCGGGCGCGGCGGCCGTGCCTTCGACCAGAAATAGCGCCACGTGCCGCTGATGAAGCGGCGATGCGGAACCCGGCGCAGGAACAACGTGCGGCCGAGATAGCGCTGCGTGTCGACGATGAGGTCGAAGTGCCGTTCGAAGATCGGGTGGGCGCGGCGCCAGGCCAGTGGCAGCGAGCGGCGCGGGTCGGTCGGGATCCACAGGTCGGTAATGAACTCGGCGATGCGGCCGGCGACCAGCGGCGCCAGCGCCTCCCGCAGATAGAACGCGCCGCTGGTGCCAGGAACCCACGAAATCCGCGCCGCTGGAAAGGCGCGCTCGAGCGCCAGCAGCAGCGGCAGTTTCAGCACGTTCTCGCCGAGTGCATTGTCGTCGTCGCTGGTGATGTAAACGAGGAGCGAGCGAATTTGCGGATAGCTGGACGAGATGTCGACCGACATTCCCCAGGCTCCCTTGCGGTTTCGGCAAAGCATCGTGCCTTCGACCCGAGTGAGCAAGATGTGGTGTTGATAATAACTCAGGTCGGTTCCGCGACCGGGTTAAAGGTACCCGGCGCCGGCGCAGCCTGGGTAACGGCGCGCGCGAGGCGATCGCAGGCGTCGGGCCCGCGGCAATCACCGCCAAAATCGCCGCCAAGGCAGCGGCCTCCAGCGGATTGCTCGAATACCCCATTTGAGACCGTCCGCGGCTTATCGAGCCGGCGTTATCGGATCATACCGCCCGCCTCGCCGACAGTTACTGAACCTACAGCAGGAACCACCACGGGTTTGACGTGGATCAAGGCGGTCTCCTGTTGGCGCCGGTCAACATAGGAATAAACTGACGATGGCTGTGACCGGGATAGGGATATCCAAATTGCATGAACTTGCTGGGTGGTACCGCGAATTTGCGGAACGCCCGGTAACCCCTGAATCTCGGACGCCAGACAGCAGTTGGCCGAGCCAACCGAAAGCGACAGGGTGAGGTGCACCATGCCTTACACGATCGACATCAACGGTGTGAGGCGCACGGTCGATGTCGACGGCGACATGCCGCTGCTCTGGGTCTTGCGAGACGTACTCGACCTTAAGGGCAGCAAATACGGTTGTGGCATCGGCTTGTGCGGCGCCTGTACCGTGCATCTCGACGGCAGCCCCACAAGGTCTTGCATGCTGCCGATATCAGGCATCGGCTTAGCGAAAGTCGTGACGATCGAGGGTATCGGTGAGACCCCGCTCGGCCGCCGCATTCAAGGCGCGTGGCTCGATATCGACGTGATCCAATGCGGCTACTGTCAAGCCGGGCAGATCATGTCGGCGGCGGCGCTGCTGGCTAGAACGCCTCATCCCAATGACCGAGACATCGACCGCGCAATGGCCGGAACATTGTGCCGCTGCGGCACCTATCCGCGCATCCGTGCAGCGATCAAGAAGGCCGCAGGACTGAGCATTGCCGACACGAGGACGCCATGACGGCCCCCGGTAGGAAGGCCGCAGTGACATCTGTGCAACCGCGCGGCGCCGGTGCATCGCGCCGCGTCTTCCTCACGGCGAGCGCGGCGCTCGGAGGCGGTCTGCTGCTGCATGCGGTGCTGCCCGATTTGGCATGCGCCGAGACCGCGCATCGGCGACTGGCGACGGCGCGGCCTCTCAATGCCTTCATCGCAATCGCACCAGACGGCATCGTCACGATCATCGCAAAGAACCCGGAGATCGGCCAAGGCGTCAAGACGATGCTGCCAATGCTGATCGCCGAGGAACTCGACGTCGATTGGAAGGACGTGCGTACCGAGCAGGCGGACCTCGACGTCGCCAAATACGGAAGGCAATTTGCCGGCGGCAGCACGGCGACGCCCCTCAATTGGGAGCCGATGAGGCGGGTTGGCGCTGCGGGGCGCGCGATGCTGGTGGCGGCGGCGGCGCGAATTTGGGGCGTTGCACCAAGCGCGTGCAGCACGGCCGCCGGCATCGTGCATCACGCCGCGAGCGGGCGCACGCTCAGTTACGGCGTGCTGGTCGAGAAGGCCGCATTGCTGCCCGTTCCCAACCTCGAAACGGTTCGCCTCAAAGACCCAAAGGACTTCACGATCATCGGCCAGCCGCTACCGGGCGTCGATAACCGATCGATCGTGACCGGGAAGCCACTGTTTGGCATCGATGTCGCCAGTCCTGGCATGCTGTACGCGGTGTTTGAGAAATGCCCGGTGTTCGGAGGCAAGGTCGGGCGCGCGAATACCGATGCCATCAAGCGACTATCAGGCGTGCGGGATGCCTTCGTGGTCGAGGGCGGCAATAATCCCTTGGGCCTTGTCGGCGGCGTCGCGATCGTCGCGGACAGCTGGTGGGCGGCGAGCAAAGCGCGCAAACAGCTGCAGGTTACGTGGGACGAAGGTCCGACCGCCGAGCAAAGCAGCGCTGGGTTCGCAAGCGCCGCGCAGGAGCTGGCGAAGAGACCGCCGGCGCGGTGGCTGCGCCGCGACGGCGACGCGGCCGCCGCCTTCGCGCGCGCCGCTCGCACGATCGAGGCGGCTTATTTCTATCCGTTCCTCGCTCATCTCGATCTTGAGCCGCAAAACTGCACTGCCCGTGTCCGCGCCGGCAAGGTGGAGATTTGGGCGCCGACCCAGGATCCCGAGGGTGGCGCAAGGATGGTCGCAGCGACCCTGCGCGTGCCGGAAAGCAATGTTCTCGTGCATGTGACACGCGTTGGTGGCGGCTTTGGACGGCGCCTGCGCAACGACTACATGGCTGAGGCTGCCTGGATCGCAAGGCAGGTCGGCCGCCCGGTGAAGCTGTTGTGGAGCCGCCAGGACGACATCCAACACGATTTCTATCGGCCGGCCGGCTTTCATTTTCTTAAAGGCGGCGTCAAGGGGGATGGCACGCTGGTGGCGCTCACCGACCATTTTGTGACGTTCGGGCATGGCGACCAGGTGGCGGCCTCGGCAGGGCTGGGGCAGACCGAATTTCCAGCGCAGTTCGTGGACAATCTCGAGTTCGGCATGTCGCTCTTACCATTGGGCGTGCCGACAGGACCATTGCGCGCACCCGGCGCCAATGCGCTGGCGTTCGTCTTTCAATCCTTCCTGGATGAACTCGCACACGTGGCCGGAAAGGACCCGCTCGCCTTCCATTTGGCTCTGCTGGGGCGGCGGCGAGAACCGCTGAATGCATCGGCTGGAAGCAACCCAGAGCACGGCCTCGATGCCGGGCGCCTGCGCGGGGTGCTCGAACTGGTGGCCGAAAAATCCGGTTGGACCAAGCGGCATTTGCTGCCCAAAGGCACCGGAATGGGGATCGCGTCCTACTTCTGCCATCTCGGTTACTTTGCGGAAGTCGTCCGGGCGACAGTCGTGTCTTCGGGGACGGTGAAGGTCGACAAGGTCTGGGTTGCCGGGGATATCGGCAGCCAGATCATCAATCCCAGCAACGCCGAGAACCAGGTTCAGGGCGCAGTACTCGACGGGATCGGCGAAGCCCTCGGCCAAGCCATCACAATCGAGCGGGGCCGCGTTGTGGAGGCTAATTTCGACACGGTGCCTCTGCTTCGCATCCACCAGGCGCCGCCGGTAGAGGTGCATTTCCGGATCACCGAGCATCCGCCGACCGGTCTCGGGGAGCCGGCGCTGCCGCCCGTCATTCCGGCCCTATGCAACGCCATTTTCGCAGCGACCGGAAAGCGCATCCGCAGCCTGCCGATCGACACCACGCAACTGAGGCGGGCTTAAGCCTGGGTGGGTCGAACGCGCCGCAGTCCGTCGATGGTGCCAGCTCATCCCGCTCTGGTGTCGCGCGGAGAGCGGGTGTTATGCGAGAGGAGCCAGGCATGATCACACGACGCGCGGCCAGCATGGGCGCGGCCGCGAGTTTCGCTGTCGCGGCGGCGCATTCGCCGGCCGCAGCCGCCGACACAATCGAACTGCCGACGCCGCGCCGGGCGGCAGGCCGCTGATGGAAGCGGGGTTCAACGCTAATTGCGCATGTTTGTCATTGCTGATGATGCGCCACCGTGCGATCTTTTCAAGTAATGTCCAAGTCGGATATGGCGCTGCCGACAGAGTCTGGGCTGTGAAGTTCCTCGGCATGGTTGCCGCTGTCTGCCTCTTCCTGCTATGGGGCTGCCACGCGCCTCAGCTTTCGGCGGCGGCTGGACAGGAGCTTGCCGATCGCTGGTGTTCGGACTGCCATGGCAGATCCGGTCCGCATCCGGGCCATTTCAATGCCTTGCCTGTGGAAACCCCGACTTTCGCGCAGATTGCCGCCTATCCCCAGGTCAATCGCCAATTCCTAGAGAAATTCTTAAACAGCATCATCGTCATGCCGATGTACCAGTT
>JASIAN010000217.1 GCA_030042035.1 Alphaproteobacteria bacterium | reverse complement strand
CCGATGACGGCGAGGTCTCTCCCGCCTGACGGCTAAAATAACGTGCTGATCAAGCGATTACGCCGCACTTCTCTCTCTGGGTGCCGTGACGCCCGGTCCTCAGAGCCTTATCCGGCGTCCGAATTGAAGCACGGGCCGCTGGCGCTGATCTCCCCCGAGACGCCGACGATTATTGCCATGCCGCGGGACGACCTGTTTGCGAAGAACATCTCGGCGATCGAAGAAATCCGCGCTCGCAGTGGGCCAGTCATCGCGATCACCCATCCCGGCGAGCTGCCGGTTGCCGGCATCGATGCGTTCGCGGTGCCGAAATCGGAGCCGGAGCTCGACCCCATCCTGTTGACCGTGCCATTGCAATTGCTCGCCTATCACGTTGCGCGCGAGCGCGGCGGCGACATCGACCGCCCGCGCAACCTCGTCAAATCCGTCACCGTCGAATAACCGGTTGGCGCCGCATCAGAAGGTGGAACTGCTATTCGAAGATCGGGACGAGAAACGTCCGCTCGTAACCCGAGAAGCACCTTGTCTCATTAAACCGCGCGGTCGCCGCCGTGCAGCGGTCATCATTGGCGACATCGGCGCGATATCGGTCGTCTTGGGTTGGGTGCAACGTAGCGCCGGTATACGGTGTCGTGATGACGATCCCTCACCCTGCATCGGGCTCCTATCCGATACGGACCGGAAACATCGTGCGGCCGCTGATCGATGGGGTCGCGGCGTTCCGGCGCATCGGCGAGGCGGTTGCGGCAGCACGGCACAGCGTCTGGCTCACCGTCGCGTTTTATGCGCCGGATTTTCGCATGCCGGATGGCGGGGCGTCGCTGTTCGACCTGCTCGACGCTGCGGTCGCGCGCGGGATCGACGTTCGCGTCATTTTCTGGCGGCCGAATCCCGAAAGCAGCCGTCTCGGCCGCACCTTTGCCGGAACGCCCGGCGACGTGGCGGTACTGCGGCAGCGCGGCTCGCGCTTCGGCGCCCGCTGGGATCGCGCCCGCGGGCCCTTTCTCCATCACCAGAAGAGCTGGCTCATCGATGCCGGCGCGCCGTCGGAAGTCGCCTTTATCGGCGGCATCAACCTCACCGCGCAGGCGGTGGGCGCCCCCGGTCACACGGAAGGACACCGGCACGACGTTTATGTCGAAGTGGCTGGGCCGGCGGCGACGGATGTACATCACAACTTCGTCCAACGATGGAACGAGGCGAGCGAGCGGGACGCGGCGGACGGTCAGTGGGGTCGGGGTTCCGCCGAGCAGCTCCGCTTTCCGGTGCGGATATCCGCACCGCGCGGCCCGAGCACGGTGCAGATCCAGCGCAATCTCCACCACGGCATCTACACCGACGGTCAGCCGCCGCCGGGTGGCGTTCCGTATCGCATCGCCTCAGGAGAACGTACGATCTTCGAACAGTACGTGCTGGCAATCGCCGGCGCGCAACGGGCGATTTACATCGAAAACCAAGCCATCCCGGTCCCGCCGGTGGCAAAAGCTCTCGAAGAGGCGCTGAAGCGAGGCGTCGAGGTCGTCGTGCTGGTTCCGGCAACACCCGAGGAGAATGTTCGAGCAGCGCGCCGCGATCCGCAACGCCAGGCGCTGTTCGACCACGTCGCTAGGCTCGATCTCTATGACCGTTTTGCCCTGGTCGGCATTGCGGCGCCGAACCTCGCCGGCGAGCGCCGTGATATCTACGTTCACGCGAAAATTATGCTGATCGACGACGAGTGGGCGACAATCGGCTCGTGCAACCTGCACGACCGTTCGCTCGGCGGGCATACCGAGATGAATGCGTCGGTTTGGGATGCAACGGTGGTGCGGCCGCTGCGCTGCGCGCTGTTGGCCGAGCATCTCGGTCTCGATACAGCGCACCTTGATGCGTGCGAGGCCTCGCGACTTTACCGATCGATCGCCGACGAGAACCAGCGGCGGCGCGACACCAACGATCCGGCTTGGCAAGGCATCGCCTATCGCCTTAATGCCGCAGGCTATGGTGAATAGGCGACCGCCCACGGTCGAGCCTCATTGAGTTTCGCCGCCGCTTGACCCTGCACCCCGATATCAGCCGCCGCTATCCCGCTCACCAAGACGCAAGCTCTTCTCGCTCATCAGCGCGATCAACGCACGCGCAGCGGGATTGAGATAGCCGTTGCGGCGATGGATCAGCGCCACCGGGATACTGGCACGCATCGCCGGGATGTCGAGTTCCCGCAAGCTGCCGAGCTTGAGTTCGTCGCGCACGCTGCTCTCGGGCACCAGCGCCAGGCCGAACCCCGCCTGGACCAGGCGCTTTTGTGCGGTCAGGCTGTCGATCAGCGTGATTTTCACGTCGTCCACGCCGATCGGTGCGAGCAGCCGCTCAAGAAGGCGCCCAAATGACTCTCGGCCGCGTGCGGCCGGAAAGCCGACCCATTTCTCGTCGGCCAGGTGTCGCTTCGACACGCGCTTGCCGACCAGCGGATGTTCGGGCGAGCAAATGACCCGCATCGGTTCAACTCCGACGACGCGGGAAACAAGCTCGCCGCGTTCGTCGGGATGGTATCGCAGGCCGAGCGTCACCTCCCCGCGTCGAACCAGATCACTGACTTCTTGACTGGTCGCAGTCCGCAAGTCGAGCTCAACCGCCGCCGAGCGTTGGGCGAACTGGCGCAGCACGTCGACAATATTGGAATCAGCGAGCGTACCAACCAGCGCCAATGACACCGCGCCGCCAGCCTCGCTGACTGTCGCGCGGACCGCCTGCCGCCCATCCTCAATCGCCGACAAGACCGCCTCGGCGAACGGCAGAAAGGCTCGGCCCGCCTCGGTCAGGC
>JASIAN010000029.1 GCA_030042035.1 Alphaproteobacteria bacterium | reverse complement strand
CGGCCTTCACCGGCCGCGCCAATCTGTTCGCCGAGGCAAAGGGCCTTCTCGTCTTCGACCGCGATCGGCTCGACCGGGTCAACCTCGTCGATGATGCGGTGACGGTCGGCACCTTGCCGCCCTATGCCGTCGTCGAGCCGCGCCAGATGGTTGCGACGGTCAAGATCATCCCGCTCGCGGTCGCCAGAGGCGCCGTTGCGCGCGCCGCCGATTTCGCCGCGCAGGGCGCCAAGCTGCTCCGGGTCGCGGCGTTTGTGCCATTGCGCGTGGCGCTGATCCAGACGCGGCTGCCCGGCCTCAAAGAAAGCATTCTCGACAAGACCCGCGACATCACCGAGCAGCGCCTCGCGGCGCTCGGCTCGACCCTCGCCGCCGAGGAGCGCTGCGACCACCGCTCTGCCGATCTCGCGCCGCGCATCGCTGCCGCGGTCGCGGCCGGCGCCGACCTCGTGCTCGTCCACGGCGCCTCGGTCATCGTCGATCGCCGCGATGTGATCCCCAAGGCGATCGAGGCGGCAGGCGGCCGGGTCGAGCATTTCGGCATGCCGGTCGATCCCGGCAACATGCTGCTCCTCGGCCGGCTCGGCGACGTGCCGGTGCTCGGACTGCCGGGCTGCGCCCGCTCGCCGAAAGAGAACGGCTTCGACTGGGTATTGCAGCGGCTGTGCGCCGGTCTTTCGGTCGGCCGCGAAGACGTCATGAAGATGGGCGCCGGCGGGCTGTTGGCGGAAATCCCGTCGCGCCCGTCGCCGCGGGCCGAAGCCGGCGCTGCGCCGACGCCGCGGGAGCGGCCGGAGAAAAAGGTCCCGCCCGGGCCGCGCATCGCCGCGCTGCTGCTGGCGGCTGGCCGGTCGAGCCGCATGGGCGGCCCGAACAAATTGCTCGAACCGATCGACGGCATCCCGATGGTCGCGCGCACCGCGCAGCGCCTTTTGTCGTCTCGCACGCGGCCGATCGTCGCGGTGCTGGGCAACGATGCCGAGCGGGTTGATGCGGCGCTCGGGCGTCTGCCGGTGGAGCGGGTGCGCAACCCGTCCTTCGCCGAGGGCCTGTCGACGTCGCTGAAATGCGGCCTCGCCGCGCTGCCGGACGACATCGACGGCGTCGCTGTCTGCCTCGGCGACATGCCATTGATCACCGGCCGCGACATCGACCGCCTCATCGCCGCGTTCAACCCGCTGGAGGGACGCGCGATCATCGTGCCGATGCGGCGCGGGAAGCGCGGCAATCCCGTGCTGTGGGCCAAGCGCTTCCTGCCGGAAATGGCGGAACTGGCGGGCGATGTCGGCGCGAAACACCTGATCGGCGAGCACGCCGAACAGGTCTATGAGGTCGAGATGGAATCGGACGGCGTGCTCGTCGATATCGACACGCCCGACGCGCTCGCCGCGCTGCGCGACCGGCTGAAGCCGACCGCGGCATAAGGCGGCGCTCCGACAGTCGGCTCGAAATCTCGGGCGCACGCGCGGTTGCCGGGTGCTCTGATATATCATATACAAAGATCGGCGCGTCAGGCTTCGCCTCGAGTTGGAGAACCGCATGAGCAACGCTCTCGCAGGGGTGCGCATTCTCGACATGGGCCATGTCCAGGCGGCGCCGACCGCGACGCAGCTGTTGGCCTGGATGGGGGCCGACGTGATCAAGGTCGAGATGCCGGGGCGCGGCGACATCACGCGCGGCCAATTGCGCGACGTCAAAGGCGCCGACAGCCTCTATTTCACGATGCTGAATTCGAACAAGCGCTCGATCACGATCAACCTGAAATCGCCGGGCGGCAAGCAGGTGCTGGAAGAACTGGTCAGGCGCTCGGATGTCGTCGTCGAGAATTTCGGCCCCGGCGTGCTCGACCGCCAGGGCTTTACCTGGGCGCGCTTCCAGGAATTGAACCCGCGCGTCATCTACGCCTCGATCAAGGGGTTCGGCCCCGGGCGCTACGCCGATTTCAAGGCCTATGAAAACGTCGCGCAATGCATGGGCGGCGCGGCCAGCACGACCGGATTTGAGGATGGGCCGCCGACCGTCAGCGGTGCGCAGATCGGCGACAGCGGCACCGGCGTCCACCTCGTCGCCGGCATCCTCGCGGCGCTGTTTCAGCGCGAGCGCACCGGCAAGGGTCAGCGGGTGCAGGTCGCGATGACCGATTCGGTCTTGAATTTGTGCCGGGTCAAGATGCGCGACCAGCAGCGCCTCACGCGCGGCCCGCTGGCGGAATATCCGAACGAGGAATTCGGCGAGGCGGTGCCGCGCGCCGGCAACGCCTCGGGCGGCGGCCAGCCGGGCTCGGCCTTGCGCTGCGCGCCGGGCGGTCCCAACGACTATGTCTACGTGATCATCCAGCCGACCTGCTGGGCGCCGCTGATGAAACTCTGCGGCCGCGAGGAATTGATCGAGGACCCGCATTACGCGACGCCCGAGGCGCGCCTGTCGCACATCCCGGAATGTTTCTCGATCATCGAGCGCTGGACGATGACGAAAACCAAGTTTGAGGTCATGGATGCGCTCAACGCGGTCGATGTGCCGTGCGGCCCGATCCTGTCGATGAAGGACATTTACGAGGACCAGGAATTGTACGAGCGCGGCATGCTGGTCGAGATCGACCATCCGACGCGCGGCCGCTATGTGCAGGTCGGCATGCCGATCCAATTGTCCGAATCGCCCCCCGATGTGAAGCGGTCGCCGCTCCTCGGCGAGCATACCCAAGAGATCCTGTCGTGGCTCGGCTACGACGAGGCCGGCATCAAGAAACTGCATTCTGATGGCGCGGTGTAGTCTCCGCCGCAGCATGGTCGTAGAATGGGTTGAGCGGAGCGAAACCCATGATTGCTTATTCGCGATGAGACGGTGAGACAACGAGACCGCGACTGCGGGAACTCGCCGTCGCACTGTCTCATTGTAGGAAAATGATGGGCCTCCTGGGGCTTTCCGCCGCGGTCCGCCCATCCTACAAGGTGGTTGAAGCACCTCGATGCGTTCCCAGCCAGCCCATGATCGCCGCATCCATCCCGGTTCCGGCCGGCGGCGCGGCCCCAACGAGCCGAAGGGCCGCCAGGTCGATCCCGCGGCGCTCGCCGACGTGCAGGCGCTGTTGGGCGAGCGCGAGCGGCGCCGCGACCTGCTGATCGAGCATCTGCATCTTTTGCAGGACCACTACGGCTGCCTCCATGCGCGCCATCTGGCAGCGCTCGCCGAGGAGATGCGGCTCGCACTTACCGAGACCTATGAAGTCGCCACATTTTACGCCCATTTCGACGTCGTCATGGAAGACGAGGCGCCGCCGCCTGCGGTCACCGTGCGGGTATGCGACAGCCTCTCGTGCATGCTGGCCGGCGCCGACCGGCTCATTGATGATCTGCGCGAGCGGCTCGGCGACGGCGTGCGCGTCGTGCGAGCGCCGTGCATGGGCGGCTGCGACAAGGCGCCGGCGGTGGCGCTCGGCCATGCGCTGCATGAGCATGCGACCGCCGAGACCGTCGCGGCTGCCGCGGTCGCCGGCGACACGCATCCGCATGTTCCCGCTTATCCCGGCCTCGACGCGTATCGTGCCGGCGGCGGCTACCAACTGCTGCAATCCTGCCTCGCCGGCGCGCGCACGGTCGAAGAAATCGTCGTTGCGTTGGAGCATTCGGGCTTGCGCGGGCT
>JASIAN010000216.1 GCA_030042035.1 Alphaproteobacteria bacterium | reverse complement strand
GCGCCTAGCGGCGACAGAGCCGACGACGCTGGCCTGCATGCACGGCGCCGCTTGGCGCGGCGACGGGGCGCGGCTGTTGCGGGCGTTGGGGCAGCGCCTGCAAGCGACCGGCGCCTGAAGCGAAGCACCTGACGCGCGGCGGGACCGCGGCGGTCATTCAGAGTTCGACCCGCTCGGCGACGCTGAAAGCGTCAGCGACCTCGCTTCCGAATAGCTGACGGTGCTCTCCAGCTTCGTATGCTCCGGCGAGAGCTGGACGGCACGCGGATTGTCGGTTTTTCGATAGATCTGGGCCGCCTTCGTCTGGCCCATCGAGTGGTTGCCGCAGGCCGAGCTGTCGAGCCCGGCGCTTTCGACCCAGGCATGCCCCCGCGACGAGACAACTCGCCGCGTGTTCTGCTTTCCCCATGCTTCCCCGGCTAACAACAAGGGCCTAGCCGTTTCCGGCTAAGCCCTTGATCGAATTGGTGGAGCCAACCGGGATCGAACCGGTGACCTCTACAATGCCGTTGTAGCGCTCTCCCAGCTGAGCTATGGCCCCCTGATCCTCATCACCGCCGGCCCAGAGCGGCCAAGCCTGGCGGCCCTCAATCCCCGCAGGTTAGGAACGCGCGGGCGGCGCAGCAAGAGCAAAAATGCGGCCGCCGCCGACCACACTAATCATGCTCCCGCGGCTTAAGGCTCCTCCTCTTCGACATTGTCGATGACCTCCGCCATGTCGTCCTCGTCCTCGCCCAGTTCGGAGGCATCCTCGATCAGCTCCTCCTCCTCTTCCTCCTCGCCGGTCTCGAGCGGCACTTCCTCCTCTTCCTCCTCTTCCTCGACCGATTCGACATCCTCGGCCTCGAGTTCGACCTCGAGCTCGTCCCCCCCGACCGGTTCCAATTCCTTCTCGACCGGCGCGGCCGGGCGCGCCCGGCGGGCCTTCAGGAAGGCCTCCGGATCGAACGGCGTCGAGCATTTCGGGCAAACGATCGGGTCGCGCAGAAGATCGTAATAGCGCGTCCCGCAACTCGGGCAGATGCGCTTGATGCCCCATTCGGGTTTGGCCAACGGGCGGCTCCTTCAACAATTCCAACACGGCGGATTTTTCGGATCGCCGGCGCTGCCGGCGCCATTGCCATAGCGGTCGGCGCCTGTCAAAAGCAAATCGAGGCGCCCGCACGGCGGCGTTCGGCAGCGGCATATGGGCCGCCGCCGACGCCCGAACAAGGGCGCGAACCCGACCCGCGAGCCAGCGACATGCCCGACGATACGACACGCTCTGCCGTTCGACCGCTCCTGTCGGAGCGGCCGCCCGCGCCCCTCGCGGGCCGCATCGCCGTGCCCGGCGACAAATCGATCTCGCACCGGGCGCTGATGTTCGGTGCCCTGGCGGTCGGCCGCACCGTGATCACCGGCCTCTTGGAAGGTGAAGACGTGCTGGCGACAGCGGCAGCGCTGCGCGCGCTGGGCGCTGCCGTCGAGCGCGCGGCGGACGGCCGATGGATCGTCGACGGCGTCGGCATCGGCGGCCTCGGCGAGCCCGAGGATGTGCTCGACCTCGGCAATTCCGGCACCTCGGCCCGCCTCCTGCTCGGCATTCTCGCGACGCATCCCTTCACCGCGATCGTGACCGGCGACGCCTCGCTGCGGCGTCGGCCGATGCGGCGCGTCACCGAGCCGCTGTCGCGGTTCGGCGCGCAGTTCCTCGCGCGCGAGGGTGGCCGGCTGCCGCTGGCGGTCAGCGGCGCGCCGGCGCCGGTGCCGATCGAATACCGCCTGCCAGTGCCGTCGGCGCAGGTGAAGTCGGCCGTGCTGCTGGCCGGCCTCAATGCGCCCGGTCGCACCACTGTCATCGAGCCGCAGCCGAGCCGCGACCACACCGAACGCATGCTCGGCCATTTCGGCGCCGAGATCATCATCGAACCCGCGCCGACGGGTGGCCGGCGGGTGACGGTCGTCGGCCGGCCCGAGCTCAGCGCAGCGCCGATCATCGTGCCGGGCGACCCGTCCTCGGCCGCATTTCCGTTGGTCGCGGCGCTGATCGTGCCGGGGTCGGACGTGACGATCGCCAATGTCGGCCTCAATCCGTCGCGTACCGGCCTCTTGCAATGCCTCGCCGAGATGGGTGCCGAGATTGCCTTGGAGAACCGCCGCGAGGCCGGCGGCGAACCGGTCGCCGACCTCAAGGTGCGCGGCACGGCGCTCAGGGGCGCCGACATCCCACCAGAGCGCGCGCCGTCGATGATCGACGAATATCCGGTCCTGGCCGCCGCGGCGGCCTGCGCCAAGGGCCGCACGACGATGCGCGGCCTCGCTGAATTGCGTGTCAAAGAGAGCGATCGGCTCAGTAGCATCGCCGAGGGCCTCGCGGCCTGCGGCGTCGCGGTGACCGTGGCCGGCGACGACCTGATCATCGACGGCGCGGGTGGCTCGCCCCCGGGTGGCGCGCTGATCGAGACGCGGCTCGACCACCGCATCGCGATGGCATTTCTCGTGTTCGGTCTGGCGACGAAGGAACCGGTGCGGATCGACGACTCGCGCCCGATTGCGACGAGCTTTCCCGATTTCGTGCCGCTGATGGCGCGGCTCGGCGCCCATTTCCGGGTGCCGGACTGAGCGGCTATATGCGGCGGGTTGACGCAGCGGAAGGGCTCGGCGACAGTCTCATTGCAGCGCAGCCGACGGGAGGCGGACATGGCGAAATGGCAGCTGAGTGGCGACTATTTCGAAAACTGCAACTGCGAAGTCGTATGTCCGTGCCTGGCTTCGAGCGCGGCGCCGCTGACCGCGCGGCCGAGCCGGGGCGTCTGCGACGTGGCGCTGGTGTTCCACATCGACAAGGGCAGCTTTGACGGCTTGGCGCTTGATGGCCTCAATGTCGCAATCGTCGCGCACGCGCCGGGACCGATGGCGGACGGCAACTGGTCGGTCGCCGCCTATCTCGACGAGCGCGCCGACGACCAACAGATGGCGGCGCTTGGCGCGATTTTCACCGGCGCCGAGGGTGGCCCTATGGCGGCATTCGCGCCACTCATCTCCCAGCAACTCGGCGTCAAGAAGGTGCCGATCCATTATGCCGTGCAGGGCAAGACCCGCTCGGTCGAAATCCCCGGTATCATGCAAATGGCGGTCGAGCCGATCCCGACGATGCATCCGAGCGGCGAAATCTGGACGACGCTCGGCCATCCCGTCGCGCCCGACCATATCGCGCTGGCGATGGGCTGCAGCGGCAGCACCTTTGCCGACTACGGCATGCGCTGGGACAATTCCGGGCGCAACGGCCATTACGCGCCGATCAATTGGTCAAACTGATTGAAGCCGGCCCGCCGGGCGGGCGGCGGGTGATCGAACACGGCGATGACAGTCTCCACCGATAGCGGCGTGCTCGAAGCCATGCTGCGGCGCGACCGGCTGGTCGTCGTCGCCGCCATCGTCGCGATCGCCGCCATCGCCTGGACCTGGATCCTGCTCGGGGCGGGCACCGGCATGAGCGCGGTGGAGATGGCCGGCGGGGCGGGAATGGCCGGCATGGTGATGCAGCCCGCGGTGTGGACCCCGGGCTATGCCGCGCTGATGTTCGCCATGTGGTGGGTCATGATGGTGGCGATGATGCTGCCAAGCGCAACGCCAATGCTGCTGTTGTTCGCCCGGATGAACCGCGTCGCGCGAGCCGCCGACCGGCCCTATGTGCCGACCGGGGCCTTTGCCGCAGGCTATCTCGTCGTGTGGGGCGGGTTCAGTGCGCTCGCCACGCTGCTGCAATCGGTTCTGGAGCAACTCGGCCTGTTGTCGCCGATGATGACCTCGACGAGCTATTGGCTCGGCGGCGCCATCCTGACCGCTGCCGGATTGTGGCAGGTCACGCCGATCAAGAGCGTCTGCCTCAGCCACTGCCGCTCGCCGATCGGCTTCCTGATGACGAGTTGGCGGCCGGGCCGCCTCGGCGCCTTCCGCATGGGATTCGAACACGGCGCCTTTTGCCTCGGATGCTGCTGGTTCCTGATGGGGCTGTTGTTCTTTGGAGGCGTCATGAACCTGTTTTGGATCGCCGGCCTGGCGCTTTTTGTCCTGCTGGAAAAGACCGTCCCGATGGGCTTGCGGGTCGCGCGGATCGCCGGGGCGGCCGTCGCCGCGTGGGGCATCCTGCTCCTCGTCACGACGACGTTGCAGACGCTGGCCGCCGCCTCGAACGACTACCGGTTTGCCATCGTCACGGTTCAGCCCGCCGGGCCGGGCAAAACCACGCTGGCGGTGGGCCTTGTCCATGTGCCGGACAAGCGGCCGGTCGCCGGTGCCGCCATTGTCGAGGCGAAGACCGATATGGGCCCAAGCGGCATGGCGCAGATGTCGGGGAAGATCACACCCCTCCCGTCCGACCGGCCCGGCATATACCGCTTTCTGGCCGTGACCGGGATGGCCGGCAAATGGCGGCTGATCCTCGGCGCGAAGGTTCCGGGCGAGGCCGCCGTTGTCCACGGCGTCCTCACCTATGATGCGGCGCAATGAAACGCCCCTCGCCGAGGCTGGTCGGCCAGGCCCGGCCATGACGCACGGGGGAGGTGATCCCGGCCTGGGGGGGCCGGCTCCTGCCTCCCGGTGGGAGCGCTAAAGGGTGCTGCCGTTCGTCGTCGCGATCGACGGGCCGGCCGCGTCCGGCAAAGGAACGCTGGCGCGGCGCATCGCTCAACACTTCAATCTTGCGCATCTCGACACCGGCCAGCTTTACCGTGCGACCGCGTTCCTCGTGCTTGCCGCGGACGGTGACCCCGGCGATCAGGCAACCGCCGAAAGGGCGGCGCGGCGGGTGGATCCCGCGATGCTTGACGATCCACGCCTGTTGACCGAAGCGGTCGCCCAGGCCGCGTCCGTCGTCGCCGCGATCCCCGCGGTGCGCCGGGCGCTGTTGCAGTTCCAGCGCGAGTTTGCGGCGCATCCGCCAGGCGGCCGGCGCGGCGCGGTGCTCGACGGGCGCGATATCGGGACCGCAGTGTGCCCCGACGCGGCGGTCAAGCTGTTCGTCACCGCCAGCCGTGAGGTGCGCGCCGACCGGCGTCTCAGGGAGTTGCGGCAGCGCGGCGTGGCGGCTATATACCAAAATGTCCTGCAGGACATGGGCGAACGCGACGCGCGCGACGAGGGGCGTCGGGCGGCTCCGCTCGCGGCAGCGTCCGACGCGGTCATCATCGACACGACGGGGCTCGATGCCGATCAGGCTTTCGAGCGTGCCTTAGAGGTCGTCGCGCGTGCCCTCGCCGCCCACGGCCCCTAGCCCGTAGGCGATGCGACTGTTCCGCCTGCAGGGCCGGGTTCACGCGGCCGCGCCCGTTTCCCCCGCCGGCCGCCCGCTCCGCGCCGATCCCGGCGGAGCGGCCGCAATTCCGCCCCGCGTCTGAACGGGCGGATGGGATCGAGGAGAAGGAATGGCAGTAGCAGCAGAAACCGTCGCCCCCGCCGTCAGCAAAGAGAATTTCGCCGCGATGCTCGACGAAGCGCTCGGCATCGCCAGCGGGCTGGAAGGCACCGTCGTCAAGGGCAGGGTTATCGCAATCGAGAACGACGCGGCGCTCATTGATGTCGGGCTCAAATCCGAGGGCCGCGTACCATTGAAGGAATTCGCGACGCCCGGCGCCCCGGCCGACCTCCACGTCGGCGACACGGTCGAAGTCTTCCTCGAACGCCTCGAAGACAAGAACGGCGAGGCACAATTGTCGCGCGAGAAGGCGCGGCGCGAGGAAGCCTGGACGCAGCTGGAAAAAAGCTTCCGGGCCAACGAGCGGGTGACCGGCCAGATTTTCGGTCGTGTCAAGGGCGGCTTCACCGTCGATCTGAACGGCGCCGTTGCGTTCCTGCCCGGCAGTCAGGTCGATATCCGTCCGGTGCGCGATATCGGCCCGCTCTTGGGGTCGCCGCAGCCGTTCCAGATCCTGAAGATGGACCGCTCGCGCGGCAACATCGTCGTCTCCCGCCGCGCCGTCCTCGAGGAGAGCCGCGCCGAGCAGCGTTCGGAGCTGGTCGCCAGCCTCAAGGAGGGCCAGATTCTCAACGGCGTCGTCAAGAACATCACCGACTATGGCGCCTTTGTCGATTTGGGCGGCGTCGACGGCCTGCTGCACGTCACCGATATCGCGTGGCGGCGTATCAATCACCCGTCGGAGGCGCTGCACATCGGCCAGAACGTCAAGGTGCAGGTGATCCGCTTCAACCCGGAAACACAGCGCATTTCGCTCGGCATGAAGCAGCTCGAAGCCGACCCATGGGAGGGCGTCGAGCTGAAATACCCGGCCGGCGCCAAGTTCAAGGGCCGCGTCACGAACATCACCGATTACGGCGCCTTTGTCGAACTGGAGCCGGGCGTCGAGGGGTTGGTGCACGTCTCCGAGATGAGCTGGACCAAGAAGAACGTCCATCCCGGCAAGATCGTCTCGACCAGCCAAGAGGTCGAGGTCATGGTGCTCGATGTCGATCCGCAGAAGCGGCGCATCAGCCTCGGCCTGAAGCAGGTCATGGCGAACCCGTGGGAAGCCTTTGTCGACGAACACCCGGTCGGCAGTGTGGTCGAAGGCGAAGTCCGCAACATCACCGAGTTCGGCCTGTTTGTCGGTCTGCCCGGCGATATCGACGGCATGGTGCACCTGTCGGACATCGACTGGAATCGGCCGGGCGAGGACGCCGTCAAGGATTACCGCAAGGGCGAACTGGTGCGCATCAAGGTGCTCGATGTCGATGTCGAGAAGGAGCGCATCTCGCTCGGCATCAAGCAGCTCGAAGCCGACCCGTTCGAGACCGGCATGCAGACCTTGAAGAAGGGCGAAGTCGTGACCGGCACGATCGCCGCCATCACCGACGGCGGTGTCGAGGTCCTGCTGGCCGACAACGTGCCCGGTTTCATCAGGAAGTCCGAGCTGTCGCGCGACCGCAGCGAGCAACGTCCCGACCGCTTTGCCGTCGGCGAGCGGGTCGATGCCAAGATCACGACGATCGACCGTGCGACGCGGCGCGTCTCGCTGTCGATCAAGGCGCGCGAGATGGACGAAGAGAAGCGGGCGATGCAGGAATTCGGCTCGTCCGATTCCGGCGCCAGCCTCGGCGACATCCTCGGTGCCGCCATCCGCCGTCGTCAGACGGAAGCGGAGGCCGAAGACAAGCGCTGAGCCGATGCGGGCCGACGCGCGGCGCATCGCATCGTCCTGGCCATTCCCCAACCCGGAGAGAGGCGGCGATGGCGTTCCAGGACATCCTATACGACAAGCGCGACGGCACGGCGACGATCACGATCAACCGGCCGAACGTGTTGAATGCGTTTCGCGCCGAAACCGTCGAAGAGATGCTCGCGGCGATGCGCGACGCCGAGGACGACGATGATATCGGCGTCATCGTGCTGGCCGGGGCGGGTGACCGCGCCTTCTGCTCGGGCGGCGACAATTCGGCGCGCCAGAGCGGCTCCGCCGGCGGCAAGGGCTATGGCGGGCGCGGCCTCGTCGGTCTGCCGATCGAGGAATTGCACGAACTGATCCGCAACAGCAGGAAGCCCGTCATCGCCAAGGTGCAGGGCTATGCGATCGGCGGCGGCAACGTGCTGGCGACCGTCTGCGACCTGACGATCGCGTCGGACAAGGCGGTGTTCGGTCAGGTTGGCCCGCGCGTCGGCTCGGTCGATCCGGGCTGGGGCACGGCGTTTCTCGCGCGCCATGTCGGCGACAAGCGGGCGCGCGAAATCTGGTTTCTGTGCCGTCGCTATACCGCCGCCGAAGCCTTCCAAATGGGGCTCGTCAACAAGGTCGTGCCGGCCGACCAGCTCGATGCCGAGGTTGAGACTTGGTGCCGCGAGATCCTTGCACTCTCCCCGACCGCGATCGCGATCGCCAAGCGCTCGTTCAACGCCGACAGCGAAAACATCAAGGGGATCGGCGCGCTCGGCCTCGAATCTTTGGCGCTCTATTACAACACCGACGAGGCGAAGGAAGGCACCAACGCCTTTCTCGAAAAGCGCCGGCCCGCATTCCGCCGCAAAGCGAAATAACGAGCGGGGCCGCATGCCAGGGCCCAAGTCATTCGGCTTCGCTGCGCAGCTGCTGGCGCAGTTCGTCGATCAGCACGAGTCGGCCCTGGCGCTCGACATGCCAGAAGGCCCAGCCGTTGCATGCCGGCGCGCCCTGCACGCGGGCACCGACAAAATGGATCGAGCCGCGGTGCTCGGCCGAGATGACGCTGCCGTCAGCGCGCACCCGCGCGGCAAAGCGGCGGCCGGCATCAACGAGCACGTCGCCGGGCCTGAGGAGGCCGCGTTCGACCAGGCTGCCGAACGGCACGCGCGGCGCCTCGCGGCGTGAGTCGAGGCGCAGCGCCTCCGGCGCCGCCGGCCGCTCCGCGGCGATGCGCGCCCGCGCGAGGCGCACATAGCCGGCATCGCGCTCGATGCCGATGAAGCGGCGCCCGAGCCGCTTCGCGACGGCGCCGGTCGTGCCGGTGCCGAAAAACGGATCGAGCACAACCTCGCCCGGCCGCGTCGAGGCGACGAGAATGCGATGCAGGAGTGCTTCCGGCTTCTGCGTCGGATGCGCCTTCTTGCCGTCGCCGCCGCGCAGCCGCTCCGCCCCGCCGCATAGCGGAATAAGCCAGTCGCTGCGCATCTGCAATTCATCGTTGAGCGACTTCATCGCCTCATAATTAAACGTATAGCGCGCCCCTTTCGACGGCGCGCACCACAGCAGCGTCTCGTGTGCATTCGTGAAGCGGCGGCCGCGGAAATTTGGCATCGGGTTGGTTTTGCGCCAGATCACGTCGTTCAAAATCCAAAACCCGAGATCCTGCACCGCGGCGCCGATGCGGAAGATGTTGTGGTAGGTGCCGATGACCCACAGCGCGCCGTCCGGCTTCAGCACACGCCGGCATTGTGCGAGCCAGGCGCGGGTAAACCGGTCGTATTCGGCAAAATCGGCGAACCGATCCCACGCCTCCTCGACGCCGTCGACGCGGCTGTGGTCGGGCCGGTGCAATTCGCCCGACAGTTGCAGATTGTAGGGCGGGTCGGCAAACACCAGATCGATCGATCCCGCCGGCAATGTCGCCAACGCTGCCAGGCAATCGCCATGCAGGACACGGTCGGTGAGCGCCTTTTTCTCGCTCATGAGGCGAAACTGTGAGCGTCGCCGGCGGCCCCGTCAACGGCGCGCGCCGCCGCTAAT
Organism: Alphaproteobacteria bacterium; assembly: GCA_030042035.1. Taxonomy (GTDB): domain Bacteria; phylum Pseudomonadota; class Alphaproteobacteria; order ATCC43930; family CGMCC-115725; genus DATARH01. The sequence continues at coordinate 14,676 of JASIAN010000216.1, read as the reverse complement.
CGTCGGCCTCGCTGAGAGCAACGGGGTCGAGCAGCGCGAACAGATCGGCCGGGCCCGCCAGCGCGAGGCGCACCGGCTCGAACGAGCGGCGATGGTGCGGCGTCACGCCGAGCCGCGCGATGCCGGCGAAATGCTCGGGCGTCGAGTAACCGACATTGGTGTCCCAGCCGTAGCCGGGATAGCGCCGCGCCAGCGCCCGCATGATTCGGTCGCGCGTCACCTTCGCGACGACCGAGGCGGCGGCGATCGAAAACGACAACGCGTCGCCTTTGACGACAGTCTCGACAGGGCAGGGCAGGTCCGGCGCGACATTGCCATCGACCAACGCGATATCCGGCGGACCGCCGGGCAACAGCGCCAATGCCCGGACGGCGCGGCGCATTGCAAGGAGGCTTGCGCGCAGGATATTGACGTGGTCGATCTCGCGCGCGCTTGCCGCGCCGATCCCGATGCTGATCGCGCCTCCCTGGGCGCAGCCTAACAGCGCGCGGCAGCAGCTCTCGCGCACCTCGCGCGACAGCACCTTCGAATCGTCGAGCACGCGGCGCAATTCACCGCGAAACCGCCGCCGGTCGATGATGACGGCGGCGGCGACGACGGGCCCCGCGAGCGGCCCGCGCCCTGCCTCGTCGATGCCGCACACGACGCCCGGGCAGCGCCGCTCGATCGCGAAATCCGGCATGTCGCTCCTCCCCGCCTCGGAGCGCTTGTGCCACCCGGCCGCCAGAGAAACAAGGGTCGACAGGACACCATCGCGCAGGCAAATGCTTTGCGAAATTTTTGCGTGGCCGCAGCCGTGCGAAAATTTCCCCAAAATCGACCAAAAATAACGCCAAATCACCGTCAATAATTATGGTTTCCGGAAAATAAATATTCTCTCATATACCGCGATATGCAGCGGGGAACCCCCATGGCAAGGAAATCTCGGCGGACTGCGGATCGCACCGAGGCACAAAAGGCGGCTGCCCATTTTCGTGAATACGCCGCTCAGATCAGGGTGCTGGCCGACGGCGAACGCGACGCCACGTTGCGCGACAGGCTGCTGGCGATTGTCGCGGAGTACGAGGCTCGCGCCAACGAACTCGACGCGAAACACTGAGATCATTATCGCTTGCAATGGGCTTGCGATCGAACGCCGATTGCATTCGCCGGAATGGGAACAAACCCGGAATTTTGCGTTTGACGCGGGTCGCGCGGCCAGTTATTCTTGTTTCGTTCTCGCCCAAGGCCATGGCGGATCGGGCGAACGAGGGGAGGATTTGCGATGCGCTGGATGCTATTAGCGATGTCGGCGGCGATTGCCATCGGCCTGTGGCTGCCGGGCGAAGCGGCCGAGCCGACACCAGCGGCAGAGCATAGCGCCAGTGTCGCCAACATCACGTTTGCGCAATACCGCGATTGGCGGAACGCCTTTAACGCGCGGCGCCGCGACGAACTGGCGCGGCAATTGTCGCAAGCCGATCTGCCGGCCGCGCGCAAGGCCCGTCTCGCGCAGGTCAAGACCTATTACGACTGGCTCGCCGATCTGCCGCAGGCCGATCGCGACCGGCGCTACCGCGAGCGCTTCGATCAGATCGACACCGATCACGACGGCACGATCGATCCGGCCGAGCGCGCCGCCTGGCGGGCCAAACGCAGCGCCTATTACCGCCGTGCCGACCGCGGCGCCGCAGCGGCGCAACGATAGCTTGCTGCACCGCTGAGTGTCTTATCGCCTGCGGCGCCACCCGATGGACGCTGCCGAGAGCGCTCGGACGATCCGACGCGCGGGCCGGGTGTCGGCTGCGGCCCGCCAACGTCGGGCCCGATCAGTTGATCGACCAGCGATAGCCGATTTCCGGCGCACGCGGGATGTTGGGCACCGCGCCGATCGTCGGCCCCGTATAGGGCGGCGGCGCCTCGACCGGCGGCGCCTTCGTCGGCGACAGCGGAAGCTTGTCGCCGGCAACGATCTGCCGGGAAACGGTCGGTTTCAGCGTGAGATCGACAAGACAATCGCGCGCCTTATGCCAGGGGCACGCCGGCGCGCCCGGGGCGACCGTCAGAACCGTCACCGCCGCGACGATCGCGGCCCTGGCGCAGGCTCGCACCGCTGCCCCCTGTTCTGATCGGGACGCCTTATTCTTACACAAAGAATCCCTGTAACCGAGTCGCGAATCGCCCGGCCGCTCCACACGTCGTCGGGTCGCGGCGCAAAACCGTCAGATTGCGCGAGGTGGTGATCATGTTGCGGACGATCAATGTTATGGCAATGAATGGCGCGCAATCTGGCGACTGTGCCGCGGCGGCTCCGCCCGGCGTGTCGGTCGGGCTTCCCGCCGACTGCGCATGAGGACGTTGCCATTCGGGGGAGCGTTGAGCGGGGTCAGCGGTCGTGATTTTCGGTTTTGCCCAAGCCCGTTCCGGGCGCCGCCGCCGGGTCCGCCGCGACGCGGTCGCCGCGGCGGCGCTCGTCGCCGCGCTTGCCGCTTTCGCCGCCTTCTCGTCGAGCGGCGCCGCAGCATTGCGGCCACAGGATGCGGCAAAGGCGGCGCTCCAAGCAGCGTCGCCGGCGAGCAACCCGTCAGCTGCGGCCGACAGCGAAATCAGAAGCCGCCTCACCGGCGCTGCGCGGCTTGCCGTCGCCGGCGAAGCATTGAATGTGAAGCTGCTGCGGCAGTTCTACGCGGCGCACGACTGGCGGCCGGTGTGGCCGAGCCACCCGGCCCAGGCGGCCGCGCTGCTCAGGACGGTCATGGCGGCGGGCGACCAGGGCCTCGACCCGGAACTTTTTCATGCCGCGTTGTTGCGCGGCGCGATCGCGCTGTCGCCGATCGACCGCGACCTGGTGCTGTCGGATGCTTTTCTCGGTTACGCCGACGCGCTCGCTCGCGGTGCCGTGCCGATCGAAGACCGCACGGACAATGAAGACTTGACACCGGGTCCCGTCGACGTCGCGGCGGCGCTCGACCGGGCAATTGCCGCGCCCGATCCCGCTGCGGTCATCGCCGAGTTGGCGCCGCATTCGGCGAAATATCGGGCGCTGCGGCGTGCCTTGCGGCATTACCGGGCGGAGCCGCCAGGCCGCCGGACGGCGGCCCGGCGGCGCGCGATCGAGGTCAATCTCGAACGCCTGCGCTGGCTGCCGCGCCCGCTGCCGTCCGATCGCCTCTGGGTGAACACCGCGAATGCCCGGCTCGTGCTCTATCGCGACAACGTCCCGGTTTTCACGGCCCGCGTCATTGTCGGTCAGGTCGGCAAGCAGACGCCCGAATTTGCGGCGACGATCGACAGCGTGCTGTTCAATCCGCCGTGGAACATACCGCCGTCGATTGCGGCGCAGGAAATCCTGCCGAAGCTGAGCAAAGACCCCGATTATCTCGCCCAGCATTTCATGATCTGGCGCCGTCCCGGCGCGTTGCAGCAGATTGCCGGGCCGCACAGCGCGCTTGGCCGCCTCAAGTTTGAAATGACCGACCGGTTCGACGTGTATCTGCACGACACGCCGGAGCGCTTCCTGTTCACCAGCCGCGATCGCCGGCGTAGCCACGGCTGCGTCCGGGTGGAGGACCCGCGTGTGTTGGCGGCGCTGCTGCTCGACGAGCCGGTTGCCGACATCAATAGGGAAATCGCGCACGGCGCGACCCGCCGCCGCTATCTGGCGCGGCCGATCCCCGTGTTCATCGTCTATCAGACGGCGGTTGCCAAGCCCAGCGGCCGGATCGCCTTTTATCCGGACGTCTATGACCGCGATCCGGAGATTTGGCAGCGTCTGCATGGGGCCGACGAGGCGCCGGTGGCCGAGCACGGAGCGGCGCTGCAGCGCGGCGGCTGATCGCCGACCGTCGAATTTTCAGGCTGTCGCGGCGCGGCGTAGCACGTCGAGGCGCAGCGGCAGCTTGCTGCCGAGCCACGCGGCGTGCACCGTATGGTCGGCATAGGCATTGCCGGTCTGCGGATGCACCAGCACGTCGAGCCCGCCGCGGTTCAGCATGAGCCACGGCACGAGCCGCGCGAATTCGCCGGCGGCAAACGCCACCTGATACATCGCGCCGGGATGCGGCCCGACCGGCTCATCGTGCCAGCGCCCGAGCTCGACCGCAAAGCTGCCGCCGATCGCCTCGCGCAGCCGCTCGGCTGGGCCGCGATCGGCGGGATCGTAATAGATGTGCGCGTGATAGCCGCGGATTCGCGCGGGATCGGCAATTGGCTCTGTCATTTCACCCTCCTTCGCCCGCGCCGCTCAGCCCGGCAGACTGCTCGCACCGGGGCCGAGCGCGCGCTGCATCAACACGACATCGATCCAGCGGCCGAACTTGAACCCCACCGCCGGCAACAGGCCGGCATGGGCAAAGCCGAGCCGCTCGTGCAAGCGGATCGACGCGTTCGATTCGCCGCCGATCACCGCGACCATCTGCCGATAGCCAAGCTCTTCGCAGCGGACCAGCGCCGGTTCGAGCAGGGCGCGACCGATGCCGCGCCCGACCTCGGCGGCATCGACGTAGATCGAGTCCTCGACCGTGAAACGATAGCCTGAACGCGGCTGAAACCGCGCAATGTAACAGAAGCCGACGATCTGCCCGCCCTTTTCTGCGACAAGGTGGGGCAGGCCGTGGGCAAGGACTACCTCGCGCCGCCGCGCGATTTCCTCCACGTCGGGCGGCACCTCCTCGAACGAGGCGACGCCATGCCGCACGTGATGCGCGTAGATCGCCGCGATCGCCGCGACGTCGGCGTCGCGCGACGGGCGGATCGTCGGCGCCGCGCCGCTCACGCAGATCACGCCGTCTTCTGCAGGGCGAGGCCGAGTTCGCGGATCGTCTCCTCGCGCATGACGAATTTCTGGATTTTGCCGGTCACCGTCATCGGGAACGCATCGACGAATTTGACGTAGCGCGGCACTTTGTAATGCGCGATCTGGCCCTGGCAGAAGCCGCGGATTTCCTCGATCGTCGCGCGCTCGCCGTCGCGCAGTTTGACCCACGCGCATAATTCCTCGCCGTAGCGTGGATCGGGTACGCCGATCACCTGCACATCCTGGATTTTCGGGTGGCGGTAGAGAAATTCCTCGATTTCGCGCGGATAGACATTCTCACCGCCGCGGATCACCATGTCCTTGATGCGCCCGACGATGTTGCAATAGCCCTCGTCGTCGATCGTCGCCAGGTCGCCGGTGTGCATCCACCGCGCCGGGTCGATCGCCTCGCGCGTCTTCTCCTCATCGTTCCAGTAACCGAGCATGACGAGATAGCCGCGGGTCAACAGTTCGCCCGGCACGCCGGGCGGCACGATGCGCCCCTCGGCATCGACGATTTTGGCTTCGACGTGCGGCAACACGCGGCCGACCGTTGCAACGCGCCGCTCGATCGGGTCGTCGGTCGTCGTCGCAAAGCTCGCCGGGCTCGTTTCCGTCATGCCGTAGCCGATGATGATCTCTGACAGATGCATCGCCGAGACGGCACGTTTCATGACCTCGATCGGGCACGGACTGCCGGCCATGATGCCGGTGCGCAGCGAGGAGAGGTCAAAACGCGCGAAATCGGGGTGGTCCATCTGCGCGATGAACATCGTCGGCACGCCGTAGAGGGCGGTGCAGCGCTCCGCTTCGATCGTCTCCAGCGTCGCCAGCGGGTCGAACCCCTCGCCGGGATAGATCATCGCCGAGCCGTGCGTCAGGCAGCCGAGATTGCCAATCACCATGCCGAAACAATGGTAGAGCGGCACCGGAATGCACACCCGGTCCTGTTCAGTGAACTTCATCGCGTCGGAAATGAAGAAGCCGTTGTTGAGGATGTTGTGATGGGTGAGCGTCGCGCCCTTCGGAAAGCCGGTGGTGCCCGACGTGAACTGGATGTTGATCGGATCGTCAAACTGCAATTCGCAGGCCAATTGCGCGAGCCGCGCGTGCTCGGCGTGGCCGCCGAGCCCGGCCACATCGTCGAAGCGGATCATGCCGGGTTCATCGCCGCCGCCGATATTGATGACAAGCCGCAGATCAGGGAGGCGCGCCGCGTGCAGGTTGCCGGGCGCGGCCGTCGCCAGCTCGGGCGCCAGCTCGCGCAGCATCCCGACGTAATCGCTCGTCTTGAAGCGGGAGGCGGTGATCAATGCGACGCAGCCGGCCTTGTTGAGGGCATATTCCAGTTCGGCGATGCGGTAGGCCGGGTTGATGTTGACGAGAATGAGGCCAAGCTTGGCGGTCGCGAATTGCGCGACACACCATTCGGCGTTGTTCGGCGACCAGATGCCGATCCGCTCGCCGCGCTCGAGCCCGAGCGCCAGGAGGCCGGCGGCGACGCGGTCGACCTGTTCCTGCAATTCGCGATACGTCCACCGGATCTCCTGGTGCCGCACGATCAGCGCGTCACGGGCGCCGTGACGTTCGACAACCCGGTCGAGATAGACGCCGATCGTGTCGCAAATGAATCCGGCCTCGCTCGCCCCGTGCACATAGCTCGCCGCCATTCGATCCTCCACCCGCAACCGCTCCGCTGTTTTACCAGCACGCCGCGGCTTGTGACAGGCGGCGAATAAGCGAGCGGTTATTCGGCCCTTCCGCGGTTCTGATTGGCCGTTAAGCCAATGGTTGTTTATCGGCCCGCCAGCCGCTATCGTATAGATCGCTACACCTCGGGGGGTGGCGCGATGCGCTGGCGCGGGACCAGGCTGTCACGGACGGCGGCGGGGTTGAGCGTCCTTGCGCTCGCCTGCAACGCCACAATCCCGGTCTTCCTCGCCTTCATGCTTGCCGCGGCGCTCGGGCCGGCGCGGCACGAATGGGTGCGCCTCGCCGACGGCGAGTGGCTCTATTATGGGCTGCCGTGCGGCCACGGCGATGCCGGCGGCAGCACTCACGATCACGGCAAGTCGCACGGCGCGCCCTGCCCGGTATGCAGCCTGCACGGCACGCCTGCGCTCGCATTAGCTGGCCCCGTCGCGGTGCCGCTCGCTTCGGTTCCGACCGCGTTGCCGCGGATACCGGTAACGGCAATCGCTGCGCCGGCCTCGAGGTTTTCCGCCGGCTATCGCTCCCGCGCTCCCCCGCCGGCCTGACCGCGATCTGTTCCGCGGCGCCGATCCGTAACTGTTCCGTCCTCGGGACGAGACGGTGCGCATCCCGGCGCCTACGTCCATTCGCTGTCCTGGGAGCGATTTCATGCACCCCACGTCGCCGCGCGCGGCCGTGCCGATCGCCGCCGTACTGTCGCTATCCGTTGCCTCCGGCGCATCGGCCCACGCCGTTTGCGGCAATCGCGTCTTCCCGGCGACGCTGACAATCGATGATCCGGGCGTTAATGACGAGCTGTCATTGCCGACGATCGAGTATTTGCCGATACCGGCCGCTGCCGGAAACCCGTCGGGCCATTCGGTCGACTACGGATTTGAATGGACAAGACAATAACCCGCGATCTCGGCTTCGCCATCAACGATGATTATTTCACGCAGCGCGGCGCCGGCGGAAACCTTAACGGCTGGGACAATGTGACTTTGACCGTGAAGGACGAGCTTCCCTGCGACGAGCAGCACGAATTCCTGGTGTCGCTCGGCGTGATCCATGAATTCGCCGGCACCGGCTCGGCGCTGCTGCGCGAGGCGGGGGCGATCGACGCAGTCGGCAGCACGACGCCGACGATTTATATCGGCAAGGGCCTGGGCGATTTGCCGATCGGCTTTTTCCGCCCGCTCGCCGTGACCGGCGAACTTGGCTATCAGATTTCAGACTCGTCGTCCGTCCGTCCCGATCAATGGAACTATGCCGCTTCGCTGCAGTATTCGATCCCTTATCTGCAGCAGCACGTGAAGGCCTTGAACATTCCCGACTTCTTCACCCGGCTGGTGCCGGCGGTCGAGGTTGCGCTGTCAACGCCGCCGAATGGCCCCACGACGGGCACGATCGCGCCCGGCGTCTTCTATGAGGCCAACAAATGGCAGGTCGGGATCGAGGCCGTCATCGCGGCGAACGGGCCGACCCGACGGCTGCAGGGCAGCGGGTTCATCGCTCAGTTTCATGTGTTCCTCGACGACGTCTTCCCGGACTCGTTGGGCAGACCGCTGATTGATAAGGATTTATGGCAATGGTGAAATATGTCTTGGGCACGATGGTCGGGGTCGCGTTGGCCCTCGTGGGCGTCGAGGCGCGGGCCCACGCCTTTCTCGACCACGCCAGCCCCGCGGTCGGCAGCACGGTGGCAACGGCGCCGGCGACCGTGACGATCTGGTACACCGAGGACCTCGAACCGGCGTTCAGCCGCATGACGGTGACGAATGCGGCCGGGCAGCAGGTTGATCTCGGCAACGCACATGTTCCGCCAGGGCATCCCGACGAATTGCAGGTCGGGCTGAAGCGATTGCCGCCCGGCACCTACCATGTCAGCTGGCACGTCGTCTCGGTCGATACCCACCCGACGCAGGGCACCTTCACGTTCCGGGTCGGCGGCTGAGCAGCGATGGATTGGCTGCTCGTCGCCGCGCGCTGGGTGCACTTCGCGGCAACGATCTCGCTGTTTGGTTTCTTCGCGTTCGATCGCCTGGTCCTCCGCCCGACATTCGCGGCTGCCGGCGCGGCGCCGGGCGGATCGAGGCCTCCGGCGCACCGCTTGCTATGGTTCGCCTGGACGGGCCTCGCCCTGACGCTGATCTCCGGCGGGGTCTGGCTGCTCGCCGTCGCAACGATGATGAGCGGCCAGCCTTTTGCCGTCGCGGTGGCACACGGCGCGTCGGAGATGGTCCTTCTGCGGACGCGGTTCGGCGAGGATTGGCTCGTGCGGCTCGGGCTCGCCGCGGGCGTCGCGATCTGCCTCGCGCTTCGCGGTGCCCGGGGTGCGGCGAGGGCGGCCGCGGCGGGCTGGGCTGGATTGGTACTGGCGGGCGCGCTGCTTGGCGCGCTGGCGTGGGCGGGGCACGGCGCGGCGACGCCGGGACAAGTGGGCCGGTTCCATCTTGCCGCCGACATTCTCCATCTGCTTGCAGCCGGGCTGTGGCTCGGCATGCTGCTGCCGCTGGCATCGCTGCTGGCCGAGGCGCGGCGCCGAGGCGGTGCGCGCTGGGCGGCCATCGCTGGCGCGGCGACCCACCGCTTTTCGGCGCTGGCGATTGGCAGCGTCGTCGTTCTGTTGGCGGGCGGCATCGTCAACAGCTCGTTTCTTGTCGGCTCGCTCCGCGCGCTGCTCGGCACCGAATACGGCCACCTGCTGCTTGCAAAAATCGGGGTGTTCCTCGGCATGGCGGTCATCGCAGCGGTCAATCTGCTGCGCCTGACGCCGCGCCTTGGCCGCCCGGCTGAGGAGGCCGATGAGCGCATCTGGCGCGCGGCCGCGTGGCTCTATCGCAACGCGCTCGTCGAAGTCGCGCTCGGCCTTGCCGTGCTGGCGATCGTCGGCGCGCTCGGGATATTGCCGCCCGGCACGCACGGCGGGCCGCACTGAACGTCGGCATCAGTGGCGGCGCACGCGGCAAGCCGTTACAATCGCCGCGCTCGATTGCGGAGAGGGACCATGAAGCTCGTGCTGTTTCAACTCGATTCCGAACTGGCCCCGGTGGTCGGCATCTTGACGGACCGAGGGATCGTCAATGCCAGCCGCGCTTTCCGTCCGAGCTATACGCCGCAATTGACGATGCAGGTCGTCATCGACCATTTCGACCGGCTGCGCCCGGCCTTCGAGGGTCTCGCGGCCGAGGGCAACGCGCTGCCGCCGGGATCGGTCAGGCTCTGGCCGCCGCTGCCGCGCCCCGGCAAGATTCTATGCTGCATCGGCAATTACTGGGAGCACGCACAGCGCGAACCACGCCCATTGAACATGTTCCTGAAAAACCCGGAAGCGGTGATCGGACCGGGCGACACAATCGCGCTGCCGGAACTGACCGAGCCGTGGATATTCATGCACGAAGCAGAACTGGCGCTCGTCATCAAGGGCCCGGCCAAAAACGTCAAGCGCGCCGACTGGAGGAGCGCGGTGTTCGGCTATACCGCCCTTATCGACGTATCGGCGCGCGGTGAGGGGCGGCGCACCTGGAAGGCCGGCAGCTGGCTCGGCAAGTCGTTCGACACGTTTGCACCGATCGGGCCCTGCATCGTCACCGCCGACGAGGTCGCCGACCCCAACAACCTCCATGTCCGGTTCTGGGACGACGGGCAGTTGCGTCACAACTACAACACCGATGACATGGAGCACCGGGTGCCTGAACTCGTCGAATTCGCCTCGTCGATCATGACCCTGAATTCTGGCGATCTCATCGCCTGCGGCACCAATCACGAGGGATTGGGCGCGCTGCAAAACGGCGAGAAGGTTGAGATCGAGATCGAGAAGATCGGCCGCATGCAGCTCACCGTCGTCGATCCACTAAAGCGCAGCTGGGAACGCGGCGTCTACATGGGCGCCGACTCGACCAATCCCGAGGCGGTGCGCCGCCATCGCCCGCAGGGGTGAGGGTCGGCGGCCGGCGCCCCATACGGGGTCGGTGGGCGCCGTGCGGCATGGCGCGGCGGCAGCCGTGGCGTCGTGATCCACGACCAGCCCAGCGTCTTGGGGCGCATCCCGGCCGAACAAGGAGGTCGCGGTCGGCATTGCCCTTACCCTCATGGAACCAGCACCGCAGCTACTGCCATTCCGAGCGCAACCGTGGCCAGTGTCAGAGCCAATTCCAACGTGGCGGCGAAGACATCCAGAACAACCGCCCAATTTATCCCAATGTCGCCGGCAATCACATTAACTATTAATTCTTGCTGGAAAAAACGGCGCATTGGCAAAGCCCTCACGTGAAATCTGCGGGGCTCGCTTTATGGATGTTCTCACAGTTAAGCAACGTAAATCACAGTGGATTATAGACTTATTTTTATGGTAAGGTGCATTAACATTTGGTAAATATTATGCTGACAGACGCCTTGCAGCCGCATATTCTTAGAGGGGATTGGATCGATAATTGATATATTTGCCAGATTTTTGCAAAGCGTTCTGGCAAAATGCCAGTTAATCTGCCCGTCCCGAAGCGGTAGGCAGCATGCAGGATATTTTATTAGATGATTTTTCGCTGGCGCAGTTCGGCGATCTGCGCTGCCGTATAGCCAAGGCCGGCGAGGACGCCATCGGTATCGGCGCCGAGTTCCGGCGCGATGCCGATCCTGGCCGGCGTCTCGGAGAACTGCCACGGCGAGCCATGTACCTTGAGCCGCTTGCCGTATTTCGGATAATCGATCTCGGTCACATAGCCGTTGGCCAAGACGTCCGGATCGCTTGACGCTTCGACCAGGGTGTTGATCGGCGCCGCGACGATATCGGCGCCGCGCAGCCGCGCGACCCAATCCTCGCGCGGGCCAGCGGCGAACAATTCATCGAGCCTGCGCAGGAGCGTAGCGCGCCGTTCCTCGTCTGCGACGACGGCGCCGAGATCGCCGAACCCGGCCGCTTCCAGCGCCGCTGAAAGGCCGAGCGCCGTCATTGCGGTGCGCCAGGCGCGATTGCCGTTGAGCTGGAAGACAAAGGGCTTGCCGTCGCGATCGGCGAAGCTCGCGCTGATGCCGGGACGTTCGGACGTGCCGGTAATGCGCGCCTGACCGGTGACGGGATCGCGCTCGCGCCACATCGCCGTCGTCAGCGTCCATCCCATCAGCCGGATCTGGCCACCGAGCAGCGAGCAATCGACCTTCTGGCCAATGCCGGTGGCGCGGGCATAGGTCAGCGCTGCGAGCGCGCCGCCGAATGCGAGGATCGCGCAGGTCTCGTCGGCGACCGAGACGATGCCGGTTTTGAGCTTTTGCCCCGGCGTCGCATAGGCTTGGGCGATGCCGCCCAGGGCCTGCGCCATCGAATCGGTGCCGGGCAGATCGGCATGCGGCCCCTTGGGGCCATACCCCGACACCGAGACGTAGACGAGCCGCGGATTGACTTGGCGCAGTTCGTCATAGCCAAAGCCGTTCTTCTCGGCAGCGCCGGGGCGGAAATTCTGGCCGAAGATGTCGGCGCGGGCGATGAGCTTTTTGAGGATGTCGCGGCCCTCGGGGCTCTTCAGGTTGAGCGTCAGGCTTTTGACGCCGCGGTTGTTGGTTTCGAAATAGGTCGACGGGAAACCCGGCAGGACGGTTGAGCCGCGTGAGTTGTCGCCCCCTTCCGGTACCTCGATCTTGATGACCTCGGCGCCGAGATCGGCCATCAGCATGTAGGGAACCGTGCCGGCCTGCGCCGTCGAGCAGGCAACGACCCTGACGCCCTTCAGCGGCCCATCGCGCTCGGCCATCGCATCCTCCGCGGCATCACGCCCTGGCGCGCAGTCTGGCGCAAGGCGGCGGGCGGCGGCCAGTATTTCTTCGCCGCGCCGGCGGGTGCCGCGTCGCTTACACCCGCTATGCGCTGCGCGGTTCCGGTTTGCAGCGGTGCTGTTCGCACAAATCGCGGATGCAACAGCTCGGGCAGCGTTTGCCGCCGTCGTCGCGGCCGGATTCGTGGCAGGCCTCATACAGCGTGCGTGTGCTCGTCGCGAGGTAGCGGCTGCTTAAAGCGGGTGACGGTTCCGGCATCTCGGTCCTGTCGCCACGGCGTCGGCGACAGGCTACGACCCGCAACATTACCAAATCATTGATGCTTGCCGGAATTCCGCTCTTCCGCAAGCGGGCGGCTGCGATCGAGGCATTGAGGCATTGACGCAGCCGATGCGGCGGCGCTTATAACGGAATCGGCCGCAATCTGCGTCTTCGAGGAGTTTGTCGATGGCCGCGCAGCCTTTCGCCGGGGTGCTGGTCCCGGTCTTGACGCCGTTCACCCGCGCCGGCGACCCCGATGCCGGCCGCTTTATCGCATTCTGCCGCTGGCTGTTGGAAGAGGGCGCTGACGGCCTCGCCATCTTCGGCACGACGAGCGAAGCCAATTCAATGTCGGCCGGCGAGCGCATGGAACTGCTCGACAAGCTGATTGCCGCCGGCATTCCGCCCGCGAAACTGATGCCGGGCGCCGGCGCCTGCTCGCTCACCGAGGCGGCGGCGCTGGCGCGGCATGCGGTGGCGCACGGCGTCGGCGGCGTCCTGATGCTGCCGCCGTTCTATTACAAGGGCATGGACGACGACGGATTGTTCGCGTTTTTCGCGGCTGTCATCGAGCGGGTCGCCTCGCCGGCGCTGCGCATCTTCCTCTATCACATCCCGCCGCAGACCGTGCTCGGGCTGTCGCTCGACCTCGTCGGCCGGCTGATCCGCGCCTATCCCGAAACCGTCGTCGGCCTGAAAGACAGCTCCGGCGACTGGAACAATACGGCGGCCCTGCTCGAGCGCTATCCGGGTTTTGCCGTGTTTCCCGGCTCCGAGGTGTTCCTGCTCGATGGACTGCGCAAGGGCGCTGCCGGCTGCATCACCGCGACCGGCAACGTCAACGTGCCGGGCATTCGCAAGGTTTATGAGCGTTGGCAGACGCCCGAGGCGGACGCGTTGCAGGCGCAAATCACGCTCATCCGCAAGACGATCCAGGCCTATCCGATGGTGCCGGCCTTGAAGCGCATCGTCGCGCATTTCCACCGTGATCCCGATTGGGCGGCGGTGCGCCCGCCGATGGTGCCACTGACGCAAGCGCAATCGCAGGCGCTGCTTAGCGATCTCGCGAAAATCGGCTTCACGCTGGGCGAGTCGCGGCGCGCGGCGGCGGAATAAAGGAGAGTTGCGATGGCAACCCAACAGGCTCCGGCCCGCACCGCCGAGCGGCAGGCGTTTTACGATACGATCGCTCCCTATAATCTCGCGCCGCTGTGGGAAAAGCTGCATCACCTCGTGACCCCCGAACCGGTCACGCAATGCCGGCCGCACCTCTGGCATTATGACGAGGACGTGCGGCCGCATCTGATGCGGGCGGGCGGGCTGATCAGCGCGATGGAGGCGACCCGCCGCGTGCTGATCCTGGAAAACCCCGGCTATGCCGGCGAGGCGACCGTCACCGGTTCGCTGTTTGCCGGGTTGCAATTGATCCTGCCGGGCGAGGTTGCGCCGGCGCATCGCCACACGCAATCGGCGCTCCGCTTCATCATCGAGGGGCATGGCGCCTATACCGCCGTCGATGGCGAGCGTACGACGATGCAGCCCGGCGATTTCGTCATCACGCCGTCGTGGACCTGGCACGATCACGGCAACGAGTCGGCGGAGCCGATGGTGTGGCTCGACGGGCTCGACATCCAGATCGTGAAGCTGTTGGGCGCCAGCTTTGCCGAGCCCGGCGCTGCCGACGTGCAGGCGGTGACGCGCCCCGAAGGCGACAGCTTCGCGCGCTTCGGCCACAATCTGCTGCCGATCGACTGGAAGCCGGAGGTCAAGACCTCGCCGGTCTTCAATTATCCCTATGAGATGAGCCGCGCGGCGCTGGCGGCGCTGGCCAAGAACGGCCCGCCCGATCCCTATCACGGCCATAAGATGCGTTATGTGAACCCGGCGACCGGCGAGTGGGCGATGCCGACGATCGGCACCGCGATCCAGCTCCTGCCGCAAGGTTTTGCGAGCCTCTCCTATCGCGCGACCGACGCCACGGTCTATGTCTGCGTCGAGGGCGGCGGCGAGACGCGGGTCGGCGACGCGGTGCTCAACTGGCGGCCGCGCGACATCTTCGTCGTGCCGGGCTGGGCGGCGCATACCCACCACGCGGGGGCGGAATCAGTGCTGTTCAGCTTCTCCGACCGGCCGGTGCAGGAAAAGCTCGGGCTGTGGCGCGAATCCCGCGGCAACGAGTGATT
>JASIAN010000215.1 GCA_030042035.1 Alphaproteobacteria bacterium | reverse complement strand
CGCAGCGACGAAGCAATCCGGTCAACATGAACGAGGGAGCCGCCGCAAATGACTGAAGCTCGCTCGAACCGCAAAGTCCTCGTATTGCCGGGCGACGGCATCGGCCCCGAGATCATGGGCGAGGTCATGCGCGTCGCCGAATTCTGCGACCGCCGCGGAATTGCGCGCTTCGACCTGTCGCAGGGCCTCGTCGGCGGCGCCGCTTATGACGCATCGGGCGTGCCGCTGGCCGACGCGACACTAGCCGAGGCGATGGCCGCCGATGCGGTGCTGTTCGGCTCGGTCGGCGGGCCGAAATGGGAAGGGCTCCCGTTCGAATTGCAGCCCGAGCGCGGCCTCCTCAGGCTGCGCAAGGAGATGGACCTGTTCGCCAATCTGCGCCCGGCGGTCGTGTTCGAAGCGCTGGCCGACGCCTCGGCATTAAAGCGCGATCTCGTCGCCGGCCTTGATCTGATGATCGTGCGCGAATTGACGGGCGGCATCTATTTCGGCCAGCCGCGCGGCATCGAGACATTGCCGGACGGCACCCGCCGCGGCGTCAACACCGAAGTCTATACCGAAGCCGAGATCGAGCGCGTCGTGCGCGCCGGCTTTGATCTCGCGCGCAAGCGGCAACGGCGGCTTTGCGAGGTCGACAAGGCCAATGTCATGGAGTCGGGTGTCTTGTGGCGCGAGGTGGCGCGCCGCGTGCACGCTGACTACCCGGATGTCGAGCTGTCGTTCATGTATGCCGATAATTGCGCGATGCAGCTGGTGCGCCAGCCGAAGCAGTTCGACGTGATCGTCACCAGCAACATCTTCGGCGACATTCTGTCGGACTGCGCGGCGATGCTGACGGGCTCGCTTGGCATGCTGCCGTCCGCCTCGCTGGGCGCGCCGGACGCGACCGGTCGCCGCCGCGCACTCTACGAGCCGGTACACGGCAGCGCCCCCGACATCGCGGGCAAAGGCGTTGCCAACCCGCTCGCCTCGATCCTGTCGTTCGCGATGATGTTGCGCTATTCGTTCGATCAGGCTGATGCGGCCGAAATGGTCGAGGGCGCGGTGCGCCGGGCTCTCGCCGCCGGCGCGCGCACCGCCGACATCGCGCAATCTGGCATGACCCGCCTTGTGACCCGCGAAATGGGCGATGCCGTGCTGCGCGAACTGGCGCGCGCGGCGTAGGCGTTATTCTGCGGCCTTCTGGCGGCGGGACAGGGCGGCGACGAGCATATCGGTATCCATGACGTCGCCGAACACATTGTAGAACGCGGTCAGCGCTGCGTCATGCTCGGCCTGGCTCAGCGCGGCGTTGCCGTCGCTGACCATGATCGTGCGGAAATTCAGCATCGCCGCGTCGCGCGCCGAGCTTTCGCAGCACACATTGGTGACCGTGCCGGTGATCAGCACCGTGTCGAAGCCGCGGGCGCGCAGCCGCTCGGTCAAATCCGAGGTGCCCGGCAAAAAGCCGCTGTAGCGGTATTTGTCGACGATCTCGTCCTCCGGCAGAACATCAAGGTCGGGCCACAGGCTGTGCCCCTGCGACCCGGCGGTCAGCGCCGCGATACGCCGCCGCCGCCGCTCGGGCGTGCTGATCTCGAAGGCGACCGACCAGTCGTCGAGACATTTGTCATCATGCGTCATGCGCACCCAAAAGACGCCGCCGCCCGCTTCTCGCACCGCCGCCGCCAGGCGGTTCACAGCCGGCACGATGTCGATCGCCGAGCGCACGACCGCGTGCCCGACCGTCTCGTCCATGAAGGCATGCTGCAGATCGATGACGACCAACGCAGTCTTTGCTGGATCGAGGTCGGCAAAGCAGTGCTCGCGCCCGCGCCAGCGCACGACGCGCTGCACGATGTCGTCAGGTATCGTGGCGCCATCTAACTTCATATCCACCCTCCGTCGGACAGAGCTACCATGCCGCATCGAGAAGTTCGCGCACGACCGCGGGTCCCTCGATCTTGCGCGGGTTGGTGTGGACCCAGCGGTCGTGCATCGACAGTTCGGCGATATGGTCGAGCTGATCCGCCTTGACGCCGACATCGCGCAGCCGCAGCGGCAGGCCGAGCCCGGCGATCAGCGCTGCGACGGCGTCGGCGGCCGGCATGTCAGGCCGGCCCATGGCTTCGCTGACCAACGCCTGGCGGCTGGCATTGACGGCTGCATTGTAGCGCAGCACGTGCGGCAGCATCACGCATGAGGTGTAGCCGTGCGGCACGTGCGCGGTGCCGCCCAGCACATGGCCGATGCCGTGGCTGGCACCCTTTGGCACGCCGGTCTGCGAGCCGACCATCGACAGCCAAGCGCCAAGCTGGCAATCGAGCCTCGCGTCGAGATCGAGGGGATCGGCCTTGACACTGGTAAGCCCGCGGCCGAGCAATTTCAGCGCATGATACGACGCGCCTTCCGAGATCGGCTGGCACTCGGGCGAGCAGATATCCTCGACCGCATGGTCGACGGCGCGGATGCCGGTGGACAGAAACAGCCATTCGGGCGTGTGCAATGTCGCGCGCGGGTCGAGCAGCACGCTTTTCGGCATCATCAGCGGATGGCCGAAGCTCTCCTTGACGCCCCTCGCGGTGTCGGTGCAGCCGGCGGACGCCGTATATTCGCCGGCCGATAACGTCGTCGGGATCGCGACGGTGCGCAGCGACGGCGGCTTCGCGGCCGCGCGCGCGACCGTGCCGTCGGCAGCGACGCGGGCGCGGTAATCGTCGAGCCGCGCCGGATCGTCGATGTCGTTGCCGAGGCAGAACGCGACCATCTTCGCGGCATCGGTCACCGAGCCGCCGCCCAGCGTCGCGATCAGGTCGGCGCCGGCTTCGCGCGCCGCGTTCGTCGCTGCAACGACATCGACGCGCGGCGTGTGGGCGCCGATCTTCGCGAAGACGCCGGCCAGCCGGTTGCCGAGAGCGCGGCGGATGTCGCCGACCATGTCGGTGTCGCGAAGGATCGTGCCGCTTGCCAACAGAAAAACCGAATGGGCGCCGGCCGTCTCGACCTGCTCGCGCAGCGTTTCGGCAAATGGCGTGCCGTAAACGACGCTCTCCATCGGCGGAAAGCGATAGGTGCCGGTCAACATGCGCGGCTCAATCAGGCGGCGGTGAACTCAGCTGCGCCTATTCGCCTTGCGGTCGTAAAGACTGGCAATGATGCGAACCAAGCTGCTAAGCTGGATGGGGTAGTCCTGTCGGGTGTTACGCGGTCGATCACGCTGCGTCCTCCAGTTTCCTGTTCGCCCCGGTGCGATCGTGGCGTCAATTTCTTCGGGTTTGTCAGAAGTCTCAAGGACATTGGGTGGTGACCGGGTTCGCTGCTATACGCACCTTCATCACATTGGGTTGGGCCGTCAGCCTGATCGCCCTGTCGGCAGTCCATCCGGCGGCGGCGGGGCCAATACTTGTCAAACAGTCGGCCGCGACCCCTGATCTTGAACTGGTCATCGGTTTGATCACGAAGCGAGGTATAACGGATCACAACGAACAGACCCAGCCTGCGATTGTCGATAACCTCGGCCTTGAATTTGACACAGGTCACAACCCAGGGTCCGCTGGGGTTCCGCGTCAAACCGCCAGTCTCACCGCGGCTCTTGGGCTAACTAGCTCTGCCCCTTCCAGTCAGTTTGCGTCCATGGAACGCGGGAC
The DNA here is from genome assembly GCA_030042035.1 of Alphaproteobacteria bacterium. Taxonomy (GTDB): domain Bacteria; phylum Pseudomonadota; class Alphaproteobacteria; order ATCC43930; family CGMCC-115725; genus DATARH01. The sequence goes on along the minus strand of JASIAN010000215.1, from coordinate 3,618 downwards.
AAATGGTGATGACGATGCTTCCGCGCATGATATCGCGGTTGATCTCTATCACACCATATACGACATCAACAGCGGTGTTGCTGCAGATCTGCTCACCTCATATCGTATCATTGGCCGCGTCCATGCTGATATCATTGCCGCCATAAAGGCACCTCTGGACACCATCGGCCTTAGCAATGACAGCGCGACTCCACAAGTAGATTTCGCCAGCCCCGCCTCGTCTGATACTAATGATCGTTACGACGCCGTCGACCATATCAGTGTTGATCAGATTATCAAACGGATACGCTTTCTGTTCTCTCTCGATGCCCTACCTTATTATATAATCATATCAACCTTGTATGTTGCCTTAGCAGCGTTGCGCGCGGCATTCCGTACGCTGTCGCGACGGAGCCGGTGAGGTGCGTTGACAGTCGATCGCTGTTAAATCCCCGTCTGTGATTTCTTCCGTTACAGCGGCGTCGCGAGCAATGTCGGCACCGCCGCGGTGTCGAGCAGCACCAGCGCCTCGGCAATGCGCAACTCGCTCCCGCCCCTCGCGGTCAGCCGATTCCGGTAAAGGCCGGTCGCGAAGAGCCGGGTCTCGCCCTCCTGATCGGTCTGAAAAACCGCGAACGGCGCTTCAACCGACAGCGCGCCATCCGCCCGCTCGGCGACAATGCGCGGCAGGCCGATCACATGGCGGTCGCTGTGGATGTTGTATTTGTTGGCTTCGCGCAGCGCCTGGACGCGGTCTTCCAGCATGGCGCGGCCGTCGCAGAAAATGAGTGCCGCTGGCAGGCCCCGCTCATAATTTTCGCGGGGCATGATCGTGTACCGGCACTCTGCGGCAAACAGCGTGAGCCAGTCGTCGTAGCGGCCAGCATCGAGCAGCGCGCCGTATTCCGCGAACAGAGCGACGAGCGCCAGCGGATCGATTGTCATCGCACGGCGTCCGGCGGCTCGATGCCAAGCAGCTCGGCATAATACGACCAGAAGCCGCGCAGCGGCACGTCGTTGACGCGATAGTCGCGGTCGGAAATGACGCCGGCGCCACCCAATTCGATGACGGTCGTGCGGTCGCGGTCGGGGCGCGAGGCGCGGTGCGCGAGTTCGATCGCCTCGCCGTCCTCCATCGACACGAGGCCGGCCGGCCCGACCAGATTGGCCTGGTGCAGCCGGTGCAATGCCATATCCGGCGTATCGTCCTCATAGCCGAGCAGCGTCTGATGCACTTCGACCTCGTCGACGCCGCGCGGTCGGATCTGGCGGATCGCGAGCGAATTGCTGATCACCGCAAACACGACACTGGGGAAGATCGAGGTGATGATCAGGCTGAGATTGTCTTCCCGCTCGCGGCGGAATTCGACGAGTTCAGGCGCGCGCAGCGTCAGGTAATCGTTGCGGATATTGGCGCCATTATAGGCGCTGCGCGCCGCCTCCGCGGTGTCGCTGTCGGCCTCAGCCCAGGTGATGTTGTGGCGATGACGCGCGTCCATGCGGACGCCGCCGACCTGCGTCGCGCGATCGAGTCCGAATGTGACGAGGAATTCGTGCAAGAGGCTGGCGTGGTAATTGTCGCGGGTGTTCTCGGCATAAAGCTTCCAATTGGCGCGGATGCGCTGCCGCGTATAGCCGAGCACTCGCACCGGGCGGTGCAGCACGCGGCTGATTTCGGCCAGGATCGTCGCACCGAGGAAAGTGTCGAGCGGTTCGGCATCCTGCGCCAGCGTGCCGAAAATGGCGCCGTTTACGGCGGCGACGCGCAGCGGCCGCAGGCCGTGTGAGCCCATGTCGAAATCACGGTCGAGGCCGCCCTTGCCGCGCACGCCGCGGCGGAACGGGATCGCCATCAGCCGGCCGTCGAGGCCGTAGCACCACTGGTGATAAATGCAGATATGCTCGTTGGCGTTGCCGGAAAGCTCGCGCCGCACGAGCGCGCCGCGATGGGCGCAGCGGTTGACAAAGGCGCGGATCTCGCCGTCCCGGTCGCGGTTGACGACGACTGGCGTGTCGCCGACACGGGCGGCGCGGAAATCGCCCGGCTCGGGGATTTCGGCTTCGAGGGCCAGATAATGCCACACCGGCCCGCGAAAGATGCGCTCCTGCTCGCGTTCGTAGAGCTCGCGGTCGTGATATAGCCGATACGGCACCCGGCTGTAGTCGCGCGCCGGCCAGATCGTCGCGTCAATCATCGCTCACCTCATCGCACCTCCTCTGCGGGTCAAGAGATAGCGCAACCGAGGAACTGCCGGAAGCCGGCTTGACCCGCCGGCGCGATCGGCAAATCCTCGCGGTAAATCGAGGAGGAGGAAAGCCGATGCAGATCGAGGCCGCGGTATTCCGCAAGGTGCACGAACCGCTGACGATCGAGGCCGTTGATATCGACAAGCCGCAGGCGCGCGAAGTGTTGGTACGCACGGTCGCGACCGGCGTCTGCCACAGCGACCTGCACGTCGTCGATGGCGTCGGGCGATGGCCGCTCGACCGACCGATCGTCTTGGGCCACGAGGGCGCCGGCGTCGTCGAGGCGGTCGGCGATGCGGTGACGAGCCTGCGCGTCGGCGACCATGTCGTCGCTTGCCTCTCGGGGTTCTGCGGCCAGTGTCCACAATGCCTGTCGGGCCACCCAAACCTCTGCACCGGCGGCCTCGTCGCACGGCCCGAGGGGGCGCCGCCGCGGTTATCGCAGAACGGCGCGCCGGTGCGCCAGTTCATCAACATCTCGAGCTATGCCGAGAAGATGCTGCTGCACGAAAACTCGCTCGTGCGCATCGACCCCGATCTGCCGTTGGATCGCGCGGCGTTGGTTGGCTGCGGCGTGTTGACCGGGGTCGGCGCCGCGCTGCGCAGCTCGGGACTGCAGGCCGGCCAGACGGTTGCCGTATTCGGCTGCGGCGGGGTTGGCCTCGCGATCATCCAGGGCGCTCGGATCGGCGGCGCGCGCCGCATCATCGCGGTCGATCAGTTTGCCCAGAAGGAGGAGATGGCAAAGCGCGCCGGCGCCACCGATTTTGTCAATGCGAGCGAGGAAGACCCGGTGAAGGCGGTGCGCGCGCTGACCGGCGGTGCGGGCGTCGATCACGCGTTCGAGGCGGTCGGCCTCGTCAAGCTTTGCCGGCAGGCGATCGAGAGCCTGGCGATCCGCGGCACCGCGACGATCGTCGGGGTCTTGCCGCCCGATGCGATGATCGAGTTTCCGTGGATGGCGATCCGCCCCGAATGCAAGGTGCAGACCTCGCGCATGGGCGGCAACCGCTTCCGCTACGACATCCCGATGTATCTCGACTTCTATCGCCAGGGTCGGCTCGACCTCGATGCGATGGTCACGAAGCGCGGCCGGCTCGGCGACATCAACGAAGCCTTCCGGGCGATGAAGGCGGGCGAGGTTGCCCGCACCGTGCTGACCTTCGATTAGCGGCGCCGGCGCGGCGCGGCGAGCGTCGGGACGACGCCGGTCGGCGCCTCATCGGCCGGCGGCAGGGTCATGGCGAGCGCTTGGCGCTCCTTTTCGAGAGAGGCGATGCGTGGCCCCAAGGCGGTCGCTTCCTCGAAGCGGAAGGCCGACATCGCGATGTCGTGGCGGTAGCGCAGCCGCGCGAGGTCGCGCTCGACCTCGGCGAGCCTCGCACGCCGGTC
>JASIAN010000214.1 GCA_030042035.1 Alphaproteobacteria bacterium | reverse complement strand
CGTTCGACTGGGCGTTCGGCGTCTGCGATCGCACCGACCTGCTGTTGGCGCCGGATGAGGTGACAACGCAACGGCGTGACGCCGCGACGCCGCGCGACGGATTTCGCCGCAGCCTGCACATCCGCCATGTCGATGCCGGCTCGTGCAACGGCTGCGAATCCGAACTGCAGGCACTGAACAACCCATTCTACAACCTGCATCGGCTCGGCATCTTCTTCACACCCTCGCCGCGCTTTGCCGACCTGTTGCTGGTCACCGGCCCGGTGACCTACGCGATGCACGAGCCGTTGCGCCGCGCTTATGAAGCGATGCCGGAGCCGCGCTGGGTCATGGCCTGCGGCACCTGCGCGGTGTCGGGCGGCGCCGTCGGCGGCGGCTATGCCTGCGGTAACGGCCTCGACGGGGTCGTGCCGGTCGACTTGTATCTGCCCGGTTGCCCGCCGAACCCGTCGGCGATCATCGAGGCGCTGCTGATGTTTCTGGATCGCATGCCGCAGCGGGTGCGCGGAGGCCGCGTTGTCGGCTGAGCCGCTGCTCGTCGCTGCACTGGCGGCGTGGCTGGTCGCCGCGCTGCTCGCGCTGGCGGGGCAGGCACTGGCACTCGCGCGGGCGCTGCTTGGGCTCGGGTGTGTCGCGCTTCTCGCGTTGATCGCAGCGACGCTGCCAGGCGGCACGGAGCCGATCGCGACCGCGCTCGGCATTGGCGGCGCCGTCTTTCTGCTGTCGCCGACGGCGCAGTGGCTGATGGGATTTGGACTCGTCGGCGCGATGCTCGCGACGTGGCTCGGCACGCCGGCAACGCGGCAACGCGGCTGGGTTTTCGGCGCGGCGGCGAGCCTTATCGGCGCGCTCGGCGTGTTCGGGCTGCAGGATGCCGCCAGTTTCCTGATAGCCTGGGAGATCATGAGCCTCGGCGGCGCGGTCATGATCCTCGGCGAAAGCCTGGCGAGCGAAGCCGGCCGGCCGGTGTTGTTCATGCTAGCGCTGTTGGAAGCGGGCGCCGTTGCACTGCTGCTCGCCTTCATCTTGCTAGCGCAGGCAGAGGGTAGCCTCTCGTTCGACGCATTCGCCGGGGGCGCCGCCGCGATGCCGCGCACATTCCAGCTGCTTGTCGGCCTCTTGCTGCTGATCGGCTTTGGGGCAAAGCTCGGGCTTCTGCCGTTCTACGAATGGTTCCCGGACCTCTACGGCGCCGGTAGCGGCGCGAGCGGGGCGTTGCTTTCGGGCATCGTGCTCAACGCCGCCTTCTTCGGGATGAGCCGCGGCCTCATCGTTTGGCTACCGATAGTCCCCTCCGCGCCGGGGGCGTCGGTGACCGGGATTTTTGTCGTCGTCGTTGCGGTCGTCAGCGCGATCCTGACCGCCCTTTACGCGTTCCAGCAGGACGGCTGGCGCGAGCTCCTAGCGCTGTCGTCGGCCGAGAACGGCTCGATCGCCGTGTCCCTGCTGGGCGCGGCGCTGATGTTCCGCCGGGAAGGGCTGCCCGATCTCGCAAGCCTCGCGTGGACCGTCGCGCTTCTCCATCTCGCGGCGCATGCGCTGGCGAAGAGCACGCTGTTTTTGGCGGCCGACGGCGTCTACCGCAGCTGTGGCGACTACCGCCTGATGCAGCGCCGGGTATTGCGCCACGCGCCGTGGATGTTCGGGGTGGGCGCGCTGTTCGCGGCGATGAGCCTCGCCGCGATGCCGCCGCAGGCCGGTTTCGTCAGCGAGTGGTACCTGTTCCAGACGTTTTTCCAGGGCTTTCATCTGTCGAGCCTCGCCGGCCGGCTGACCGACGCGCTCGCCGGCGCCGGGCTCGCGCTGACCGCGGCCGTCGCCTTCGCGACCTACGTCAAGGCGTTCGGCATCGGTCTGCTCGGCGGCGGCGAGCGGCCCGGCCGCCGCATGCCGCTCGGTAATGCGCTCGCGGTGGGCGTGGCCGGCCTGTTCGTGCTGCTGCTCGCTGTGGGCATGCCATTGTGGCTGCGCGCATTGGAGCCGGCTGTGGCGACTTTGTTCGGGACTGCGGCGGTGGCGAAAATGCATGTCGGGCCGCTGCTTGTGCCGGCGACTGGCGCGCCGATCCGCCTCAACGGCACCTTTGCTTTTATCTCGCCGAGTCTGCTCGTCATCGTCATGCCGCTCCTCGCGCTCATCCCGCTTGCGCTGTTGTTGGCGGGCCGGCGGTTCAGCGTGCGTCGTCTGCCAGTGTGGTACGGCGGGCGTGATCAGACGCCGCACCGCGCGGCCACCACAGCCCTGACCTTTTCGAACGCACTACGGACCTTCTACAGCTTCGTCTATCGCCCGACCGCAGTTACCGAGCACGAACTCGCCGACGAGGCGCCTAGTCGCCCGTATTTTATCCGGCGCTTGGTGTTCAGCCACGACGTAGCGCCGGTCTTTGGGCCGCATCTGTTCGCCCCGCTAGAAAGATTGGTGGTCGTCGCAGCGATGCGGCTGCGCATCATTCAGTCCGGGAGTCTCAACCTTTACCTGTCGCTGATCGGCGCGCTGCTTGTCATCATTCTGCTGACCGTCCTCGGCTAAGGCGTCGGATCATGATCGGCTGCGGAAGCACGCGATGACTGAGGTCATTCTGGTTCGGTTCGGTCACGTCGAAGGCATTTCGCCCGAGCGCTTCCGCGCTGACTTGTCCTTGACGGAAACGGGGCGCCGCGGCAGGCCGAGGCAGCATCGCAATAATACATCGCGGCATGCGGGCTGGCTCGGCACCGCATGCCCGGCGCGGTCGCGTGGCATTGAGAATTTCTTATAAAAATAAATCCATA
>JASIAN010000213.1 GCA_030042035.1 Alphaproteobacteria bacterium | reverse complement strand
TATCGGCAGCCGCGGCGCGATCGAGCGCCTCCCGCGCGGCTGCCTCGTGTGGCGACGGCAGGCGGCCGGTTTCGGTCGGGGCCGGTGCGTCCGGCGCCGGCTCCGGCTGGTAGTGCCAGAGTTCGCCGCAATTGGCGCAGCGCAAGCGCCGCCCGGCCGCGCCGCCGAGCGCTGTGGCCGCGACGCGGAAGCGAGTGGCGCAGGCAGGACAGACGACGATCATCGCGATCTCACGCGCCGCCGCACCGAGCCGCGCCGGCGACAGTCGGCGGCAAAAGGAAGACTCGGTCATAACCATCCAGCCGCGGATGTCCGCCTTCCGGCGCATCGCGCATGGGCCGAGCCAGGATCATCGCGGATTTGCCCGCGATTGTCGATCGGATCGGCGCGCGCAGTCATGCCGCGTCAAAAACGCGACGAACGGCGCGAAGGCGTCTCGCATTATTTGTGCCAGCGGGAAAAGTATTTCGGCGCGGTGTCTGGAGCGGGTGAGGGGAATCGAACCCCCGTCGTAAGCTTGGGAAGCTTCTGCTCTGCCATTGAGCTACACCCGCGTTCCAATGCGTCAGGCTGGTCCCGGTTCCCGCAATTGCGCCCATCTCTCTTTGGAGTGAAAAACCAGTCTAGCCTCCCGCTGTTTCCGGCGCAAGCTCATGGCCCGTCGGAAAAATCAACGAATACGCCGAGCGTTCACTGATGCCGGTGACGGCGCTGTCGCCGGTCATCGGTTGCGAAAAGGCGCCTCCGATCTTCTACTATGCGATGGAGAACGACCTGACACCGAAGGAGGCCGCGCTGCAACTAGGCTTTGTCAGCGAGGCCGAAGTCGATCGCGTCGCCGACCCGAAGAAAATGGTGAGGCCCTACGTCGCGGCCGCCGCGGCGAGCGCCGGCGAGCCATAACGGCGGTTCACCCCTGGGCGCCACCGCTGGCGCCAGCCCGATCGATCCCAACGGTCGTCGCAGCGACCGCCTGCCCCTCGATCGGCGGCGGGTTGCGGAGCAGGGCGCCGCCGGTGATCCACCACCCCGGCTCGGCGGCTGCAAGGGTGCGCGCCGCCGCCAGCGCCGCATCCCGGTCGGCGAACAGCGCGAAACATGTCGCACCGCTGCCGCTCATGCGCGCGAGAAGCGCCCCCGGCAGCCCGGCGAGCCGCCGCAGCACTAGCCCGATCTCCGGGACGAACGTCAATGCGGCCTCGGTGAGATCGTTACGCCGCACCGCCAGAGCGGTCGCAAGCGCCGCGGCGTCGTGCGGCATTGCGGCAAACCGGCCGGGCGGCGAAAAGGCCTCGCGGCGCGCCGCAAACACCGCCGCCGTTGCCAGCGGCCGTCGCGGGTTGGCCAGCACGATGCCAGCCTCCGGCAGGTCTTCGGCGGGGGCGAGTTCCTCGCCAATGCCGCCGACCCACACCGGCCGGGCCAACAAGCAGGCCGGCACGTCGGCGCCGAGCGGCGCTGCAATCGCCGCCATCTGTGCCGCGCTGCCGGGCGACGGCCAGAGCTGCGACAGAAGGCGCAGCGCCGCCGCCGCGTCGCTCGATCCGCCGCCGATTCCGGCGGCAGCCGGCAAGCGCTTGTCGAGACGCAGCGCAACGCATGCCGCCGGGTTCCCGGTTGCCGCAGCGAACCGCCGGGCGGCGCGCAACACAAGGTTATCGTCGCCGAGCCCGGTAAGCGCCGCCGCCTCGGGACCCGCTACCGCAAGCGACAGGCTGCCGGCCGCCTTCGCCGTCAGCCGGTCGCCGATATCGGCGAAGACGACGAGGCTGTCGAGCCGATGGTAGCCGTCGGGCCGGCGTCCGACGACGTGCAGGTAGAGGTTGATTTTCGCCGGAGCGAGAACGCTGATCGCCACGCCCGGTGCCCGATGCTGCGGCGAAGGGCTCAGCCGCCGTGTGGCGGCGCGACCGCGGCGAGCCCGTGCTCGAGCTTAGCCTCGATCGGCTTGATGTCGCGCTTCTCCGGGCCGAATTCCAGCGCATAGCGCCATTGATAACGCGCCTCGACGAGCCGGCCGGTGCGCCAATAGGCATCTCCCAGATGATCGTTGATCGTCGGGTCTTGCGGCACCAGCTCGATTGCTTTTTCGAGGTACTTGACCGCCTCTGCATAATGGCCCAGCCGGTAATACGCCCAGCCGAGGCTGTCGATGATGTAGCCGTCATCGGGCCGCAGCGCGACCGCCTTCTCGATCATTTCCAGCCCGCGCTGCAGATGTTCGCCCCGGTCGATCCACGAATAGCCGAGATAGTTCAAGACCATCGCCTGGTTGGGCTTGAGCTTGAGCGCATGCAGAAAGTCGCCCTCGGCGCGATGCCATTGACCGGAGCGCTCGAGCCCGACCCCGCGATCGTAGAACATCGACCAGCGCTCCGGCAGGCTGGCCGCGGCGGACCGGCGGATCGCCTCGTCATAGGCTGCGACCGCTCCGCTGAAGTCCTTCTTGTCGCGCAGAATGTCGCCGAGTTCGAGTTCGGCGCCAATCAGAGCCGAATGGGCGCCGGCCGTCTGTTTCAACAGCGCGATCGCCTCGTCGTCACGGTGGAGGGTCGCAAGATTGATGGCCCGGCGCAGCTGCGCCGGGCTGTGATACGGCGAGGAGGGCGGAATGCCGTCGAGCACCGCGAGACTTTCCGCCGGCTTCAGCTCGGCGCTGAGAATGTCGGCGAGGAGAAGCCGCGCCAGCGGAAAATCGGGCCGTAACGCGAGGGCGAAGCGGTCGTAGACCAGCGCCAGATCGATCGTCTCCGGCTGATCGAGCACACTGGCCAGATCGAACATGGCTTCGGCAAAGCCGTCACCAGCCGATCGAATCAACGGTTGTGCCGGCGTCGTGGCGCGCTCGGCCGTGAGCGCCAGCCCCATATCGCTGCCGCCGCTCTCCTCGATGAAGCGGCGGTAAAGCGCTTTTGCCTCCGCCGTGCGGCCGTGCCGCTCGTCGAAATTGCCGATCACGTCGGCGAGCCGCCAGTTCAACTGCGGCGTTGCGGCGAGCGTTTGGGCGAAATACCGCTGTGCCTTGTCCGGTTTGCCGGCGTAATCGTAAAGGATGCCAAGCTGGAACAGCTTCAGCGGCTGAAAGCCGTTGAACTTGTCGAGGCCCTGCAGCGCCGTATCGGCGCCGGCGAGGTCGCTCGCCGCCATCCGCGTCCACGCCAGCGCAAACGGCGCGACAAAGCGATGCAGGCCCTCCGACGGCAGCGCCGCCGCCTCTTTCGCGGCGCCGGCCGCATCGCCCTCCTTGAGCTGCTGCAATACCAGCACGAGTTCGGCAATCGCATCGCTCGGGTCGAGCTTCAATTCCTTGGGCGCCAGCGCGGTGGCGCGGTCGAACTGACCGGCGCACACGTCCATCAGAAAGCCGCGGCTGATCAGTTCGGGCGCGTTGGGATCGGCGGCAAGCGCCTTCTGAAACCACTGCGCAGCGGCGATGTAATCGCGCGTCTCCTGCGCCTGCTGGCCGGCAAGATAATCGCCGTAAAGATGGTCGGCGTCGGGCGCCGGCGCCTGCGGCACGGCGGCGACCGCCGCCGGCGCCGCGCCCGCATTGACGGCCGGC
>JASIAN010000212.1 GCA_030042035.1 Alphaproteobacteria bacterium | reverse complement strand
TCCTCCGCCCGCGCCTTTCGCGCGTTGTGGAAGCGCGCCTATCACAAGTTCTGCGACTGGCTCGGCGGCGTCGTCTACGAAGACCCGTGGCTCGCCGGTGGCCATAACGGCCTCTCCAACAGCGAAGACCCCGAGCGGCCCGAGCCCGCCTATCCGCGGGTGCGCGAACTGCGCACGCTGATGGCCGAGTTCGGCCTCGCGCAAACGCCGATCTTTATGGCCGGCGGCGTCTGGTATCTGCGCGAGTGGGACGCCTGGATCGACAATCCCGAATTGGGCCCGGTCGCCTTCCAGTTCGGCACGCGGCCGCTGCTGACCCGCGAGAGCCCGATCTCCGACGCGTGGAAGCGCAAGCTGTTGACGCTGCAGGACGGCGATGTGCTGCTCAACCACTTCAGCCCGACCGGGTTTTATTCCTCGGCCGTGCGCAACGACTTTCTGCGCGAATTGGAGGAGCGCGCGGAGCATCAGGTGGCCTATACGATCGAGCCGATCGGCGAGCACATCGCGCCGTTTCATGTGGGGGCGCGCGGCCGCCTCGTCTATCTGACGCCGCACGATCGCGAGGCGGCCGACCGCTGGGTAAAGCAGGGGTTTACCGAGGCGCTGCGCACGCCCGACGCGACACTGATCTTCGTGACACCGCAAAAGGCGCTCGAAATCCGCAACGACCAGATCGGCTGCATGGGCTGCCTCAGCGCCTGCCAATTCTCGAACTGGGCGCAGAACGAGAACGCCACGACCGGCAAGAAGGCGGACCCGCGCAGCTTCTGCATCCAGAAGACGCTGCAGGCGATCCGTCACTCCGATGATGTCGAGTTTCAGCTGATGTTCGCCGGGCACAACGCGTACCGTTTTGCCTCCGACCCGTTCTACGCCAATGGCTACGTGCCGAGCGTCAGGGAGCTGATCGAGCGGCTGCAAACCGGGGATTGACAGCATCGCGCTGATTCGTGAAGCTTTTGTTTCGTGCCAACTGCGCCTATATCTTGGGCATGCAACCGTCGCTCACCTCCCCTTCCGCCATGGAGCGCCTGCGCGGCGTCGGCCTGCGGCCGACGCGGCAGCGGCTGGCGCTGGCGCGCCTGTTGTTCGACGGCGGCGCGCGGCACGTCACTGCCGAACAACTGCACGGCGAGGCGGTCGGCGCGGCGATCCCGGTATCGTTGGCGACGGTCTACAACACGCTGCACCAATTCACCAACGCTGGGCTATTGCGCGAAGTCGTCGTCGAGCCCGGCCGCTCGTATTTCGATACGAACATCGAGGACCACCACCATTTCTTCTGGGAGCCCAGCGGTGTCTTGCAGGACATTCCGGGCGCGGGGGTGGTGGTCAGCGGACTGCCGCAGCCGCCCGACGGCGCCGAGATCCGCCGCGTCGAGGTCATCGTCAGGGTGCGTCGCGACGCCTGAGCGGGCCGGCGTCGGCCGGACGAACGCGCGGCGCGAGTTGCACACGCCAGTTTGGAATTTTTCTGATCTGAGTTGACAGCGCATCGTCCCTGATTTCTAATCATGAGATCGGGTTGACTGGCCCGTTCGAAACGCACCGAGATTCGAATGTTCCGAGCATCGCGAGATCGCAGTCTCAGCCGCGACTGACGCCGCCGCGGCAGCTCGCGCAGGCCGACAGTACCGGCGGCTGAAGACGACTTTTCTGATCCCCGTGGGAGGAGGCCGAGTATGGCATACCAAGACGACATCGCTTTGATGGCCCACCTGATGCGGCGCGCCGGGTTCGGAGCGCGGCGCGACGAATTGGAAGCGCGCGTCGCCAAGGGCTACGACGCGGCGGTCGAGGAGTTGCTGCATCCTGAGACGCAGCCGGCGACCGACGAATATGCCCTTCTGCGCTATCAGCCGGCGGCGCTGTTGCCAGGCGGCCAGCCGCCGATGGGCAACGTCAACTGGCTCTATCACCTCGTCAATACGAAGCGGCCGCTGGAAGAAAAGATGGCGCTGTTCTGGCACCATGTCTTCGCGACCGGCAATTCCAAGGTTGACAACTACGACCAGCTGTTGGAGCAGATTCAGCTGTTCCGCGAACACGGCATGGGCAACTACCGCGAGCTGTTGTCGATCGTGTCGAAAAACCCGACGATGATTTTCTGGCTCGACAACCAGCAGAACCACGGCACCGCGGTCAACGAAAACTGGGGCCGCGAACTGCTCGAGCTGTTCAGCCTCGGCGCCGGCAACTATACCGAGGTCGACGTCCGCGAATGCTCGCGTGCCTTCACCGGCTGGACCTTCGAGACGAAGATCCCGCGCCTGCCCTATGGCCGCTTCCCCTGGAAGTTCGAATACCGGCCGGAAGACCACGACGACGGCGAGAAAGTCTTCCTTGGCCACAAGGGTCACTTCAACGGCGAAGACATCCTCGACATCATCGTGCAGCAGCCGGCGTGCGGCAAATTCATCTGCCGGCACCTCTACAACTTCTTTGTCGCCGACGAGCCGCAGGTGCCGGCCTGGCCGATCGAAGCGCCGAGAAACCCGAAGGCGATCGACGAGATGGTCGAGGTGTTCCGCGATTCGAAATTCGACATGCGGGCCGTGCTGCGCCACATGTTCAACGCCGATTGGTTCAAGAACGCCCGCTTCCAGCACGTCAAGTCGCCGGCCGAGGTCGTCGTCGGCACGCTGCGCTTTGTCGGCGGCTCCGAGGTCCCGCGGCCGGGCTATGGCGAGTTGTCGATGAACACCGCCTATATGGGCCAGGACCTGCTGAACCCGCCATCGGTCGAGGGTTGGCACACCGGCAAGGAATGGATCAACAGCGGCTCCTTGATGGCGCGCATCAACTTTATGGCCGAGCAGATCGGCAACACCTCGGCCCTCGGCGTGCGCGGCATCATCGACCGGCTGCGGGTGAAAGGATCGCTGAGCCCCGAGCAGCTCGTCGACGGCTGCCTCGATCTGTTGGGTCCGGTCGAGGTCAGCGCCGATACGAAGGCACAGCTCCTCTCGCAGGCCAACGAGTGGGGCCAGATCTCGTGGAGCAACGGTAGTTCGGCTGCCTCCGACCAGCATGTCGGGCAGATGCTGCAGCTGATCGTCGCCACCCGCGAGTATCAATTCGCCTGATCATCGCCGATCTTCGAAGGAAACCCGTTAACCAGGAGCTTACCTCATGGCAAACACCGACAACTGCATCGTGGTCTTGCAGCTGACCGGCGGCAACGACTACCTGAATACAACGATCCCCTACAACAACCCGCTGTACAAGGACAACCGTCCGGCGGTCGGCATTCCCGACAACAACATCATTCATCTCGACGCGACCTACGGTATTCCCGAATACATAGCGCCGATGAAGAAGTTCTGGGATGCCGGACAGATGGCGATCTGCCATGGCGTCGGCTGGAAGGAATCGCCGCGGTCGCATTTCCGGGCGATGGACATCTGGCACACCTGCGAGCCGATCAAGGTCGGCACCGAGGGCTGGCTCGGCCGCGTCGCGCGCGAATTTGACCCGAACAAGGAAAACGTCGTGCAGGTCGTCAGCATGGGCCCGAGCCTGCCGCGCGCGCTCGTCTGCCCTGGCGTGCCGGTGGCCTGCGTCGCGGGACCGCTCGAGCGGTATGGCTTCCTGCCGCAGGTGCAGGGCAATGAGCGCGCTCATGTGCTCGACCGCTTCGCCAAGATGTACAGCCCGGCGATCGGCGCCGGCCCGGTCATGGATTATCTGAGCGAGACCGCGATCGACTCGCTGAAGGGCGAGGACATCATCAAGGTCGCGCCGCAGAAATATTCCTCGACCGTGCAGTACCCGAACACGCCGATTGCCCGCAAGCTGAAGGGCATCGCGCAGACGCACATCGCCGAGATCGGCAGCCGCATCTTCTATTGCGACCACTCGACGTTTGACACCCACGCCGGTGAAGCCCCCGCGCACAACGCATTGTGGTCGGCGGTCAGCCAGGGCGTCGATGCATTCTTTGCCGATCTGCGCGAGCACAACAAATCCCAAAACGTCATCATGCTGTTGTTCTCGGAATTCGGGCGGCGCGTGCATGACAACGGCTCGGGCACCGATCACGGCGCCGGCGGCGTCGCATTTGTGCTCGGCGACAAGGTGAAGGGCGGCCATTACGGGGAGATGCCATCGCTCGAGGCAGGCAAACTGGTGCAGGGCGACCTCGACCCGAACATGGACTTCCGCAGCGTCTATTCGACGATCCTCGACAAGTGGCTGGGCCTCAACCCAGCGCCGATCGTCAACGGCACGTTCGAACAGCCGGCCTTCCTGAACTGACGGAAGACGGCTTGGACGCCGCCCGCTTTCCTGCGCCCGCCGCGGGAAAGCGGGTGCGGCGCCGCAACAGGAACGGCGCCTTCCGCCGGTCGCGGAAGGCCAACGGAACGACTATGCACAGGAGGGAACGATGGCGCTGACAACGGTCGCTCGCGGACGCGTCTACGACTGGAGCCACGCGATCGGACGGGGTGCCGCGACGGGCACGGGATTCAATTACGTGCAGACGATGTGCCTTGACAAGAACGGCAACGCCTACACCACCAATCGCGGCAACGAAAACAACTTCGGCATGCGTGCCAATCACGTAAAGATCGGCACCGCGGCCGGCGAAGAGGATCTGCTCGCCGAATTCTTTCAGTATGGCGAAGGCGACGGCAAGACCACCTGGCCGTTCGGCATTGCGGTCGACAGCGAGCGTGATCGCGTTTATTGCTCGGACGAGTGGACCAGCACAATTTCCGTGTTCGACACGGGCGGCAAGTTCATTGCCAAATTTGGTAAGCCAGGGAGCGGCGACGGCGAATTGTCGCATCCGGCCGGGATCGCAGTCGAGAAGAGCGGCAACGTCATCGTCGTCGATGCCGGCAACAACCGTCTGCAGGTGTTCAGCCCCGACGGCAAGTTTGCCGGCAAATGCGGCGGGCCGGGCAAGGCGCCGGGCGAGTTCGACCAGCCGTGGGGCATCACGCTCGACAAGGACGGCAACATCCTCGTCGCCGATTGGGGCAATAATCGCATCCAGAAACTGTCGCCGCAGGGCCGGCCGCTGATGTGCCTCGGCAGTTATGGCAAGAGCAGCAAGCCCGAGGGCGCCTACGCGGTTACGCCGCTCGGCCCCTATGTTGCGGCCGAAGGCGAGCGCGCCGGACACCCGCGCACCGATCAGTTCAACCATCCGACAGATGTCGCGGTCGACAGCGACGGCGACATCTATGTCTGCGACTGGGGCAACCATCGTGTGTGCATCTTCGACAGCGAAGGCGGCCCGATCACGACGCTGGTCGGCGATTCGCAGGTCATGTCGAAATGGGGCAACATGAGCGTCAGCGCCAACCCCGACATGATGAAGGCGCGCCGGCGCGTGAAGAGCCTCGAGCCGGAGTGGCGCTTCTGCTTTCCGACTGCGGTCGATTTCGACCCGGCGAGCGATCAGATCATCGTCGCGGACAGCCAGCGCAACCGGTTGCAGGTTTATAAGAAGGTGCGCAATTACACCGACTTCCAGGCCAACCTGTAGCCTCGGGGCGGGCGCCGGCGCCGCCGCGCGCCCTTTCGCCTCAGCAATCATCGCCGCCGCGTCTCTTCGGCGCGGCGGCGTTGCGTTTCTGCCGCGATCAGGGATTCGGCGGCGAGGGTTCGTTGGGCGGCGGATAGGCGCCCGGCGGTGAGCCCGGCGGCGGTCCGTAGCCGGGCGGTGGCCCATAGCTGGGCGGCGGCCCGTAACCGGGCGGCGGCCCGTAGCTGGACGGCGGCCCGTAACCGGGCGGCGGCCCGTAGCTGGGCGGCGCGCCGGGTGGCGGGCCAGCTCGCTGTGCCGCCATGCAGTCTGCGTAATAGGCGTCGTATTGTTGCTGC
>JASIAN010000211.1 GCA_030042035.1 Alphaproteobacteria bacterium | reverse complement strand
CCATCGCGACGGGCTGCGGCGCGCGATCGTGCAACATCGGCCCGAGTTGGCCGATAATGTCGGCGGCGGCTTCAGTCAAAATCGCGCCGTTGCGCAACAGATCGTTGCAGCCGCGGCAGCGCGGGTCGAGCGGCGATCCCGGCACGGCGAACACGTCTCTACCCTGCTCCAATGCGCAGCGCGCGGTGATCAGCGAGCCGGACTTCGCGGCCGCCTCGACGACGACGACGCCCAGTGATAGGCCGGAGATGATGCGGTTGCGGCGCGGGAAATGGCGTGCCTGCGGCTCGCTGCCGAGCGGCAATTCGGCGAGGATCGCGCCGGTCTCTGCGATCGCGTCGTAGAGAGCGCGGTTTTCCTCCGGGTAGACGACATCGGCGCCGCCGGCAACGACCGCAACCGTGCCTCCGTTGCTGCCGGCGAGGGCCCCCAGATGGGCCGCCGCATCGATGCCGCGGGCCATGCCCGAGACGACGATGATGCCGGCCTCCGCCAGACCGGCAGCCAACTCGCGCGCCAGGCGGCGCCCATTGGCCGAGGCGTTGCGGGCGCCGACGACCGCGACGATCGGCGCCGACAATATTTCGGTTCGGCCGAGCACGGTCAGCACTGGCGGCGCATCCTCGACCGCCGTCAGAGTTGCCGGGTAGAGCGGTTCGCCCCAGCACAGGAGCCGTCCGCCAAGGCGTTCGATCGCCGCCAGCTCCCGCTCGGCCTGCTGCCGCGTCGCGACGCGCGCCCGACGCGAGAGCCGGGGCAACGCGTCGAGCGCGGCCTCGGCCGAGCCGAAGCGACGCAAGAGAGCGTAGAACGTCACCGGTCCCACAGTCTCGCTGCGCGCAAGACGCAGCCAGTCCACACGTTCCTGCGGTTCGAGGTCGCGCGCAGCCAGGTGTCTCAGCCTTTCCGAAATGAGATGCGGCTCTCGGTGCCCGCGACGAGCCGGCGGATGTTGTCATGATGGCGCACAATGACGAGCAGCGCGATACCGGCAATGATGCCGGCGCGCGCCGGGCCGAGAGAGGCGGCGGCGAGCGCGGCGGCGGCAACCGCACCGGTCAGCGCCGCCAGCGACGAATAGCGCGAGAGGGTTGCGACGGCGAGCCAGATCGCCGCGGCGGCGAGCGCCACCGGCCACGCCAAGGCCAGCAGCACGCCCAAGGCCGTCGCCACGCCCTTGCCGCCGCGAAAGCCGAGCCACACCGGAAACATATGGCCGATGACGACCGCGCCGGCGGCGGCAAGCGCCGCTATCGGGCCCCACAAGGCGCCGATCAGCACCGCCGCCAGGCCTTTCGCGAGATCGAGCGCGAGGGTCGCCGCGGCCAGTTTCTTGTTGCCGGTGCGCAGGACATTCGTCGCACCGATATTGCCGGAGCCAACCTGGCGGATGTCGCCCAGCCTAGCGGCACGCGTCAGCAGCAGCCCCCACGGCACTGAGCCTAGGAGATAGCCGACCGCGGCGGCGAGGATGATCGATCCGGTCATCGGCGTGACGGCCGCTAGCCGCGCTTGAACGCTGGCATCACGTCCTTCGCGAACCAGCGCAGTTGATCGATGAACTCGGCCGGCGGCAGGCCTTCGGCCCAATGGATCATGAAATCCTCGAGGCCGGGGTATTTCGCTTCGATCGACTTGATGCCGGCGATGACCTCCTCCGGCCGGCCGCAAAACCATGCCTTCTGCTTGACGCCTTCACGCAGGCTGGGCACCGTCGTCGGCGCGCCGGGCGTACCCCAGGTGCGGCCCTGGTCGTCGGCATAGCGCACAAAGCCGAACGGCGCGAACCACTTGAAGCGCTCGTCATGGGCCGGCTCCAGGCGGCGGATCGCCTCCTCGTGGCTGTCGGCGAGATAGATGCCGGCGCCCCAGATCATGTCCTGGCCGAGTGCGACAGGCCGGTTGTGGCGATGACAAGCGTCGTGAAAGGCGCGCACGACGTCGTCGAGGATCTTCTCGCCGTTCAGCGTCACCATCGCTTTGAGGCCGTACTGCGCCATCATGCCGATCGTCCGGCCGCTGGCGATCGGCATCCAGATTTCGACCGGCAAATGCTTCGGCCGCGGCACCATCGTGATGTTTTTCAAATCATAGCCGCGATAAGGCACCGGCGGCGGGCATTCAAAATACTTGCCCTTGTGATGGAATTTCCCCTCGTTGAAGCATTTGAGCAAAAGCTGCAGCCCTTCCTCGAATATTTCTCGGTTCGCCGTTGTGTCGAGCAGCGGGCCGCCAAGCGTCTCAACTTCGCGGGTGTGATAGCCGCGCCCGACTCCCATGATGATGCGGCCGTCGGTCACGATATCGGCCATCGCATAGTCCTCGGCCAGGCGGATCGGGTGCCACATTGGCAGGATGTTAAAGCCGCAGCCGAATTTGAGCCGCCGCGTCTGCGTCGCCAGCCACAACCCCCACTGGACGAGGTTGGGGATGCACTCGTAGCCTTCGCGCTGGAAATGATGCTCGGCCGCCCACAGGCAATAATAGCCGAGTTCGTCCATCTCGCGGGCCACGCGGCGCGAAGTTTCGAACACCTCCGACAGCCGATCGTTGGAATATCGCCGGTCGTCGGCCGGCGTGCCGCCGAGGCCGACATGGTCAAGTTCGATCTGGCCGACATAGATCGCGTGAAACCGCTTGATCATGCTTCCTCCGATGGGTTTCCCATTCAATCCCCGGCGGCGCCTTGGTCGTCGACGAGGGCTTGTGCGATGCCGGCGGCGCGCGCCGCCGCTTCCCGCAGCAGCCGCTTCAATTCCGGCAGGCGCTGCTCGAAGCGGTCGATCGGTGCGCCGAGCAACAGGCCGGCCGCGACCGAGCCGTCGGCGTTGACGATCGGCACCGCAACCCCGGCCGCGCCCGGCACCGTTTCGCCGAGGCTGACGGCGAAGCCGTCCCGGCGGATCGCTGCGAGGCGCCCGCGCAACTCTTCGGGGTCGATAATCGTCCGCGGCGTCAGCGGTTCGAGGCGCGTCGTGCGGATATAGGCCTCGATCCACGCCGGCTCCTGATAGGCCAGCAGCATCTGGCCGCCCGCCGAGACGTAAAGCGGTCGCGTCGTGCCGGTCGGCACCGTGTAGCGAACCGGGTTTGGGCTGTCGATGATGTCGGCATACGTCATGCGCTGCGCCGCGCGATCGAGCACGACGAGAAACGCGGTCTCGCCGCTCCTCGTGGCGAGATCCTGCAGGATCGGCCGCACCAGCGCAGGAAAGCGGCGGATCGCCAGGATGTCGGCGGCCAGCCGGAAGGACCTCGGGCCGAGGCGGTAGAGCCCGTGACCGTGCTCCATGTAGCCGGCCGTCACCATCGAGCGCAGGATGCCCAAGAGGCTGCTTTTCGGCGCGCGGAGCCGCGCGCTCAACTCGGCAAGGCTCATCCCTTCGGCCGATTCGGCCAAAGCCTCGAACAGCGCAACGAGGCGCATCGCCGAGCGGGCGAAGGAGCCCTGCGTCGTGGCGCCGTCATTCGTGTCGCGGAGGGCCGCGGTGCGGCGCACCGGCTGTGTCCTCAATGCACTTCCTTCCACATCGAGCAGTCGCAGATTAGTGGCTCAACCCCTGCCTATTCAATCTGCTGCTGATCGCGCCAGGGCATGCAGCAGACGCGGCGCGCCCTGCCTGCTACAATCCGGCGGCGGCCGATAGGAGAAGACGATGAGCACGACGCTTGACGCTGATGTGCAGGCGGAAATCCGCATCGAGGATGTCGAGTATCAGCGCCAAGCGGGGCGCGCCCTGCTGGCCCGGCTCTACCGGCCGGCGGGAACCGGGCCATTCCCGGCGGTGGTGCAGGTGCATGGCGGTGCCTGGGTCAGCAAGGACCGTAGCGATAACGCTTTCATCGCCAAGGCCCTCGCCGAGAGCGGCATGCTCGTCGCGTCGATCGATTTTCGCATGCCGCCCGAAGCGCCCTATCCCGCCTCGCTCGCCGATATCAACCTGGCGGTCCGCTGGCTCAAGGCGCGGGCCCGCACCTACGGCAGCCGCCCTGATCGGTTGGGCCTGTTCGGCACGTCGAGCGGCGGGCATCAGGCGCTGCTCGCAGCGATGCGCCCGGATGACCCGCGCTATGCTGCGCTGCCGCTGCCCGAGGCGCCGCGCGTCGACGCCCGCGTCGCCTTTGTCATCTCGGGCTGGGGCGTGCTCGATCCGCTGCTGCGCTACCACCTCGCGAAACAGGCCGGCAACGCAGAGCTTGTCCAGCATCATCATGCCTTCTGGGGCGATGAAGCAACAATGAGCGAAGGCAGCCCGCCGGCGATCCTCGACCGCGGCGAGAAGGTATTTCTGCCGCCAGCCTTGCTGTTCGGCGGCGACGCCGACGAATGGGTACCGGTCGAGACGATGCGGCGTCTCGCCGACGGCTGGCAAAAGGCGGGCGGCCGCGTCGAATTGCAGCTCTACCCCAATCAGGGCCACGGCTTCATGACCGGCAAGCCGGATGCGCCCTATGCGCGGCCGGCGATCGAGCGGATGAAGGCGTTCATCCGGCAGATTGCATCGTTTCCGCCGGCTCGGGATTGACAGGCGCCGGCGCGCGGCGTCTATCGCAGCGATGACCAGATGCGAGCATGCGGGACGCTGAGATGAAGATCGAATTTGCCGAATTCGCATTGCCGGCGTCGGGCGCGCTGGTTGTGGGCGTATGGGAGGAGCGGGCGTTGACCCCCGCGGCGCGGCACGTCGACGAGGCGACCGGCGGCGCGGTGGCGCGGGCGGTCCAGGCGGCAGCGCGCTTTCACGGCAAGAAGAATGAACTGTTGCCGCTGATCGGTCCGCCGGGATTGCCGCTCTCGCGCATCGTCGCGGCCGGCCTCGGCAAGCCCGAGGCGGTTGATGCGCGGCTGTTGCAGGATCTGGGCGGCGCGCTCGTCGCGCATCTGAACGGCGCCGGCGAGAGCGATGCGACAATCGCGATCGATGTCGCCGATACCGTGAAGCTCGGCCCCGCCGACGCTGCCGCCAACCTCGCACTCGGCGCCGAACTGCGCGCCTACCGTTTCGACAAGTACCGCACGACGGAAAAGCCGGAGCGCAAGCCGTCGCTCGCCCGCGTCACGATCGCGACGACAAAACCCGGCGCCGCCAGGGACGCCCATCGGGCGCACGCCGCCGTCGCCGAAGCCGTCGCGTTCACCCGCGATCTGGTGTCTGAACCGGCCAACGTCATCTATCCGGAAACCCTCGCCGAGCAGGCGGTTGCGCTGAGCCGATTTGGGCTGGCGGTCGAAATCCTCGACGAGAACCGGCTGAAGGAACTTGGCATGGGCGCGCTGCTCGGCGTCGCGCAGGGCAGCGCCCGGCCGCCGCGGGTCGTTGTCATGCAGCACCGCGGCGGCCCGCCTGACAGCCCGCCCGTCGCGTTTGTCGGCAAGGGCGTTACATTCGACACCGGCGGCATCTCGATCAAGCCGGCCGCCGGCATGGGCGAGATGAAATGGGACATGGCGGGCGCCGGCGTTGTGATCGGCCTGATGCGCCTCTTGGCCGCGCGCAATGCCAAGGTCAACGCGGTCGGCATCGCCGGCCTCGTCGAGAACATGCCGTCGGGCACCGCGCAGCGCCCCGGCGATATCGTGCGCTCGCTGTCCGGTCAGACAATCGAAGTGCTCAACACCGATGCCGAGGGCCGGCTCGTTCTGGCCGACGCGTTGGCGTACTGCCAAGACCGCTTCAAGCCGAAGCTGATGGTTGATCTCGCGACGCTGACCGGCGCCGTCATCGTCGCGCTCGGCCATGAGCACGCCGGGCTGTTCGCGAACAACGACGAATTGGCCGAGCGGCTGATCGCTGCCGGGACGGCGGTCGGCGAAAAACTGTGGCGCCTGCCGCTCGCCGAGGCTTACGACCGCGCGATCGACAGCGACGCGGCCGATGTCAAGAATATCGCCGGCGACCGCGCCGCCGGCAGCATCATCGGCGCGCAATTCCTGAAGCGCTTTGTCAAGGATGAGGTGGGGTGGGCGCATCTCGACATCGCCGGCGTCGCGTGGTCGAAAAAGGATGCGCCGACCGTGCCAAAAGGCGCCACCGCCTTCGGCGTCCGCCTCCTTGACCGCTTTGTCGCGGATTATTGCGAGAACGCGTAGCCGGCCCGATGCCGGTCGGCAGCCACTATCGAGCGAGGGGAGGAGGCAATGCAATCGACATCAGGTTATTTCCAGCTCGGCGAGCTTCGGGTCGCCCGCGTCGAGGAATCCTGCCAGGCGGCATTTCCGCCGGAGGTGATGTTCCCTGACCTGTCGGTGGAGGCGCTGCAGCGGCAGCTGGGATGGCTGGCGCCGAATTATTACGATCCGCAGGCAGGCCTTCTGGTTGCCAGCATCCACAGCTGGGTGGTTCGCACCCGCCATCACACGATTCTGATCGACACCTGCGGCGGCAATGACAAGGAGCGCCCGGCATTCCCGGCGCTGCATCAGCTCGACCTGCCCTGGCTCGATCGTCTTGCGGCGGTCGGCGTGGCGCCCGAGCAGGTCGATTTTGTCATGTGCACGCACCTCCATCTCGATCATGTCGGGTGGAACACCCGCCTCAGGGACGGCCGCTGGGTGCCCACCTTTCCCAACGCCAAATATCTGTTCAGCCGCGACGAATACGATTCTTGGAACGGCATGCCGGTCGGGTCGCGCGCAGTCAACGACGGGGTCATCGAGGACAGCGTCCTGCCAGTGATCGAAGCCGGGCAGTCGCAATTCGTCGAGAACGGTTATACGCTCGACGACATGCTGACGGTTGAGGCGACGCCCGGGCACACCGCCGGGCATGTGATGATCCGCGGCAATGGGGGCGCCGGCGTCACCGGCTTGTTTACCGGCGATATCATGCACAACCCGGTTCAGGTGCCTTATCCCGACATTAACAGCGGCTTCTGCCAGGATCCCGCCCAGGCCCGCGCCGTCCGACGCCGTGTGCTGAACGAAGCGGCGGAGCACAACCACCTGCTGCTGCCGGCGCATTTCGGGCCGCCGCATGTCGGCCGGGTGCGCCGCGACGGCGAAGCGTTCGCCTTCATTCCCGGTTAGAGCGGGTGTTCCTGCGACGCTAAATGACCGAGATCGGCTTCTATCACCTGCTCACGACGCCGCTGGAGCGGGCATTGCCGCGGCTGTTGGAGCGGGCCCGCGGGCAGGGCTACCGCATCGTCGTGCGCGCCGCCTCGCCGGAGCGCGTCGAACACCTGAATTCGCTGTTGTGGACCTATGACGACGCGAGTTTTCTGCCGCACGGCTCGGTGACGGGCGGCAATGCCGTGCAGCAGCCGATCTGGCTCACCGATCGCGACGAGAACCCCAACGCTGCGACGATGTTGGTGCTGGTGGATGGTGTCGCGGCCGCCGATCTTGCTTCCTTCGCCCGTTGCGCCGACCTGTTCGACGGCGACGACGACGGCGCCGTCGCGGCCGCGCGGCAGCGCTGGCGCGCGGCCGCCGCCGCCGGCCACACCCTGAGCTACTGGCAGCAGACCGAAAAAGGCTGGGAAAAGAAGGGCTGAGGCTCCCGTTCGCCGTTGTCGGGTTCAGGGTTATCGCGACTTCGAGGAGAACTGCGATGATTACCGCGATTGTGCAGTATCGCCTGCCGCCATCGATCGATCTTGCCGCCTGCGCCGCGCATTTCCGCAGCATCGCGCCCGGCTTCCGGCAGGTGCCTGGCCTCATCCGCAAGCAGTTCATCTATGCCGAGGACGGCTGGGCCGGCGGCGTCTATCTGTGGCAGAGCCGCTCGGCGGCCGAAGCCTTCTATAGCGGTCCGTGGCTGCAAGGTATCCGCGAGCGCTACGGCATGGACCCGGAGATCAAATTCTTCGAGACAGCCTGCATCACCGACAATGCGCAAGGCGCGGTGCTGCTCCCCGCGGCGGCGGAATAAAGCTGGAATAACCCCGCAAAGCGGCAATCAGCCGCCGACCGCGCCCTCGGTATTGACATAGACGGCGTAGAGCGAGCGGCTCGCCGCCATGAACAGGCGATTGCGCTTTGTGCCGCCGAAGCACACATTGGCGCAGCGCTCGGGCAGCGCGATGCGGCCGATCATCGTGCCGTCTGGCGCAAACACCGCAACGCCGTTGAGGTCCGGCGTGCCGCCCCAGCCGCACCATAGATTGCCTTCGACGTCACAACGAAACCCGTCCGGCGAGCCGCCGCCGAGATCGGCGAAATTGCGCGGGTTGGCGAGCCGGGTGCCGTCATCGACGACATCGTAAACGCGGATGGCACGCGGCTGCGACCGCGACTCGACGATGTACATGCGCGACTCGTCGGGCGAAAAGCACAACCCGTTCGGAAAATTGATACCTTCGGCGGCGATCGTCGTGCGGCCGCTGCGGCCATCGACGCGGTAGACGTTGGTCGGCAGTTCCGGCGCCGCCTTGTTGCCTTCGTAATTGCCGAGGATGCCAAACGCGGGGTCGGTGAACCAGATCGACCCGTCCGATTTGACGACGACATCGTTCGGCGAATTGAGCGGTTTGCGGTCGTAGCGGTTGCAGATGACGGTGATCGTGCCGTCGTGCTCGGTGCGCGTCACCCGACGCATCCCGTGCTCGCAGGTGACAAGCCGCCCCTGCCGGTCGCGGGTGTTGCCGTTGGCATTGTTGGACGGCTTACGGAAGAGCGAGACCTCGCCCGTCTCTTCGTCCCATTTCAGCATGCGGTTGTTCGGGATATCGCTCCACAGCACCACGCGCAGATCGCCGAACCATACCGGGCCTTCGCTCCAGCGACAGCCGGTATAAAGCTGGTCGACACCGGCGTTCATCGGCGGCCGGATCGCCGCAAAGCGCGGGTCGAGGGTGATGATGGCGGGATCGGGATAGGTCGGGACCGGCTGCCCGCTCGTCATCGCGGCGCTCCATCTCATAGGTGTTTGCCGGCGGGAGGCCGGCAGCACCGAGAATGGAGCTTTTCGCGGGGACGCTCAAGCGGCACCATCGGCGCGCTGGCAGCCCGTCACAGGCCGTTGCCGACCTCGGTGAAGAAGTTGACGACCGCAGCGCCGATTGTGTACTGCAGCGAGATCAGCGCCAGTGCGATGATCGACGCGATCAGCGCATATTCAATCGCGGTGGCGGCGGAGCAGTCGCTCCGCAGTTGGACGCGTCCGGCACGAATCTGTGTCCACATCCAATCGGGCCTTGGGTTAGCGCGGGAGCGCGCACGTTACCGAAAGAGTTGCAAACGAGCCAGAATAAACAAGGTTATCGCTGGCTGGCCGCAGCGACCGTGTCGCCGACGGCCACGCCGAAACACGCCCCAGATGAGCCGTAGGCGCGTTAACATCGGCTTAAGCTGCTGCCCCGCATCCTGCTTAATGGTCGTCATATGAGCCAACTTGAACCTATTTCTTATTCCGACGCGCAAATCCGTGCGATTCTCGAACGCGTCCAGACGATCGCAATGGTCGGTGCCTCGTCCAACTGGAACCGGCCAAGCTATTTCGTCATGAAATACCTGCAGGGGAAGGGCTACCGGGTGATCCCGGTCAACCCGGGCATCGCCGGCGGCGAGCTGCTCGGCGAGCGGGTCTATGGGTCGTTGACGGAAATCCCCGACAAAATCGACATGGTCGACCTCTTCCGCCCGTCGAGCGAGGCGCCGAAAATTGTCGAGGAGGCGATCGCGATCGGTGCGTCCGTCGTGTGGATGCAGCTTGGCGTGCGCAACGACGCGGCCGCCGCGCGCGCCACTGCGGCCGGGCTCGAAGTCATCATGAACCGCTGCCCGAAGATCGAATTCGGCCGATTGGGCGGCGAATTATCGTGGAGCGGCGTCAATAGCGGCATCATCCAGAGCCGCGCGCTGCAAGCGCCGCGGCCGCGGCCGATCCGCGAGCGCCCGACGGGCGAGGCGCCGGCCGCACATAACCGCAGCTACGGCTTCGAGACCCGCGCCGTGCACGCCGGCGCCGCCCCCGACCCCGTTACCGGCGCGCGTTCGACGCCGATCTACCAGACCACGTCATACGTGTTCGACGATGTCGATCATGCCGCCTCGCTCTTCAACCTGCACAATTTCGGCTACATCTATTCGCGGCTGACCAACCCGACCGTCGCGGTCTTGGAAGAGCGCATCGCCAGCCTCGAAGGCGGCCGCGCCGCGCTCGCCGCCGCCTCCGGTCACGCCGCGCAGTTTCTCGTGTTCTTTACGCTGATGGGGCCGGGCGACGAGTTCCTCGCGTCGCGCAATCTCTATGGCGGCTCACTGACCCAATT
>JASIAN010000210.1 GCA_030042035.1 Alphaproteobacteria bacterium | reverse complement strand
TTCGACGGGCCTGCCTTCATAATAAACGTCCCTTCCTGGCCGGGCGCGAAAATTGCCGGCGCATTTGTCGTCGTCTGACACGCCGATAGTGCCGCTGCGGCGGCGATCAGCGCGCAGAGAAGCGCGAGGCGAAGGTCAATGCGGCGCATTTTTGCAATTGTATAAAGCGGACCTTGCCAACACCAGCATTGCCAAATCCGCGGCGCAAAATCAGGAAAAGCCAGCGGCGCGGCAACGCCTGCCGCGCCGGCAGCGATCCCGGCGACAATGCGGGCGATGGCGGTCCTGTCGTGCAATTCCATCGTAATGAACCCGGCGCGGACTCGAGCGGCGCGGTCGATATCGGCAGGGGATTCAGCCGGCGATGGCGAAGCCCCAGGCGCTCGCCCCGTTACAGGGCTATGCGCCATAATACCGCATCGATGCGGAACAGCAACTGCGCTGCGCCCGCCGCCAGGCGCAGCCAAGGAAAGATGGGATAGAGATGCGATCGATTGACCGATGATCATCGAAAAATTGATGGTGGACCCGGATAGCCACTGAAATCCGATTTTGACTGGTGAAAATTCTCCTTTGAATGCCCGAAGGCAATGATCCGACGAGCCGGGGAGACGGTGGTTCGTTGCGTGCCGAAAATTTTCGGCTGGAATTTAACGCGTTGCCATCATTCAGAATGATCGAGTGGGCGTGAGCCGGCCAGCGCCGCTCAGCGGGCGCGGGGGTGGGCGGCGGCGTAGACGGCGAGGAGGCGGTCGCTGTCGACGGCGGTGTAACGCTGTGTCGTAGACAGGCTGGCGTGTCCGAGCAATTCCTGGATCGCGCGCAGGTCACCGCCGCCTGTCAAAAGATGCGTCGCAAAGCTGTGCCGGAGCGCGTGCGGCGTCACATGATCGGGCAGGCCGAGCGCCACCCGCAGCTCCGCGATGCGGCGCTGCACGAGGCGCGGACTGAGCGGCCCGCCGCGCGCCGCGACAAACAGCGGTCCGTCGGCGGGAAGCGGATGAGGGCAGCACGCGACATACGCGGCGACGGCCTGCCGCACGGCCGGCAGCACGGGCACGAGCCGCTCTTTGCCGCCCTTCCCTCGGATCGCGATCTGCTCGCCCAATGGCCCGTCGCGCCGGCGCAGGCCGAGCGCTTCGGATATCCGCAGCCCGCAGCCCCACAGCAGCGTCAGCACGGCGATGTCGCGGCGCGCTTGCCAGGCGCTGCTGACGAGATCCTGCGGCGCCTCGACGAGTTCTGCGGCGTCGGCAACCGGCAGCGCTTTTGGCACGCTTTTCGGCAGCCGCGGCGCGCGCAGCGCGGCGAGCGCCGGCGCCGCGGCGAGGCCGCGCCGCTCGGCAAAGCGCAGAAAGCTGCGCATGACTGACAGCCCGCGTGCCAGCGAGCTGCGCTCGACGCCGCCGGCGCGATGCACGAGAAAAGCGCGGAAGTCGGCTGGTGCGAGACGGGCGAAGGTCGCAAGCGCCGGCGCCTCGCCCAAGTGACGCGTCAGGAAGTCGAGAAAGAAGGCAAGGTCGCGGCCGTAGGCGGCGAGCGTGTGCGGTGAGGCGCGCCGCTCGGCGCCGAGCCATTGCAGCCACTGCCCGATCGCGCCGCGCAGATCTTCCGCAGCCGAAAACCGGGCGAGCGGCGGCGGCTCGGGCTGCCGCGGAATGCTCAGCCGCGCGGGGTCAGCCATTGCGCGATCGTGACGCCGATGACGCGGGCGAGAAAAGCCAACAGTTCGGTGCCGTGCCCGGGCTGGAAACGGCCGGGCTGGCGCGTGCCGATGCACAGTACGCCGAGCGGCGCGCCGCGCCCAAAGCCGAGGCGCAGCAACGCCTGCGAGCGCACGAGGCCGGCGGCGCCGCCGAACAGTGCCGCCTCGCCCGCCATATCGGCGCGCAACAGGACCTCGCGTTCGGCCCCGAGCAAAGCATCGACCGCGCCGGTCGGTAACAGCCGGATACCCTGCACGCCGAGCCGCGCGGCCGGCACGGCGCTTTCAACGCCGATCGTAACGACATCGACATCAAGCAGCACGGCGAGATCGGTCGTCACGGTCTGCAGCAGCTGCTCAAAGCTGCCCGCCGCGACGACCGCCAGCACCGCCTTGTGCACCCGGCTCTGGCTTGCCAGAGTGGCGCGGCCGGCCGCGACCAGGTTGCGCTGCTCCGCCGCCAAGCGCGCCAGGTCGCGGCGCAGCCGCTCGATATGGAAATGCTGGAAATCGAACACCTCGGCGCCGAGTTCGCGGCGCGCCGCTCCCAGCGCACGCAGCGCCTCGGGATGGCGATCGAGAAAATCGGGGTGGCGGCGCAGGTACGCGACGACGTCGCGGGCACTGATCGCCGGCGGCGCCTCGCGCGCGGCTGCAGGCTCGCTCCCAGGGCGGGGGCGCTCGGCCTGCGGTATGTCGCGCGGGCGGTCGGCCACGGCCGGCGCTACCCGGCGCCGCCGACGAGCGGCGTCATCACGCATCGCGGCGCAACAGCAGGCGTCATCATCAAACTGCGTCCCATCCCGGCAACTGTACTGCCGGGCCGAGTGTAGCGATGCCCGGCTGCGCTGCCAACTCTCGGCCCGCGGACGCGCCGGCGCAGGCACCCGCCAGCACCGGCCGCGTGCGGGTATTGCTGCCGTTGCCGCTGCCGGCGGCGCTCGATTATTGCCTGCCGGCGGATATAGCGACGCCGGAGCCGGGCAGCTTTGTGCGCGTCGAAATCGGTTCGCGGCGCATCATCGGCGTCGTGTGGGCGGAAAGCTCCGGCGACGAGGTGCCGGCGGCGCGGCTGAAACCCATCATCGAAGTCGTGCCGGCGCCGCCGCTGCGGCCCGAATTGCGGCGCTTTATCGAGCGCGTCGCAGCTTACACGCTGGCCCCGCCCGGCGCTGTCCTGCGCATGGCGACAAGCGTCGAAGAGGCATTGCTGCCGCCGCCACCGCGACGCGTCTGCGAGATGACGCCGGCGGGGCTTGCGGCGCTTGCCGAAGCGAGCGGCGGCCGGAGGCTGACGGCCGCGCGGCGGCGCGTACTGGCGGCACTGCGCGACGCCGGCGGGACGATCGCCGAGGTCGCGCGCCGTGCCGGCTGCACTGCCGGCGTCGTGCGCGGGCTCGTTGCCGCCGGCTTCATCGAAGAGCGGCTGGCACCCGACAATCCGCAACCCGCAGGTTCGCGCTGGGAGCTCGTCGGCCCGGCGCTGTCGCCCGACCAGACGCGCGCCGCTCGGCGCCTCATCGAGCGCGCCGAGGCCGGCGGGTTCAGCGTCACAGTGCTCGACGGGGTGACCGGCTCGGGCAAGACGGAGACCTATTTTGCGGCGATCGCGGCGGTTCTGGCAGCCGGGCGGCAGGTGCTCGTCTTGCTGCCGGAAATCGCGCTTGGCGCGCAATGGCTGGAGCGCTTCCGCCAGCGCTTCGGGGCGGCGCCGGCCGAATGGCATTCCGACCTGCGCGACGCTCAGCGCCGCGACACCTGGCGGGCGGTCGCCGCCGGGCGGGCGCGCGTCGTCGTCGGCGCCCGCTCGGCCCTGTTCCTGCCGTTTGCCGAGCTTGGCCTGATTGTCGTCGATGAGGAGCACGACCCATCCTACAAGCAGGAGGATGGGGTGCCCTATCAAGCGCGCGACATGGCGGTGCTGCGCGCCTCGCTGGCAGGCATCCCGACGGTGCTGGTGTCGGCGACGCCGTCGCTCGAAACCGTCGTCAATATCGCGCGCGGCCGCTACGAACGCGTATCGCTGCCCGAACGCCACGCCGGCGCCGCGATGCCGGAAATCGCGCTCATTGATATGCGCCGCGAGCGCCTCGCGCCCGGCCGCTTTCTGTCGGGGGCGCTGACCGATGCGCTCGGTGAAACGCTGGCGGGCGGCGAGCAGGCGCTCCTCTTCCTCAACCGCCGCGGCTATGCGCCGCTGACGCTGTGCCGCGCCTGCGGCCATCGCATGCAGTGCCCAAGCTGCACTGCCTGGCTGGTCGAGCACCGTTTCACAGCGCGCCTCGTGTGCCACCACTGCGGCCATGCCGAGCCGGTGCCGCGCTTGTGCCCGGAGTGCCTTGCGGCCGGCACGCTGGTACCGTGCGGGCCGGGAGTGGAGCGGCTGAAAGAGGAGGTCGCGGCACGGTTTCCCGAGGCGCGTATTGCGCTGATGGTCAGCGACCTCCTGACTGGCCCGCGCGCCGCCGCCGAACTCGCCGCGGCGATGACGGCGCACCGTTATGATGTGCTGATCGGCACGCAGATCGTCGCCAAGGGACATCATTTCCCGTTGCTGACACTGGTCGGCGTCGTCGATGCCGATCTCGGCATGACCGGCGGCGATCTGCGCGCCGCCGAGCGCACCTACCAGCTCCTGCACCAGGTCGCCGGCCGCGCCGG
>JASIAN010000209.1 GCA_030042035.1 Alphaproteobacteria bacterium | reverse complement strand
GCCGTCACCAGCATCAGCGAGCGCTCGACGTATTCGTTGATCTTCTTCAGATTGGGCTTTGTACCGTGCACCAGGAACTTGCGGAAGTTCGTGCAACCGTCGGTCATGATCGTGATCGAATGCATAATATTAAATATCATCAACGGCTTGTAGACGTTCATTTCGAGATAGCCGCCGGCGCCGCCAAAGCCCACGGCCACATCATTGGCCATCACCTGAACCGCAATCATTGTAAGGGCTTCGCATTGGGTTGGGTTGACCTTGCCGGGCATAATCGACGAGCCCGGTTCGTTCTCCGGTATCTCCAACTCGGCAAACCCGGCGCGCGGCCCACACGACATCAGGCGGATGTCATTGGCGATCTTGTAGAGCGATACCGCCAATGTGCGCAGCGTGCCGGAAAGCTGAACCAGCGCATCGTGGGCGCCTTGAACCGCGAACTTGTTGGGCGCGGTGACAAACGGCAGACCGGTCAGTTTCGCGATCACAGCCGCGGCCGCCTCGGCAAAGCCCGGTGCTGAATTGATGCCGGTGCCAACCGCCGTGCCGCCAAGCGCCAGGCGGTACACGCCCTGCAGCGCTGCTTCGATCCGCTCCAGGTCGTCCGATAACATGCCAGCATAGCCTGACCACTCCTGCCCCAATGTCAGCGGTGTGGCGTCCTGCATGTGGGTGCGCCCGATCTTGACGATGCCGTCCCATGCCTGAGCATTTTTGGCGATTGCATCGCGCAGAGCCGCAACGGCCGGTATCAGGCGCTGCTTCATATTGACCGCGGCGGCGATGCACATGGCCGACGGGAACGAGTCGTTGGACGATTGGGCCATGTTGACATGGTCGTTGGGATGGACCGGCTCGTGGCTGCCCAACGGCGTGCCTGCAATCTGGCAGCAGCGATTGGAGATCACCTCGTTCACGTTCATATTGAACTGGGTGCCGCTCCCGGACATCCATACATGCAATGGAAACATGTCGTGGTGCTGCCCGGCCAAGATCTCGTCGCAGGTCTGAACGATCAATCGATATCGACGATCGTCGAGCCGCTGGTCGGCGTGGTTGGCAATTGCGGCGCCCTTTTTTAATGTCGCGTACGCCGTGATCATCTCGCGCGGAATCAAATCCTGGCCGATGCTGAAACGTTCGATCGAGCGCTGGGTCTGGGCACCCCACAGCTTGTCCGCAGGGACTTCGACGATGCCGAGGCTATCAGTTTCATTCCTCATGTCAGCCATTTGATTGCTCCAGTTCACGCAGATGAGCCGACGGAAGAGGGCGTGGTCTTTATGCTCGTTCGTTCTCTCGGCTCGCCACGTCTCCCTTTGGGCTCTTTCAGCCCGGCGATCTGATCGAACGTCCCGTCTTTGCGTACCCAGGCCGCATCGGTCTTTGCAGATCGGGTTCCGGGTTGCAAAATCGCACGGCTATGTGTGCACTGTCACACTGGTGTGTCACGATTGCCGTACGGAGCAACCACTTCGCTGCACCACGTCCCATCTAACATGCTGTAATATTTAGGAAGATGGTGGAGGGGGTAGGATTCGAACCTACGTAGGCGTCCGCCGGCAGATTTACAGTCTGCTGCCTTTAACCACTCGGCCACCCCTCCGCTTGTCGCAAAGCGCCCTATCTTGCGCCGCTGGGGGAAGCGGAGGCGGGTAGATAGGGGGCATCACCCCGGCTTGTCAACCGGCTGAGGAGTACCGTGCGAAGAGCAAAGCCGCCGCAGAGATTGCCGGCGCGTCCCGAAAAGGCCGGTCCGCGGCCCGCGGCGGGGCGCGATGAAAGCTGGTTGTGGGGACGGCACGCGGTCGCCGCGGCGCTCGCCAACCCTCGACGGCGATGGCGTCGGCTGGTGGTCTTGCCCAGCGAGCGGGCGGCCGCCGAAGCGCTCGCCATGGCCGCGCGCGCCGAGCGGCTGGGCGACGAGGGTGCGGTCGAGGTGACGGACCGCGCCGCGCTCAACCGGCTGCTGCCGGCGGGCGCCGTACATCAGGGCTGGGCGCTCGCGGTCCTGCCGCTGATGCCGCCTGACCTTGAGGATGTTCTGCGCGAGGCCGCGACGCGGCCGGGCCGCACTGTCATTGTCGTGCTCGATCGCGTCGGCGACCCGCACAATGTCGGGGCGGTGCTGCGCTCGGCGGCGGCCTTCGGCGCCGCGGCGGTCATCGTTGCCGAGCATGGCGCGCCGCCCGCGACGGGCGTTGTTGCCAAGGCCGCGTCGGGCGCGCTCGACCAGGTGCCGCTGGTGCGCGCGACAAACCTCGCGCGGACGCTCGACCGGCTGAAGGCGGCGGGGTTTTGGTGTTGCGGTCTCGATGCAGCGGCGCAGGAGCCGCTCGCGGCGCTCGATCCGGGGCCGCGGGTCGCGCTCGTGCTGGGCGCCGAGGGCGGCGGGTTGCGCCGCCTCGTGCGCGAAGAATGCGACTGGCTCGCCCGCCTGCCGACGCGGCCCGAGCAGCCGAGTCTCAACGTGTCAAACGCCGCGGCTATCGCGCTGTACGAGCTGGCCCGCCGCGGCCCCGGCGGTTGAACCCCGCCTTGCTCCGGCGCGCGCGCTCTCTTAGGATGCCGCAAAACGCAAGCGAGGAGGTTCCCATGCCCGACGATGCTGCAACCTTCACCCAGAAATCGGGGACAAAGCTCGGCTATACGGCCGCGAAACAGCCGAGCATGGTGCCCGGCCGGCGCGATTTCTTCACCTATCGCGATCTCGGCGCCAAGGATGCCAGCGGCGGCGCGATGCGCGCCCAGGTCACGAAGGCCAAGACCGGCATGACGCAACCGACCGGCTGGCACTATCACGTGTGCGAAAGCCAATTCGTCTACGTCTTGAACGGCTGGGTCGAACTGGAATTCGAGACCGGCGAAATGCTGCGCTGTGAGAAAGGCGACTCGGTGTTCATCCCCGGCGGCTTGAAGCACAACGAATTGCGCACCTCGGACGATTTCGAGATCATCGAAGTGTCGACCCCCGGCGAAATCGGCACGGTGGCGTGCGAGAAGCCGGCCCATCTCGGCTGATCTTGCGCCGCCGATAGCGCCTCATCACCGCCGCGATCGCCCGTGATGGGGTATTGTCGGACGCCGCGGCGGCAATGATGCGGGTGCGGGTCAGCGCCGCAACGGCGATGCCGCTCGTGGCGGCGCTTGTCCTATCGGCTTGCGCCGTCAAACCCCCGTCTTTTCCGATCGTCGCGACGCCGGAGTTCCCGCTTCCGCCGCCGCCGCCGGAATACCCGCAGCTCGCGACCCCGGACGGTGTGCGGGCCGAGATCATCCGCTGGTTTTCCGCTGCCGGTTATCGCCGGTACCAGGCCGCGGCCCTGGCGGAGCACGCCCTCATCGAGAGCGGCTATCGGCCATGCGCCGCGGGCGCTGCGGGCCTGCGTTTTCTCTATCAATGGGGCGGCGCGCGGCTGCAGCATCTGTACCGGTTTGCCGGCGGGCACGGCTGTCCAGCGCTCGACACGCAATTGGCCTTCGCCGATCACGAGCTGCGCACCGTCCCGGACTACGCCTGCTTTTGGCGGGCAACGACGGAGGCCGGCGCACTGGCCGATTTGCGCCGCGGTTTTGGCCGCGGCCATTGTTGAGAGCCGCTTCAGCCGCCGCGCCGCGCCCCCGCTCGCATTCGAGCGGGCGACGATCCCGGTACATGACGGGCCCGGTGCAACACGGCACCGCGGCGGCGATAAACCGCGACACGCTATCGCGCATCTGCTCGAGCCGTTCGGTAGAATCCGGGTGGTCGAGGATGTCGCGGTGCGAGGCAGTCCGCGGTGGCCGGTCGAGCTGATGTCATTGCGAGCAAGCTGAAGCGATACCGATGAACTCAGAGGCCGAGCGTCTGCCCCCGGTCATCCTGATCGCCGGGCCGACGGCGAGCGGCAAGTCGGCGCTGGCGCTGGAGCTGGCTGCGGCGCTTTGCGGCACCGTCATCAACGCTGATGCGCTGCAGGTCTACCGCGATCTGCGCATTCTGTCGGCCCGCCCGGACGCGGCTGCCGACGCGCGGGCGCCGCACCGCCTCTATGGGTACCTCGACGCGGCCGAGCGCAGTTCCGTCGGCGCGTGGCGCGCGCTGGCGCTCGCCGAAATCGCCGCCGCTCATGCAGGCGGTCGGCTGCCGATCGTTGTCGGCGGCACCGGCCTCTATCTGCGCGCGCTGCAGCATGGGCTGGCCGCGATCCCGCCGATCCCGACGGTGATCCGCACCGAGGCGGCGGCGCTCTATCGCGCGCTCGGCGGTGATGCCTTTCGCGAGCGGCTGGCGGCGCTCGATCCGGTCGCGGCGGCGCGGCTTCCGGCGGGGGACCGGCAGCGCCTGACGCGCGCTTTCGCCGTCCTTCGCGCTACCGACCGACCGCTCGACGCGTGGCAGGAAGGCGGCAGCGAGCGGCCGCCTTACCGGTTTTGTGCGCTGCTCTTGCTGCCGCCGCGCGCCGCGCTCTATGCCGCCGGCGACGCGCGCTTTGTCGCGATGATCAAACAGGGCGGCCTCGACGAGGCGGCGATGCTCGCGGGGCGCGGCCTCGATCCCGAATTGCCGGCGATGAAAGCGGTCGGCCTGCCGCAGCTCTTTGCCTATCTGCGCGGCGATGTCGCGCTTGGCGACGCGATTGTCGATGGTCAGCGCGCGACGCGGCATTACGCCAAGCGGCAGATGACATGGTTTCGCCATCAGATGACCGCCGACCGCGTCTTCGACGTGGCGTTTTCGGCTGAAATCCTGCGCGATGCGCGACATTTCATCGACTGTTGGCGGTTGACCGGCCGGTAACAGCTGACTTAGGGTGCCTTCCCCCCGGGCCGGCTCGCGCGCCGGGCCGCGCGGCTGGATTCACCCATGGAGAGCAAAGTCATGTCGGCCGAGCCGATCTGCGGGGCGGATATCGTCATCAGGGCGCTCGTCGATCAGGGCGTCGATGTCGTATTCGGCTATCCCGGCGGCGCGGTCCTGCCGATTTACGATTCGCTGTTCAAGCAGAATGCGCTGCGTCACATCCTGGTGCGCCAGGAAGGCGGTGCGGTGCACGCTGCCGAAGGCTACGCCCGCTCGACGGGGCGGGTCGGCGTCGTCTTGGTCACGAGCGGCCCCGGCGCCACGAACGCGGTGACGGGCCTCACCGATGCATTGATGGATTCGGTGCCGATCGTGTGCCTGACCGGCCAGGTGCCGACCCACCTGATCGGCAACGACGCCTTCCAGGAAGCCGACACGACCGGTATCACACGGCCGTGTACAAAGCACAATTACCTCGTGAAGGATGTCGCCGACCTCGCGCGTGTGCTGCACGAAGCGTTCTACGTCGCCAAAAGCGGCCGACCCGGGCCGGTCGTCGTCGATCTGCCCAAGGACGTGCTGTTTGCCGCAGGTCCCTACAGCGGCCCGGAGCAGGCGCAGCACAAGAGCTATCGGCCGCAGCTGCACCCCGATCCGGCGCGCGTCGCCGAGGCGGCGGCGCTGATCGTGGCCGCGAGGAAGCCGCTGTTTTACGGCGGCGGCGGCCTCGTCAATTCCGGCCCTGAGGCCTGCGCCCGCTTTACCGAACTGGTGCGCACGGTCGATGCGCCGTGCACGCTGACGCTGATGGGATTGGGCGCGTTTCCGGCGAGCGACCCGCATTTTCTCGGCATGGTCGGCATGCACGGCCTCTACGAATCGAACATGGCAATGCACGGCTGCGACCTCTTGATCGCGGTCGGCTCGCGCTTCGACGACCGCGTGACCGGGCGGCTCAATGCGTTCTCGCCCGGATCGAAAAAGATCCACATCGACATCGACCCGTCGTCGATCAACAAGAACGTGCGCGTCGATGTGCCCTTGCTCGGCGATTGCGCTGCCGTGCTGGGCGCGCTCTTGGGTGAATGCAAAACGGCGCCGCGCCCAGAGGGCGCCGCGAGGCAAGCGTGGTGGAAAGAGATCGACGCCTGGCGGGCGCGCGATTGCCTCAGATACGATCGCGCGCGCCGCGATCTCATCAAGCCGCAATATGCCCTGGAGCGTCTCTATGCGCTGACCCGCGACCGCGACCCGTTCATCACGACCGAGGTCGGGCAGCACCAGATGTGGGCGGCGCAATTCTATAAATTCGACAAGCCGTACCACTGGATGACGTCGGGCGGGCTCGGCACGATGGGCTACGGGCTGCCGGCGGCGATGGGCGTGCAGGTGGCGCATCCGGGCGCGCTTGTCATCGACATCGCGGGTGAAGCATCGATCCTGATGAACATCCAGGAGATGTCGACAATTGCGCAGTACCGCCTGCCGGTGAAGGCGTTCATCCTCAACAACCAGTACATGGGCATGGTGCGGCAGTGGCAGGAACTGCTGCACGGCGGCCGCTATTCCGAAAGCTATACCGCGGCATTGCCCGATTTCGTGAAGCTGGCCGAGGCGTTCGGCGCGAAAGGAATGCGTGTCGAGCGCCCGGACGAACTCGACGATGCAATTCGCGCGATGATCGAGACGCCCGGCGCGGTCGTGCTCGATGTCGCCGTCGATCAGACGGAAAACTGCTTTCCGATGATCCCGTCGGGCGCCGCCCATAACGAGATGCTTTTGGGTCCCGCCGACAAGGCGGAGCAGCCGGTCTCGGAAGAGGGCATGGTGCTGGTGTGAAATCCTTCACCAATTCCTCCTCGTCGCCCCCGCGAAAGCGGGGGTCCAGGGCCAGCGCCTCAATGGTCGCCCTGGGTTCCCGCTTGCGCGGGAATGACGGTTTAAAAAGTGACCGATAATATCGAGCGGCATACCATCGCC
This sequence comes from Alphaproteobacteria bacterium, assembly GCA_030042035.1. Lineage (GTDB taxonomy): Bacteria > Pseudomonadota > Alphaproteobacteria > ATCC43930 > CGMCC-115725 > DATARH01. Next base: position 21,143 of record JASIAN010000209.1, on the reverse strand, counting down.
GTGCTCGTCGACAACGAGCCGGGCATATTGGCGCGCGTCGTCGGCCTCTTCTCCGGGCGCGGTTACAACATCGACAGCCTGACCGTCGCCGAAGTCGACCGCGCCAACAGGCTGTCGCGCATCACGATCGTGACCTCCGGCACGCCCATGGTCATCGAGCAGATCAAGGCGCAATTGTCGCGCCTCGTGCCGGTGCACAGGGTGCACGACCTGACCGACGAAGGGCCGTTTGTCGAGCGCGAAATGGCGCTGATCAAGGTGGTGGGCCGCGGCGAGGCGCGCATCGAGTCGCTGCGCATCGCCGATATCTTCCGCGCCAGCGTCATCGATACGACGACCGAAAGCTTCGTGTTCGAACTGACCGGGTCGGCCGAGAAGCTGAACGCCTTCATCGCGCTGATGGAGCCCTTGGGTCTTGTCGAGGTATCGCGCACCGGCGCCGTCGCGATCGCCCGCGGCCCGGCTAAATTTTAAGACAGGAGATGAACGATGCGCGTGTATTACGATCGCGACGCCGACGTGAACCTGATCAAAGCGAAGAAGGTCGCGGTCATCGGCTACGGCAGCCAGGGCCACGCCCACGCCATGAACCTGCGCGACAGCGGCGTCAAGGACGTCGTCGTCGCGCTGCGGCCGAATTCGCCGTCGGCGGCGAAAGCGGAGAATGCCGGCTTCAAGGTCATGACCAACAGCGAAGCCGCCAAATGGGCCGACATCGTCATGATCCTGGCGCCCGACGAACTCCAGGCCGCGCTGTTCAACGGTGAATTGAAGCCCAACATGCGCGACGGCAGCGCGCTCGCCGTCGCGCACGGCCTCAGCATCCATTTCCGGCTGATCGAGCCGCGCCCCGACATGGACGTGTTCATGGTCGCGCCGAAGGGGCCGGGGCACACGGTGCGCTCGGAATACCAGCGCGGCGCCGGCGTGCCGTGCCTCCTCGCGGTCGAGCAGAACCCCAGCGGCAACGCGCTCGAAATCGGCCTCTCTTATGCCTGCGCGATCGGCGGCGGGCGGGCCGGCGTCATCGAGACGACGTTCCGCGAGGAATGCGAGACCGATCTCTTCGGCGAGCAGTCGGTCTTGTGCGGCGGTCTGACCTCGCTGATCCTCGCCGGCTACGAGACCCTGGTCGAGGCCGGCTACGCGCCGGAAATGGCCTATTTCGAATGCTGCCACGAAGTGAAACTGATCGTCGATCTGATCTACGAGGGCGGCATCGCCAACATGCGCTATTCGGTATCGAACACGGCCGAATACGGCGATTATTCGCGAGGACCCCGCGTCATCGACGAGCATGTGCGCGCGGAAATGAAGAAGATCTTGGCCGACATCCAGTCGGGCCGCTTCGCGCGCGAATGGGTTTTGGAAAACCATGCCGGCCAGCCGAGCTTCAAGGCGATGCGCCGGCGCGCCGCCGAGCACCCGATCGAAGAAGTCGGCGCCCGGCTGCGTGCGATGATGCCGTGGATTGCCGAAAACCGCCTCGTCGACAAGAGCAAGAACTGACCCGCTCTACTATTTCGCCGCTGCGCATCCTGCATGCCGCCGCGGAGATTTACCCGTGGGTCAAGACCGGCGGGCTCGGCGATGTGATCGCCGCGCTGCCGCCGGCCCTGGCGGAAGCGGGCGCCGATGTGCGGCTCGTGCTGCCGGGCTTCACGGCGTTGCTCGATGCCTTCGCGCTCAATGACATCGCCCGGCTGCGCACGCCGTTTGCCGAGGAGCGTGTGCGGATCGCGCTGGCCCGGGCGCCGGAGCGCGGCGTCGCACTCTACCTCGTCGATCATCCGGCGTTCTACGACCGGCCCGGCACGCCGTACCAGACGCCGGATGGCGGCGAGTGGGGCGACAATCACCGCCGCTTTGCGCTCTTGGGCTGGGCGGCGGCAGCATTGGCGCAAGGCGCCGACCCGAATTGGCGGCCGCAAATCCTGCATTGCCACGACTGGCATGCCGGCCTCGCGCCCGCTTATCTGCGCGCCGCGAACGCCGCGGTGCCGAGCGTCTTCACCGTGCACAATCTCGCCTATCAGGGCTTTTTCCCGGCCGGCGCCTTTGGCGATCTGGCATTGCCGGCGAATTTCTTCTCGATCAACGGGATCGAGTATTACGGCGGCCTGTCGTTTCTGAAGGCCGGCCTCTACTACGCCGACCGCCTGACAACGGTCAGCCCGACCTATGCCCGCGAAATCCAGACCCCCGATTTCGGCATGAACATCGATGGGTTGTTGCGTACCCGCGCGAACGCGTTGAGCGGCATCCTCAACGGCGTCGATCCGGACATCTGGTCGCCCGAAAAGGACGCGCTGCTGCCGCGCCGCTATGGCGTCGCCAGCGCCGGACGCGGCAAGTCGGCGGCGAGGGCGGAATTGGCGCGCCGCTTCGCGCTGGCCGGCGGCGACGAGCTGCTCTACGGCGCCGTCACCCGGCTGACCTGGCAGAAGGGCATGGACCTGCTGCTGGCGGCGCTGCCCGGCCTCGTCGCGGCCGGCGGGAAGCTCGTGCTGCTCGGCAGCGGCGACGGTGGCCTTGAAGCCGGCTTCAACGCTGCGGCGCAGGCCCATGCTGGGCAGGTCGGCATTGAGATCGGCTATGACGAGGCGCTGTCGCATCTGATCGTCGCGGGCAGCGATGCGATCCTCGTACCGTCGCGCTTCGAGCCGTGCGGCCTGACGCAACTCTACGCGCTGCGCTATGGCGCCTTGCCGGTCGTGCGCCGCACCGGCGGGCTCGCCGATACGGTCGTCGACAGCAACGCCGTGACGCTGGCCGACGGCAGCGCCACGGGCTTTGCGTTCGACGACGGGACGCCCGAGGGCCTGCTCTCGGGCGTGCAGCGCGCGGCAGAGCTGTGGGGCGACAAAGCCGCCTGGCGGCGCGTCATGCGGCAGGCGATGACGCGCGACTTCGGCTGGGAAGCTGCCGCCCGGCAATATCTCGCGTTGTACGACGAGTTGGCCGCGGCGTAGCGGCGCCATTACTCCGCGGCGAGCGGGCGCGAGACGATGGCGGGCGGCGCGAACGGCTGGTCGTGCTGCAGCGACGGCACCGAGCGGCGCGCCTCGGCGACCTTGGCCGGGTCGATGCGCGCGGTGATAAAGCCGACCGTTTCGCCGCCATCGGCGAGGATTTCGCCCCACGGATCGACGATCAGCGCGTGGCCGTAGCTTTTGCGCCCGACCGGATGCTCGCCCCATTGCGCCGGCGCGAACACAAAGGCGCCATTCTCGATCGCCCGCGCGCGCAGCAGCACATGCCAGTGCGCCCGCCCGGTCGGCACCGTGAAGACCGAGGGCACGCTGAGGAAATCGGCGCCGGCATGCGCCAATGCGCGGTAGAGATAGGGAAAGCGCACGTCGTAACAAACGCTCATGCCGAGCCGGCCCCACGGCGTCTCGGCGACGACGGTGTCATGGCCCGGCCGATAGGCATTGCTTTCGCGGTAGCTCTCGCCATTGGGCAAGTCGATGTCGAACATGTGGATTTTGTCGTAGCGCGCGACCACCCGGCCCGCGGCATCGATCAGCAGCGACCGGTTCGCGAGCCGGCCTTCGCCGGCATCGGTGCCGGGTTCGCCGGCGGGATCGATGACAAGCGAGCCGAGCAGGAGCCAGATGCCGAGTTCGCGCGCCAGCTCGCGCATGCCGGCGAGAAACGGGTCGTCCGTCTCACGCCGCGCCTTGTCGCGGCGGCGCCGGCCGCTCTCGATGAAATTGCTCGCTTCCGGCGTCATGACGAATTCGGCGCCGGCCTCTGCAGCCTGTCGCACGAGACCCTGCATGATACGCAGATTGGGTTCGGGATCGGGGCCGGCGGTGAATTGGATGCAGCCGGCGGTGAACGGCCCAATGGACAATGACCTCATCGCTGCAGCCCCAGCTTAACGTCGAGCTTGCCGGCACGGTCGAGCGCCACGATGTCGTCGCAGCCGCCGATATGCTCGCCGTCGATAAAGATTTGCGGCACGCTCGTGCGGCCATGCGCGCGGCGGACCATCTCGCTGCGCCGGCCCGGCTCGTCATCGACGTCGATGTTCGTATAGGCCACGCCCTTTTTGTCGAGCAGCGCGCGGGCGCGTGCGCAATAGGGGCACCACACCGTCGTGTACATCTCGACCTTGGCCATCGCCATCCGTTCCCCGCTGACCGACCGCGCAATATATGGTGCGACCCGCGCAACCGGCCAGGGCGGTTCCCAGGTTTGCGGTTTCGGTTATTTGCGGCAACCTGTAGTTGTCAACCCCGCCCGTTCGGCGATCCGCCCCGGATGCGAACGGGACACGCCGGGCCATCGATGAGGCAGCGCCGCGTCGCTGCCGACGCGTCAAATTGCCTCATATTTTGTCGCCCCCTTGTTCCGTTTTACCGAATAGCGCACCAACCCCGCCCTCGATTTAAACCCGCACGGCAGCCCGGCGCGATAGGAACCCAGTCTTTCATGAATACCCCGATCGTCTCCTCCTTTTTCTCCCATGGCCATCCATCCGGGCTTGCGCCGCGCGAGCGATGGCAGTGGGGTGTGCTCGGCGTCGTTCTCATCGGCGCGACGATGTCGGCGCTCGACATCAGCATCGTCAATATTGCGCTGCCGACGATCAAACGCGAGTTCGGCGCACGCCTCGCGCTCGTCGAATGGGTTTCGATGGCCTATATGATGGTGTTGGCGCTGGCCTTGCCGATCGTCGGGCGGCTCGCCGACATCTTTGGGCGCAGCCTCCTCTACAACATCGGCTTCGGAATTTTCATCGTCGGCTCGGCGCTTTGCGGCCTCGCGCCAAGTGCTGTCGCGTTGATCCTCGCCCGTTCGCTGCAGGCCGTCGGGGCGGCGCTGCTGCAGGCCAATTCCGTGGCGCTGATCACGCAAGTCTTCCGCAACCGGGAACTCGGCCGCGCGCTCGGCACGCAAGCCGCGGTTCAGGCCGTGGCGATGGCGCTTGGACCGTTCATCGGCGCCATGTTGATCACCTTTGCCGGATGGCGGTTCATCTTTTACGTCAACGTGCCGATCGGGATCGTCGGCGCGGCCGTCGCGCATTTTGTGCTGCCGCGCTATCATGCGAACCCGGTGAAGCAAAAGATCGATTATGTCGGCGGCGCCCTTCTCACCGCGGCGCTGACGGGGCTGGTCCTCGCGGTCAACACGGCACAATCACGCGGTTGGAACTCGCCGCACATCCCCGCCGAGATGACGGTCGGTATCGCCTGCCTTGCCGGCTTTGCGATCGTTGAGTTGAAAACCGAAAGCCCGCTCATCGATCTATCGATATTTCGCCGATACACGCTAGCTTCCGGCAATGTTACCGCCTTCCTGGCGTACTATGTGCTGTTCACGGTGCTGTTCTTGTTGCCGTTCTATTTTGAGGATGTGCTCGGTTACAGCACTGGCTTCAGCGGCATCATGCTTACCGCGATCCCCCTTTCGATGGCGGTGCTGGCGCCTGTCGCCGGTTATGCTTGCGACCGGCTCGGCTCGCGCCGGCTCACCTTGGCGGGCTCCTGCCTGATGGCGCTCGGGTCTTTGCTGCTGATCTTTGCGAGCAGCACGGGCGAGGCGGCGCTGCTCGTCCTTGAAATGCTCATGCTCGGTGCCGGCCTCGGCGTTTTCACTCCGGCCAACAATCGGATGACGATGGCAGCGACACCACGCGACAAGCTCGGCGTGACCGGCGGGTTGCTTAATATGATGCGCGCGCTTGGCGTGATTTTTGGGATCGATGTCTCCGGCGTGGTGTTTGTGGCGGCCAGCAGCGGCGCGGCCGGCGGCCGCGAACCACTTCAAGCGGCAACCCTCGCCTTTTCGAGCAAGCTTGCCTTTATGGATGGCTTTCACATGGTCATGGTGAGCTTAGCCGGGCTCGCCCTGCTTTCTGCGGTGTTCTGCTATTTTCGCAGGAACGAGGCCATCACAAAGATTTCCAAGCTGGAAGAGTCGCTGCTCGGCGAAAACTAGGCATCGGGTCGCGACGAATCGTCTCCGCGCTCCGAAGGCCCGCTTTTCGGCGCGCGGAAGCCGCGTGATCGCGGCTGGCGCGGCGGCGGTTACTCGGCGGCGCGGGCGGCGCGATCCGGCAGCAGCGCGGCCCAATCGTCGGCCTCCATGAACTGGGCCCAGCGGCGATAGAGATTGCGCAGATTGTGCTCGCTCGATTTTGCCTCCGTGAGGTCCATGACCCAGCCGGGCAGCGCGAGGCCGTCCCATTCCCAGTTCGCGATCTCATGGCCCATGCCCTGCGCGTAGTTGTAGGGATAGCGGCGGGCGATCGGGCCGCGGCTTGCCGCATGCGCATAGTTCCAGTTTTCCATGTCATCCTGTTCGGTGAGGCCACCGGGGCCGGAATAGCGGATGTAGTAATCGCGCAAAAACGCCTTGACCTCGGAGGGCGCCGCGGCATCGACGAGATACCAGCGCCACACCTCGGTCTGGTGCGCGCCGCGCGGATGCCACACCGCGATCGTGCGCGGCTGGCGCGGATGCAGCGCCGTGTTCGGGAAAATTTCGCCGGGGCTGCCGATGACCCGGCCCCACTCGCCGCGCCGCTGGCGCCGCTCGGCCTCGCAATGGGCGAAGTATTCGGCGACGATCGGCGAGTGCTGATAGGCGGGCGGCACCGGTTCCTCCGCCGGCAGCACATAGACGCCGGTCTGGTGGCCGTATTCGGGAAACGAAATCTGCAGCCGTCGCGCCAGCTGGCGCTCCGTCATGTCGCGCCTGCCGCTGCCCGAGGGGCCGATGCCGACGAGATCAACGGAGCGGTGGCTGATGTTGTGGTAGCTGTCGCCGGAGAAATTCTCAGCCGGGAATTTCCAGTTGCAGGGAATGAGCCATTTCTGCACGCCGGCGAGGATTTCGCTGCCGCCCTCGCTGCCGTCCCAGGAATCGAGCGACAGATCGAGATAGGCGCGAAACGCGCCGAGATAATCGAAGAAGGAGGGCGCCGCAGGGTCCCAGGTCGCCCACACCGTGCCCTTGTAGCGCGCCACTTGCGCGACCTCGACGAGGCCCCATTGCGCGCGGTCGAGCCGCGAATGATAAGCCTCGCGGAAATACGGCACGCCAACGAGCCGCCCGTCGCTCGCGTAGCTCCAGCCGTGATAGGGGCAGGTAAAGACGGTCGTGTTGCCCTCATCGTAGCGGCACACCTTCATGCCGCGATGGCGGCAGGAGTTGAGGAACACGTGCACCGCTTGGGCCCGGTCGCGGCACAGGATCACCGATTCCTCGCCCATGCACGACACAAAGAAATCGCCGGGGTTCGGGATCTGGCTTTCGTGCCCGACAAAGAGCCAGGCGCGCGCGAAGACGCGCTCCAACTCCTCGCGGTAGATCGCCTCGCTGACAAAAATCTCGCGGCTGATCATGCCGTCGCCAAGATCGACTAGGCCTTTGCGATAGGCCGCTTCGCTGTGCTGCATCGCCGTCTCCGTCGTTGGCCCCGGTTTAATACGCCAAGTCGTGGAAGCTGGCCGGCGCCGGGCTCACGAGCGTGTTGCCCTGCGGCCCGACCTCGAGCACCGCGAGGCCGCGCTGCACGAGGCCGTCGGGGGTGAAGCGGAACAGGCCGTCGACGCCGGAGAAGCCACGCGGGTTCATGATCGCGTCGCGGGAGAACGGCTCTCTGTCGCTGCGCTCGGCGAGCACCGCCGCCAGCGCCGCCGCATCAAAGGCGAGCGAGGCGAGGCGCGGCGGCGCGCTGCCGTAGGTCGCCTTGAAGCGGTTCTCGAATTCCTGCCGCGCCGCCGGCGGCGATGCGGCAAACCAGCCGCCGTAAAGCGCCGGCTCGCCCGCGATCGACGAATCGTCCCACAGGCCGCTGCCGAGCAGGCGCACCTTTGCGGTATCGAGCCCCGCTGCCTGCAGCCGGCGCGCGATGTCTTTCAGCTGTGCGCCGCCCTCCGGCAGCAGCAAGGCATCGAAATCAATGTTGGGCGGTTTACGTGCCGCCGGCGGCGCCAGCGCGGGTGGGGGCGGCGCGCCGGGGAACTGCGGCGTCGCGCCGGATGATGGCACGGCCGCCGGAACGTCGGTTGCGGTTTGCAGCAGCCGCGCGATCGCTGCCGCAAGGTCGCCCTGTTGCGGCGTGAAATATTCGACCCTGGCGACCGCGCCGCCACTCGCGTCGACCGCCTGGTGCAGCGCATCGGTCGTCAAGTGGCCGTAGGGCGAATTGGGCGCCAGCGCGGCGAAGCGGCTGAGCCCGCGCTCGCGCGCAAAGGCGACCTCGCGCGCGATTTCCTCGCGCGGCAGAAACCCTATCAGGAAGACGTTGCCGCCGGCCAGCTGCGTCGCAGTCGAAAAGGCGATAACGTTGACGTGGGCGGCGCCCGCCACCGGCTTTACCGCCGCGACATCGGCCGCGAGCAGCGGCCCGAGGATCAGCTGCGCCCCGTCGCCGATCGCGGAATGCGCGGCGGCCGCGGCGCCGGCAGGCGCGGCCGTGTCGCGCGGGATCAGCGTCAAATGCTCGTTGCTGGTCGTAAATAGCGCCAGTTGGGCGGCCTGCAGCATCGCCTTGCCGAGCGCCGCAACCGGACCCGACATCGGCAGCAGCAGCGCCACCTTGGCAGTGCCGGGTGGGGATATCGGCACCGCCGATATCGGCGCCGGCGGCGGCGGTTTCGGGTGCAATTGCGGAGCGGCGACCGGCGCCGGTACCATCGGCTTGCCGCCGCAGGCGGCAAGCGCCAAGGTCATCGCGAAGGCAGCAAGCGTTGCGGCGAACCGCGGAACACACGAGCGCAGCACGGATCGCCTCCGGCAACGATGCGAATGCCGGCGCGGACCCTAGCGAGCGGGCCGCGGCGATGCAATCGCGGCACGGTGCGCCGGCCTTGGACAACAACGTCGGGTGGGCGCCGACGCATGCCCTGGCCCCGGGCCTGCATCTCGTCGCGACGCCGATCGGCAATCTCGGCGACATTACGCTGCGGGCCTTGTGGGTGCTGCGCCATTGCGATCGCATCCTGTGCGAAGACACGCGCGTGACCGCGCGGCTGCTCGCCCGCTACGGCATCAACACGCCGCTCGATCCTTACCACGAGCACAATGCCGAGCGCGTCCGTCCGGCGATTCTCGCGGCATTGCGCGGCGGCGCCACGCTGGCGCTGGTGTCGGATGCCGGCACGCCGCTCGTCTCCGATCCCGGTTACAAGCTGGTGCGCGCCGCTCTTGAGGAGAATTTGCCAGTCAGCGCGGCGCCGGGTCCGTCGGCGGCGCTGACCGCGCTGATCCTCTCCGGTCTGCCGCCTGATACCTTTCTTTTTGTCGGCTTCCTGCCGAAGCGGTCGGCCGGCCGGCGGCGCGCCCTAGCGCAATGGACAACGCTGGCAGCGACGCTGATCTTTTTCGAGGCGCCGTCGCGGCTCGCCGCCGCGCTCGCCGACATGGCCGAACTGTTTGGCGACCGGCCGGCCGCGGTTGCGCGCGAGTTGACGAAGCAGCATGAGGAGGTCCGCCGCGGCCGCCTTGCCGCGCTGGCCGAGCACTATCGCGAAGCCGGCGCGCCAAAGGGCGAGGCGGTCGTCATCATCGGACCGCCGGAAGGCGCGGCCGCGATCGTCTCTGACGCCGAGCTCGACGCGCGGCTCCTGGCGCTGCTGGCGCGCCACAGCCTGCGCGATGCGGCCGTCGAGCTTGCCGCGGAGACCGGGATCGGCCGCCGCACGATTTACGAGCGCGGCCTCGCGTTGCAGCGGAGCGGCAAGCGATGAGGCCCGGCGGCCGACCCGATCCGCGGCGACGGCGCGCCCGGCGGCGCGGCCGCGCGGCAGAACTGTTGTGCCGCTGGCATCTGCGCGTGCGCGGCTGGCGCATTGTCGCGGCGGATTGGCGCTGCCCATCCGGCGAGATTGACATCGTCGCCCGCCGTCGCGGCGTGCTGGCGATCATCGAGGTCAAATCGCGCGGCGACACCGACAGCGCCGCGGCTGCGCTGCCGCCGCGGCAGCGTCGGCGCATCACCCGCGCCGCCGCGGCGTTTCTCGCCGCGCGGCCCGATCTGGCGCGGCTGGCGCTGCGATTCGACGTGATGACGGTGGTGCCGCTGCGCCTGCCGCGGCACTTTGCCGGCGCCTGGCGCAGCGACGAATAGCGGATCCGCCGATGGCGGCCGGCCGCACGGTGCGGCGCCCGCCGCCGCTTGGCTGGCTTCGGCGAAACGCCGAGAATGCCCAATCGCTGTTGCCGATGAGGGAAACATGGCACGGTTACCAACGGGCATCGCTGCCGCCCTTGCGCTTGCGACATTGCCGCTGGGGCTTGGCGGCTGCGTCGGCGTGGCCGTCGTCGGCGGCATGGCCGCCGCCGGCGGTGCCGGCTACCTGGCCGGCCAGGAGCGGGGCGTCAACGGCCTCGCCGACGACGTGCAGATCAAGACCGATGTCGAGGCGGCATTGATGAAGGCCGACCCGCGCTTCCAGCAGAGCGTCACGACGACCGTATATGAGGGGCGCGTGCTGCTGACCGGCCACGTGCCGACGCCGCAGATGAAATTCGCCGCCGCCCGGATTGCCGGGCAGATGCGCGGGGTCCGCGCGGTCTATGACGAGGTCGTCATAGCGCCCCCCGAAACGGTGTGGGACAACGCGAAGGACGCCTGGATCACCGCCGAGATTCGCTCGAAGCTGATGCTCGACCCGACGGTCAGGTCGGTCAACTACGTGATCGACACGGAGAACGGCTCGGTCTACGTGATCGGTTCGGCACGCGATCAGTCCGAGCTCAATCGCGTCACGCAGATCGCGCGCTATGTGCCGGGTGTGCTGCGGGTTGTGTCCTATATCGATTTGCGCCCGGGCGCGCCGGCGGCCGTTGCGGCGGTGCCGGCCGTGCCGGCGGGCGCGGTTGCCGCGCCATCGTCGCCCTATCCCGACGCGGCGCCCGAAGCTCCCATCGCGGTGCGGAGGCTGTGATATCCTCTTCGCTGATGAGCGAATTGCCGGACGCTTTCGAACCCGATGAATGCGCCCGTTATCTGCGCGCGCTGGCCGCGCAGGATGGGGGCGTGCTGCCGCTCGCCGAGGCGGCGCTGGCACTCGCTTCCTATGAGCGGCCACGCGTCGGCCTTGCGCACTATCGCCAGCACCTCGCGGCGCTCGCCCGCGATGTCGGCCGGCAGCCCGGCGCCGCCGGCGGTCTCGCGGACCGCGCGCGCGCCCTCAACGAAGTCGTCCTGCTGAAATACGGCTACAGCGGTGACGAATTGACCTATGACGATCTGCAGAACGCCAATCTGATGCGGGTCGTCGATCGCCGCAAAGGGCTGCCGGTCGCGCTCGGCATCCTTTATCTCCATGCCGCGCGGGCTCAGGGCTGGGACTGCGTCGGTCTTGCCTTTCCCGGCCATTTCCTGATCCGCCTCGCGGACGGAGCGGAGCGGTTGATCCTCGACCCGTTCCACGGCGGCCGGGTGTGCGACGCCGCGGTATTGCGCGAGCTGTTGAAGGCGATGGCCGGGCAGGAGGTCGAGCTGGCGCCCGAGCATTATGCGCCGGTCGCCGATCGCGACGTGTTGCTGCGTCTGCAGAACAACCTGAAATCGCGCCTCTTGCAGATGGGTCAGCATGAGCGCGCGCTGCGCGTCGTCGAGACGATGCTGCTGCTGGCGCCCGATCTGCCGGGTTTGCTCCAGGAAGCGGGTCTCCTGCAAGCGGAGCTCGGCAATCTGCGCGCCGCCGCGCAGACGTTCGAGGAATTCATCCGCCATGCCCCGGAGGGCACCGCCCGCCACCAGGCCGCAATCCTGTTGCAGCAGCTCAAGGCAAAGCTGAACTGACCGGCACTTGGCACCCGCGAGACATGCGGGAATGATATGATCACCGGCCACCTGTCGCGGAGGATTGGTGATGCCGCGGAATGCCGCCGCCTATGACAAGGATTTCTATGCGTGGACGCAGGAGCAGGCCAACCTCCTGCGGGCCGGCAAGTTTTCGGAAATCGACGTCGAGAATCTCGCCGAGGAGCTCGACAGCATGGGCCGCAGCGACAGGCGGGAAATCGACAGCCGGTTGGAGGTCTTGCTGGCGCACCTCCTTAAGTGGCAAGTCCAGGTCACTTTCCGATCGCCGAGTTGGCGCGGCACGATCCGCGAACAAAGGCGCAGGATCGCGAAACTGGTGCGGGAATCGCCGAGTCTGCGCCCGGTAATCGATCAGCTCCTGCCGGAAGCTTATGAGGAAGCGCGTCAGAAGGCAGTCAACGAGACAGGTCTGCCGGAGACAAGCTTCCCGGCCGAATGCCCGTTTACGCCGGAGCAGCTTCTGGCCGAGGACTTTTTGCCGGACGGCTAAGATCGTAGGGCGGGCGGTCGAACCCCTGCGGCGACAACGTGAAAATCTCGTGGCCGGTCGCGGTGACGCCGACCGTGTGTTCGAACTGCGCCGACAGCGAGCGATCCTTTGTCACCGCGGTCCAGCCGTCGGCCAGCACCTTCACCTCATAGCGCCCGGCATTGATCATCGGCTCGATCGTGAAGAACATGCCCTCGCGCAACAGCGGCCCGTCGTCGGGGCGGCCGTAGTGCAGCACCGACGGCGCGTCATGGAACACGCGGCCAACGCCGTGACCGCAGAAATCGCGCACGACCGAATAGCGGTGGCTTTCGGCGTAGGTCTGGATCGCGTGGCCGACCGCGCCGAGCCGAATGCCCGGCCGCACGACCGCGATGCCGCGCATCATCGCCTCATACGTCACATCGACCAGCTTTTTCGCCTTCAGCGCGACCCGTTCGCCGACCAGAAACATGCGGCTCGAGTCGCCGTGCCAGCCGTCAAGGATCGGCGTCACATCGATATTCACAATGTCGCCTTCCATGAGCCGCCGCTCGCCGGGAATGCCGTGGCAGACGACGTGATTGATCGAGGTGCAGATCGACTTCGGAAAGCCGCGGTAGTTGAGCGGCGCCGAGATGGCGCCATGGTCGGCGGCGAAATCGTGGCACAGCTGGTCGAGTTCCCCGGTCGTCACGCCCGGCTGCACGTAGGGCATGACGAAATCGAGCATTGCGGCGGCCAGTCGGCCGGCGCGCCGCATCCCCTCAAAGTCTTCCGGGCCGTGGATTTTGATCTCGCCGTTGCGCGGCCCGCCGCCGCGTGCGAGACCGAGGCCGGCCGTCAGATCCTGCTGCATTTCCCGCTTTCTCTTGTCCGGCCCGTGAACACCGTTTGCCCGAACGCGCCGGCCGCCGCTGCTTGTGACCGGGATAAAAGGTAGGCAGCGGGGCGGCTTGCGACAATCCTTGGCGCCATCGGCGCCGGCCTGTTGTGCCTGCGCCAGCGTTTCCCTATGAAGGGCGCCGGCAACTCCCGCCGGGCGGCGGGCGCGAGGAGGGGATGAGCGAAGGGCACAGTGCGGCCGTGCCGGCAGGTCGGACCGTTACCGCCTGCGTGCTGATCATCGGCAACGAAATATTGTCCGGCAGCACGCAGGACCTGAACCTGACCTTTCTCGCGAAGGGTCTCAACGCGGTCGGGATCCGGGTAACCGAGGCGCGCGTCATCGCCGATGACGCGGCGGCGATCATCGCGGCGGTCAACGAGGCGCGCCACCGCTTCGATTACGTGTTCACGACGGGCGGCATCGGGCCGACGCATGACGATATCACGGCGCAGGCGATCGCCGATGCCTTCGCCGTGCCGCTGGTGTTGCACCCCGAGGCGAAGCGCCTGTTGGAGGGCCATTATCCGCCGGGCGGTCTCAACGCGGCACGGCTGCGCATGGCGATGATGCCGCAAGGCGCGACGCTGTTGCCCAACCCGATCTCGCGGGCGCCCGGGTTTCGCGTCGCCAACGTCTTTGTGCTGGCCGGCGTGCCGCAAGTCATGCAGGCGACATTCAACGAGCTGCAGCATCGCCTGAAGGGCGGTGCCCGGCTCCTGAGCCGCAGCGTCAGCTGCGCGCTCGGCGAGGGGACGATCGCGGCGGAGCTCGGCGCCTTGCAATCGCGCTATGGCGATCTCGAAATCGGCTCCTATCCCTACTTCCGGCGCAACGATTTCGGCGTGACGCTGGTGATCCGCGGCACCGACCGGGCGCGCATCGCCGCCGCGATCGACGAATTGAAGGCACTGATCCGCACCCTCGGCGGCGACCCGCAGGAGGGGCAGGCCGAAGGCTAGCACCGTCGCAGCGTACCACGGCCGGGGAGGGGGGAAGAGATGGCGGAGCCGGCTCTAGCGGCTGATCTTGCCGAAATCCGCGCGCTGATCGCGCATCTGCCAGGGCCCGATCTTGACGCCGGCAGCGCCGCCGCCGAGCGCGAGGCGCAGCTGACAAAACCGGCCGGTGCCTTGGGCCGGCTCGAAGAACTGGCGGCCTGGCTCGCGGCCTGGCAGGCGCGTCACCCGCCGCGCGTCGAGCATCCGCGCACGGTTGTCTTTGCCGGCAATCACGGCGTCGCGGCGCGCGGCGTCTCGGCCTATCCGGCGGCGGTGACGGTGCAGATGGTGCAAAACTTCATCGCCGGCGGCGCCGCGGTCAATCAGCTGTGCCGCACGATCGACGCCGATCTTCGCGTCTATGAGATGAACCTCGACACGCCGACCGGCGACATCGTTGATGGCCCGGCGATGAGCGAGGAGGAATGCGCCCGCGCGCTGGCCTACGGCATGATGGCGGTGGAACCCGGCATCGATGCGCTGGCGGTCGGCGAGATGGGGATCGCCAACACGACCGTCGCCGCCGCGCTGTGCCTCGGGCTGTTCGGCGGCGAGGCGGCCGACTGGACGGGTCCCGGCACCGGCGTAAGCGGCGAAGCGCTCGCCAACAAGCGCCAGGTCGTCGCCGCGGCGGTCGCTCGCCACCGGGCCGAGATGGGCGACCCGTTTGATGTGCTGCGGCGGCTGGGCGGCCTCGAATTCGCGGCGATGGCAGGCGCGATTCTGGCGGCGCGCATGGGCCGCGTGCCGGTCGTGCTCGACGGGTTCTGTTCGGCCGCCGCCGCCGCGGTGCTCCATGCCGTGGACCCGCGCGCGCTCGACCATTGCGTCGCCGGCCACGTGTCGGCCGAACCGGGCCATCGGCGCCTGCTGGAGAGAATTGGCAAGCGGCCGCTACTCGACCTCGGCATGCGATTGGGCGAGGCCTCCGGCGCGACATTGGCGCTGGCGATCCTGAAAGCCGCCGCTGCCTGCCACGCCGGCATGGCGACGTTTGCCGAAGCCGGCGTCAGCGAGCGCAGCTGAACCGCGCGCGTCGATCGGTGAACGGGCTTGACGCGGCGATAATGTTAATGTAAATAACATTTACTTCGGCAACCGCGGAGCACTGCGATATGACCCTTGCCCCGCTCCTCGCCGCGCCGGTGGTCATTCGGATGCATGCGTTTGCCGCGATGGGCGCGTTCGGCCTCGGCGTCGTGCAGCTCGCCGCACCCAAGGGCACGATCCCGCATCGTGTCGTCGGCTGGGCGTGGACGGCATTGATGCTGACGATCGTCGTCAGCTCGTTCTTCATCCACACGATCCGGATGTGGGGACCGTTCAGCCCCATCCATCTGTTGTCGCTGTTCACGCTGGCGGTGCTGCCCGTCGCCGTGCTGGCGGCGCACCGCCATGATGTGCGCCGCCATCGGCAGGCAATGATCGGGCTGTTTGTCGGCGCGCTCGTCATCGCCGGCCTGTTCACGCTGTTGCCCGGCCGGATCATGAGCGCCGTCGTGTTCGGCGCGTAGCCAGGGGATTGCGGCGGCGGCGCGGCTGCGGCTCAATGACGGCGGGGGCCGCGAGGAGCTGCGATGAACCGCCTGTTGGCCGACCTGCGCATTGTCGAGTTTTCCGCCTTTGTCGCGGCGCCGTTGGGCGGCATGACGATGGCGCAGTTCGGCGCCGAGGTCATTCGCATCGACCCGATCGGCGGCGGCATCGACCATGACCGCTGGCCGGTCGCGGCGAACGGCGCCTCGCTCTATTGGGCGGGGCTCAACAAGGCCAAGCGCTCGGTTGCGCTGGCGCTCGACCAGCCGGAGGGCCGGGAATTGGCGGCGGCGATCGCGACCGCTCCGGGGCCGGCCAACAATCCAAGCGGCGGCGGCATCGTGCTGACCAATTTGCCGCCGCGACCGGGCCTCGATTATCCGAGCCTGAAGGCGCGGCGCGCCGACCTCATTCTGCTGCGCCTCACCGGCAATCGCGACGGCAGCGCTGCGGTCGATTACACGGTCAATGCGGCGAGCGGCTTGCCGCTCGTCACCGGGCAGAGCGGCCCGGGCGGCGGCATGCCGGTCAACCATGTCTTGCCGGCCTGGGACATTGCGGCTGGGCTGTACCTTGCGACGGCGCTGCTCGCGGCCGAACGGCACCGCGCCCGCACCCGCGACGGGCAGGAAGTCACCGCCGCGCTCAGCGACGTCATGCTCGCGACGGTCGGCAATCTCGGCTACATCGGCGACGTGCAGATCAACGGCCGGGCGCGGCCGCCGATCGGCAATGATCTCTACGGCAGTTTCGGGCGCGATTTCGCGACCGCCGATGGTCGTCGCCTGATCGTCATCGCGCTGACGCCGCGGCAATGGCGCGGCTTGGGCCGCGCCACCGGCCTGTCAGAGAAATTCGCCGCGATCGGCGCGCTGTTGGGGGTCGATCTCGAAACCGAAACCGGCCGCTACGAGGCGCGCGACCTGATCGGCGCGCTCCTCTCTCGCTGGTGCGCCGCGCGCACGCTCGCGGAAATCGCCGCGGCGTTTGCCGGGACCGGCGTCTTGTGGGGACCTTTTCAGGACTTCGTCGAGCTGGTGCGCTCGGACCCGCGCTGTTCGCCGGCAACCAACCCGCTCTTCGCCGACGTCGCGCAGCCGGGGATCGGCCGCTACCCGACGCCCGGCCTGCCGCTCGATTTCTCCGCCGCGCCGCGCGAGCCGGCGCGCCCGGCGCCGCAGCTCGGTGAGCACACCGACGCGGTATTAGCCGAAGTATTAGGTTTGTCCGAGCGCGACATCGCTCGGTTGCATGCGTCCGGTATTGCTGCTGGTCCGCCATGAGCGATCTGGCGCTGCGGCCGCACCACATCGGCGCGCGGGTTAAACGCGTCGAGGACCCACGGCTGTTGAGCGGGCAGGGCGCGTTTGCCGCCGACCGCGGCGTGCCTGGGGCGCTGCAGATGGTCCTGCGGCGCAGCGAGCACGCGCATGCCACGATCGTCGCGATTGACACGGCCGTCGCCGCGTCACTGCCCGGCGTTGTCGCGGTCTATACGGCAGCCGATCTCGAAGGGCTCGTTGCGCCGCTGCGCGCGACCTCGCGCATGCGAAATTACCATGCGACCGAGCTGTTTCCGCTGGCGCGCGGCAAGGTGCGTTTTGTCGGCGAGCCGGTCGTCGCGATCGTCGCCGACAACCGCGACATTGCCGAGGACGCTGCGGAGCTGGTCGAGATCACCTATGCGCCGCTGCCGGCGCTCGGCGACCCCGATGCAGCGGCGCATGACGATGCGCCGCTGCTGCACGACGAGGCCGGCACGAACGTGCTGCTGCAGCGCGAATTTGCGCGTGGCGATGCCGGGGCGGAAATCGCGGGGGCCGCGGTGCGGGTTGCCGGCCGTTTCCGCTTTCGCCGCAAGGCGCCGGCGGCGATCGAGCCGCGCGCCGCGGTCGCCGAATACGATCGCGGCCGCCGCACGCTGACGTTGACCGCCACGACCCAGGTGCCCGGCATCGTGCGCGACGCCCTCGCCGATCTTCTCGACATGCCCGGCCACAGCGTTCGCGTCGTCGCGGCCGATGTCGGCGGCGGGTTCGGCGGCAAGGCCTCGCTCTATGGCGAAGACATCCTCGTCGCGCTGATCGCTCGCCGGCTCGGCCGCGCCGTGCGCTGGAGCGCGACGCGCATGGAAGACCTCGCGACGACGACGCACGGCTTCGACGAAATCGTCGAGGCCGAACTGGCGCTCGACCGCGACGGCCGAATCGTGGCGCTTGCGGCCGAGGCGACCGGCGATGTCGGCGCCTATTCGATCTACCCCTGGACCTGCGCCCTGGAGCCGGTGCAGGTCGCGAGCTTCCTGCCCGGCCCCTACCGCGTAGCGGCCTATCGCGGGCGGACGCGTGCGGTTGCGACGAACAAGACGCCGCTCGGCCCTTATCGCGGCGTCGGCCGGCCGATCGCCGCCTTCGTCATGGAGCGGCTCGTCGACATGGCGGCGCGCCGTATGGGCCTCGATCCGGTCGAATTGCGCCGCCGCAATCTCGTGCGTGACAACGAATTTCCCTACCGCGTCGCGTCCGGGCTCGTGTGGGACCGCTCGGCCTTCATCGAGACGCTGGACCGCGCCTGTGCCGCGATCGACTACGACGCGCTGCGCGCCGAACAGAGCGAGGCGCGCGCCGCGGGGCGGCTCTACGGCATCGGCGTTGCGAGCTATGCGGAATTGACCGGCATCGGCTCGCGCATCTCCGCCGCGCCGGGCATGCCGATCAACACCGGCACTGAAACCGCGACCGTGCGCCTCGATTCGACCGGCGCCGTTACGGCAGCATTCGGCGTCTCGGCGCACGGCCAGGGCCTCGAGACGACGTTGGCGCAGGTCGTCGCCGACGCCCTCGGCGCCCATCTCGCCGATATCCGCATCCTGCAGGGCGACAGCGCCGTCGTCGCGCACGGCACCGGCAGCTACGCGAGCCGCAGCGCCGTCCTGGCCGGCGGCGCGGCGATCGCCGCCGCCCGGCTCCTGAAGGAGAAGATCATCCGGGCGGCGTCGCACCTCTTCGAAGCGGCAGGCGAGGACATCGAAGCGGCGGACGGCCGGGTCTTCGTGCGCGGCACCGACCGCACGATGAGTTTTCGCGATCTGGCAAAGGCGGTCTATTCCGAGATGGGCCGCCTGCCGCCCGACGCGCGAGAAGAGATGGAGGCGACGCAGGTCTATGATCCCGTCTTCGGCACCGCGAGTTCGGCGACGCACATTGCAGCGGTCGAGATCGACGCGGAGACCGGGAAGGTGACGATCCTGCGCTATGTCGTCGCCGAGGATTGCGGCCGGCTCATCAACCCGATGATCGTCGAGGGGCAGGTGCATGGCGGCGTCGCGCAAGGGATCGGAGCGGCGCTGTCGGAGGAAATTGTCTACGACGCGGCCGGGCAATTGCTCAGCGCGAGCTTCCTCGATTACGCGCTGCCGCGCGCCGCCGATCTGCCGTTCATCGCAACGCGGCATGTCGAAAGCGCGGCGCCGGGGACGCTCGGCGGATTTCGCGGCATGGGCGAGGGCGGGACGATCGGCGCGCCGGCGGCGATCGCCAACGCGCTCGCCGATGCGCTCGCGCCGCTCGGCGGCGAGGTCTCAGAACTGCCGATGACGCCGGAGCGCCTGTGGCGACTGGTCGGGACCCGCACGGAGCGCGGTCTCCGGCGCCGCTATCCCTTGGGCGGGCGCCAGTCAACGCGCGCAAAATAGGCGTCCTCGTCGAAGTCCATGTCCAGTTCGCCGTGAAACGCCTGGCGCACCGCTTCGCCGATGCGGCGCGGCAAGTGGATGTCGGTCGTCATGATCTGCAGCACATCGGCGCTCTCTTCGGTGCGCATGATGCGATTGAGCGGGTGCTCCTGCTTTTCCGCCGCCTCGTGATGGTGCGCCAGCGCCATCAGCTCGTCGCGGCGCGGCTGCGGGAGGGGGCCGTGCAGCGTCACGATACCGGCGGGCAGCTGGTCGCGTATCCGCTGGCAGGCCGGGCTGAGGTCGGCGGCCGCGCCCTCCGGCGGGCTGCCCCAGTGCCAACGACCCTGCGCGTACACGACGCCGCATTGCGGGCAGACGAGCGGTCCCGACGGCTGGCGTCGCGGCTGATAGGAGTCGGCGGCGGCGGCGAGCTGGGCGCGACCGGCGATGCGGCGCCGGCGCAGCATGCCCGATATCGGCTCACTCGATCGGCGCATCGGCATTCTCTCCGATTGTGAAGAGCGGACATCGTAGGCGGCGCAGCGCCGCCGCCTTTAATCTGCGTCAAGCCCGCGGCGTGGCCGGATTGACGTGAATCAAGGCGCGGCGGCGCGCCGGCCGGCATCTGATGACGGCAACTTCACCGCCAGGAGGACGCACGTGACCGCCTTCACGTTTTCGATCGAACAGCTGCGCGCCGCGCCGCCCGAGGTGCAGCGTTGGGCGGCGAGCGAGATCACCCGCACGCTCGCCGCCGTGAGCCCGCAAGCGGTCTGGCCCGGCGCCGCGCCGGCCGCACCGCGGCAACAGCCGATGTCGCTTGCCGCGTGCACCGCGGCGGAAGCGGCGCAGGTCTTCGAGCTGGTCGCCGCCAATGCGGTCATCGTCCGGCTGTTTTTCGAATTGGCGCGCGAGAGTTCGTTCGGCACCAACCTGCCGGGGCTGCATGCAATGCGCATTGCCGACCTGATGCACCATGCCGGGCTGGCCGGCCAGGACGCGCTCGTCGCCGCGCTCGGCGCGATCGACCGCGCCTTCCGCGAGGTGCGCGGCGCTGACAGCGGAGGCTTGTTCGGCTTTGACGAGGCCGGCCACCTGTTTGTCCACGAGATGACGCAGGCCAGCATTCGGCAGGTCTGGGAAGAGCTGGTTGCGGCGCACGCGGCGTTGGAGCGCGAGCGCGAGGCGTCGGCGCCGCAATTCGAGGGTTTTCAGCCGCCGCATCTCGGCCCGAGCGAGGATGTCGCGGCGCATCTGCCGCCGCGCCCCGGCGGCGCGGCGTTCTGATAGGCGTCTGCCGCCTCAAAATTCAGGCGAAATTCAGGCTCGCCTCGCCACACGGCCGCTCGAAGAGACCGCTGCGATGCTGCGGCGGCGGCTCGGCCGCGTCTGCGCGCGCCGCGTTATCGGCGGCGAACTGGTTCATGCCGTCGCTGTCGCGCAGTCGCGCAGCTCCTGCAACACGCCGAACATCGCCAACCGAGCTGATCGAGGGGCTCGGTGCGGAGTAGTCGGAACCTGCAAGGGCGAAGTGTTGGGGAGCGGACGAGCGGGAAAGCTCCGCCGTTCTTTCGGCTGGCGGTGGCGCACTTTGCCGATGACACATCGGCATCGCTGCATTAAGCATGGAAGACAAGAGGCGGAGAAACGACCGGGCAGGTGACAGCAGGAACGCGTCAGCCCGGTGGCAGCAAACGGCGCCCGCAGCCTCGTCCGTTCGAGTCGTCGCGCGCAGTCCGGGTCGCCGCATCCCAAGGAGGCAGCATGACCGCCCAATC
>JASIAN010000208.1 GCA_030042035.1 Alphaproteobacteria bacterium | reverse complement strand
TCGAATTCCTCGGCGACGCGGGCGTCGTTTTCCAGCATCGCCGCGGCGTCGGCCTTGGCGAAGTCGATCGCGCCCATCGCCGCGAAGGCTTCCTGCACCTTGGGCCCCCACAGCCCGATATCCTTGACGGTCGGCACGATGCGGCTGAACAGGCGGCTCCTGAACATCTGCATTGTCTCGGAATGGTCGAGGATGTCGATGCATTCCTTGACCGGCAATCCGAGCCGCTCAAAGACTTCGCGCTGGTTGAAGCGGTCGCGCATGTGCCAGCACGCCTCGACCGTGAACTCCTCGCGCTCAGCGCGTTCGGCGTCCGACAGCTGCGGGTAGTAGTCGCGCAGCGCGAGCCGCCCGAACGCGACGTGCCGCGCCTCGTCCTGCATCACATACGCGTTGACCGCGGCGGCGAGCGGGTTTTTTGACTGGTCGCGGATGCGCTGGAAGGCGGCGAGCGCGAGGCCCTCGATCAGAATCTGCATCGTCAGATAGGTCATGTCCCAGCGGTTGTCGCTGAGGCCGTTCTCCAGCAACGCCTTGAGGCCGGGGGTGATCGGATAGGCCAGCTCGAACTTCTCGTGCAGGAGGCGGGTATACGCCTCGACATGGCGCGCCTCGTCCATGACCTGCGTCGCGGCGTAGAATTTCGAATCGAGGTCAGGCACGGTCTGCACGATCTTTGAGGTTGCGATCAGCGCGCCTTGCTCGCCGTGCATGAACTGCGAAATCTGCGACGCCTGCTGGTGATGCCTGAGCTCCCGCCGCTCGCCTTCGGTCATGCGGTTCCAGATGTCGGAGCCAAAGATCGGCACGATCCGGTCGTCGAGCATCATCGGGTTTTCCGGATCGAGGTCCTGCGACCAGTCGATGCGCTCGGCCGCGTCCCATTGCTGCTTCTTGCCCTTGTCGTAAAGCTGCAGGAGGCTTTCGCGGTTTTCGTCGTATTCCCAGGTAAAACAGACATCGGTATGGCCGTCGAATTTCCACTCGGTCTGTTCGACCGGCAGCGCATAGCGGTAGCTTGTCGACATGACGGGCTCCCAGGGGTGGCGCGCAGATGCGGCAAATGTAGCGCCGATGCGGCGCGATTAACAGGGGCGATGCTGACATTCGTGTCAATTGTGGCATGGCGGCGGCGATGATGAACCCGGTGCATGTGATCGGCGGCGGGCTGGCCGGCAGCGAAGCAGCGTGGCAATTGGCGCGCGCCGGCGTGCGGGTCGTACTGCACGAGATGCGGCCCGTCCGCATGACCGAGGCGCACCAGGGCCAAGGCCTCGCCGAACTGGTGTGTTCCAATTCGCTCCGTTCGGACGATGCCGCGCGCAATGCGGTCGGCCTGTTGCACGCGGAGATGCGGCGCTGCCATTCGCTGATCCTCGCCGTGGCCGATGCGCACAAGGTGCCGGCGGGGGCGGCGCTGGCGGTCGATCGCGTCGGCTTTTCGGCCGCGGTCGAGGCAGCGCTGGCGGCCGATCCGGTCGTCGAAATCCGCCGCGAGGAAGTGGCGGGCCTGCCGCCGCCGGAGTGGGACGAGGTCATCGTCGCGACCGGGCCGCTGACATCGCCCGCGCTTGCCGCGGCGCTCGCGCGGCTGACCGGCGAGGATGCGCTGGCGTTTTTCGATGCAATTGCGCCGATCGTCTATAGTGACACGATCGATTTCGCCCGCGCATGGTTCCAATCGCGCTACGACAAAGGAGACGGAGCCGATTACATCAACTGTCCGCTCGACCGCGATGAATATGCCGCATTTGTTGCAGCCCTGCTCGGAGGCGAGACGATCGAATTCCGCGAATGGGAGAAACGCACGCCCTATTTCGACGGCTGCCTGCCAGTTGAAATCATGGCGGCGCGCGGGCTGGACACGCTGCGCTGGGGGCCGATGAAGCCGGTCGGCCTGCGCAATCCGCAGACCGGCCGCCGCCCCTTCGCCGTCGTGCAATTGCGCCAGGACAATGCGCTCGCCACACTCTACAATCTCGTCGGCTTCCAGACAAAGCTGCGGCACGCCGAGCAGAAGCGCATCTTCCGCCTGATCCCCGGCCTCGAACGGGCCGAGTTCGCACGGCTCGGCGGCCTCCATCGCAACACATTTCTCAACAGCCCGCGTCTCATCGATCGCCAATTGCGCCTGAAGGCGATGCCGCGGCTGCGCTTTGCCGGCCAGATCACCGGCGTCGAAGGTTATGTCGAGAGCGCCGCGATCGGCCTTCTCGCCGGCCGTTTTGCTGCTGCATCACGGCGTGGATGCGACGTCACGCCGCCGCCGGCGACAACCGCGCTCGGGGCGCTGCTCGCCCACATCACCGGTGCCGCCCAGGCCCGCACCTTTCAGCCGATGAATGTCAATTTCGGCCTGTTTCCGCCGCTGTCCCCCGACCCCGGCCGCCACGCCGACCGGAAGCCGCTCTACACCGGCCGCGCTCTCTCCGATCTCGCGGCATGGTCGGCGCGGCACGAAGAATTTGGCGATTGTTTTACTTAAGAATTTGAAAACCCTTCGACGATTGATGGTGCCGCCTCATTGCTCTGCTGCCACCCCTCGCAGTAATTTTTGCTCAGGCTTCATTCTTTGCTTACCTTTCTTCCGGGAGGACAGGCACATGGCCCGCAGTCAGTTTCCCGGTGGCAGCGACCGTGAGTTGTTCCGGACGCCGCCCGGTGCTCCGGCACGACGTCGCCCGAGCAGTTCGACCGCCGAACTGATCCTCCTTGCCGCCGTGCTCGTCATCGCGACGTTCCAGCTCATCTGGTGAACCGGCCGGGCGACGGGCGGCGGCGAGCAGCGAGCGAGCCCGTTCGGCCGCGCCGCGAGGCGGTCGGATTGCCGGCAGCGGTCAGCGCTGCGGCGGGTAGGCGGGATAGGCCGGCTGGGAATATTGGTTCATCTCCTGCTGGTTGAGCTGGTCGGCCGTGCTGCCGGAATAGGGCGCGGCGCCGGGCGGCGGCGCATAGCCGGGCGCCGATCCGGGCGGCGGCGTGCCGTATTGCGCTTGGCGCGCCGCCATGCATTGCGAGTAATAGGCGTTATATTGCTGCTGGATATAGGCAGCGCTGTACTGCGCCTGGGCGGCACCGCTGCCGGCGCCGACGATCGCCCCCGACGCCGCGCCGATGCCGGCACCG
>JASIAN010000207.1 GCA_030042035.1 Alphaproteobacteria bacterium | reverse complement strand
TGCACCCACTGATCGTCCCAGTATTCGCGCGCCGGCAGCCGCGCATTGGCGGCCATCCATTGGATCAGCGTTTCTTTCGTTTTGAAGCCGCGCTCGGCAAAGAGCCGCGCGACAATCGGGTCCATGACCAGAAACGGCGGGAAATGCGCGCCGGCGGTCATGCAGCGGCGCATCTTTTCCTGCCAGGTTTCGCGCGGGCCATAGCCCTCCTGCATGTAGCGCAGGCCGAAAAACACACTGACGGCGCTGTCAGACGGCTTAAAGCCCTTCTCGACATGCAGCGGCTGCCACGGGCTCTTCTCTTCGTTTTCGGCGAAACAGGCGCTGTAGGCGAGGGGGTTGCCGAGCGTCCCCATATAGCTCTCACCTGGCAGCGAGCCGCCCTGCAAATTCTGCGACAACAGCTGATAGGCGCGGCCGATCGTGACGTTGGCGTGATTGTAGGGGCCGAGCGCGCCGATGCCGCTGTTCATGCTGATCTCGTGGCGGATCGGGCCATTGACGACGGCCATGTTGGTCATCGACGTCGTGCTGCTCGATTTGGCGGTCGAGCCGCTCGCCGCCAGCGCCAGGATGACTGGAAAGTATTCCGGCCGCGCGCCCGCCATGACCGCGTTCACCGCGACCTTTTCGACCGTGAATTCCCAGAACTCGCGGAACGAGGTCGGGCGCATGCGGCCGACGATCTCGTCGGGCGCGCGGCTCGTACCCTTCAGCATCGCCGCGACGCGCTCTTCGGTCGGCAAGACGATCGGCAGATAGTCGGTCCAGTGATTGGCGATGAAGAGCTGCTGCAAATTCTCGGCGCTGTCGGGCGGCAAGAGGCGCGGTGTCGCGCGGTCGAACGACAGGCCGCTCAGGTCCTCGGCGTCGAGCGGGCCGGTCAACGCCTCGATGACCTCCAGCATGAACGGCCGGCCGGAGGTCGGATCGTTGCCCTCGATATAGGCGCGCAGTTCGGGTCGCGACAGATCGACGACCGGCTGCGGCACAAAGGCCTGCCGCGTCCGCGGCATGCCGTTGGCCTTGGCGGTTTCGCGCGCGACGCCGGCAAACACATCGGTGTGAACGGCGACGCTGGGGATGCCGGCTTCTTCCAACAACATCGCGAGCCCGACGACCGTCGGGCTGCAGGTGCTTCACAACCCGACGCCGAGGATCGCGCCGTCGCCTTCGCGTGCCACCTGTGCTCGCATGTCGGCATCATCGACCCAGCTCTGCCGCGGCTGGATTAGCCGTGTCCTGACCTGTGGCAGGTTCTTGCCGAACCAGTCCTCCAGCTCGTGCATGAAGTTCTCGGAATTGTCAAACAGACAATCGACGAGATAGACGAGCTTGCCGTCGAGGCTCTCGGGGCGCGGCGCGAGGCGCTTGCCGATGACCTTCGGCGGATAGCCGCGCGGATCGTGCACCGTCAGGCGTGCGGCCATTGCGCCCCTCCTGGGATCGAGAGCCGGCCCAGCATAAGCCAATCGCCCTGCCGAATCCACGCAAGCCGCGCGGTTGCAATCGCGCCGCGGCCGGACGACATTCGGGCGCATTGCCGCTGCCGAGGACGACAATCATGGAAATGCATGGCGAGCGCCGCATCCCCGCATCGCGTGAGGCGGTGTGGGCGCGGCTCAACGATCCCGACACACTGAAAGAATGCATCCCCGGATGCCAGAGCGTCGAGAAGATGTCCGACACCGAGTTCACCGCCAAGGTCAGGGCAAAAGTTGGGCCGGTCAGCGCAAATTTCGCCGGCAAGGTGACGCTGTCAGATCTCGACCCGCCGGCCGGCTACACGATCAGCGGCGAGGGCACCGGCGGCGTCGCCGGTTTTGCAAAGGGCAGCGCACATGTGACGCTGGAAGAAGACGGCGCAGAGACAGTCTTGCGCTACGGCGTCGAGGCGCAGATCGGCGGGAAATTGGCGCAGATCGGCTCGCGCCTGATCGACGGCACGGCGAAGAAAATGGCCGACGATTTCTTCAGCCGCTTTGTGACGGTGATGAGCCCCGCTGCGCCGCCAGGATCGCCGTGAGGCCGGCGCGATAACCGGGATAGCGGAGGCGGACACCCAATTCCTGTTTGATCCGCGCGTTTGCGACACGCCGGTTGTCGGCCCAGAAGCTCTGCGCCATCGGCGACAGATCGGCTTCGGCAAACGGTACCAGCGGCGGCGGCGCGATGCCCAGCAGCATGGCGGCACAGACGACGACATCGGCGGGCGCCGCCGGCTCGTCGTCACAGACGTTGTAGATCGTGCCGGGGTGCGGCCGGGCGATCGAGGCGGCCAGCACCGCCGCGATATCCGCGACATGGATGCGGGAAAAGACATGGCCCGGCCGGTCGATGCGCCGCGCCGTGCCGGCGCGCAGCGCGTCGAACGGGCTGCGCCCGGGGCCGTAAATCCCTGCGAGGCGGAAGATGTGCACGGGCACGCCGTGCCGCTGCCACAAATCGAGCCAGCCCTGTTCGGCGGCGACGCGGCGGCGGCCGCGCACGCCGCTTGGCCGCAATTCGGCGCTCTCATCGACCCAGGCGCCGCCGCGGTCACCGTAAACGCCGGTCGTCGACAGATAGCCAAGCCACTTGAGGCCCGGCAGCGCCGCAATATCGCCGCCATGCACGTCAAGCACCGGATCGCCTTCGTCGTCCGGCGGCACCGAGACGAGGATATGCGTGGCGCCGACCAGCACGCCAGGCGGCAGCCTATGGTCGCGATCGAAGCGATCCGTTTCGTAATCCGGAGCGGCCGGCTCGCCGCTGCGCGTCGTGCCGCATATCGTCCAGCCGTCGCTCGCCAGCCCCGCGGCCAGTGCCCGCGCCGTATAGCCAAGGCCGAAGCAGAAGAGATTGGCCGCCGTCATGCGCCGCGCTCGCCTGGCAGGGCAGCCGCCCCGGCGGCGGGCGGCGCGAGGTCTTCGCGCGCGGCCGCCATGTCGCAGTCGCTATCCGCCTCAGGGGATGGGCGCTCGTGGCCCTCGATGCGATCGGCCTCGGCTTCGAGATCCTCGGCGGTGAGGATACGGCACTCCCAGATTGTCGGGTTCGCCGTGCGCTCGGCGAACTCGCGATACCAGGAGGCCAGTGCGCGAAGCCTTGCCGCATCCTGCATCACGGCTGTCCTCGAGTTTTGCCGGCGAGAAGCATAGGAGCGGAAGGCGCTCGCCAAGTTGATCTGGATCAACGCCCGTCGTCCAAATCCTGAGCTCAATGCTGTCGAACCGGCAACGTCATGGGAGGTGCGAATGGGCGCTGTCGGCGCACGTCTGCAGCCCGAAGATCCCCGCCTGGCGTCGCTATGCGCGCAAGCCGACCGGCGATAAAATCGCGCCGACGATCGGAGCCGGAACCGTGCTGTCTCGCGCACAAGGTTAAAACCGCATTGCAGCGGCTGCCCATTCAACAAAGGGAGCTTTAATTGCGCATCGCGGTGGCCCGCACGACGTACCGGGATGCGGCCGCTCCTCTTGACATGAGGGCCTGACTATTCCGGAGTTGCCCGATGTCGAGATTTTCCGCCGGCTCGTGGCGGAGCCGTGCCGCGGCCGCGTCGTCGCGCGGGCGGACGTGTGCGACCGCGGCATTCTTGAAGGGATTTCGCCCGAGGCACTCGCGCAGCGGCTTGCCGGCCGGCGCATCATGTCTAGCGAACGCTACGGCAAGTATCTGTTTATTGGGTTCGCCGCGGCCGGGGTGCTGGCGATGCATTTCGGCACGAACGGCTCATTGCGGCTCTTCCCGGAAGGCGCAACCGCCGCTGCGACCCGGCTGGCGCTGCAGCTCGCCGACGGTTCTCATCTCGCCTACGTCAATCCGCGCCGCCTCGGATGGGTCAGCCTATGGGAGAGCCCGGCAGCGCTCGTCGCCCATTTGCGGCTGGGACCGGATGCGCTCGATGCGCGGCTCGACGCTGCAGCCTTTGCCGCAATCCTCGGCAACAGTCGACGCAACATCAAGGCGCTGCTGATGGATCAGCAGCGCCTAGCCGGGATCGGCAACATCTATTCCGACGAGATCCTGTTTCAGGCGCGTGTCAACCCCGGGCGGATCGCAGCCGACCTCGATCGCGAGACGGTCGCCCGACTGTTCCATGCGATGCGCGAGACGCTGCAGACTGCGATCCGTTGCGGGGCCGGCGCGGAACAGGCGACCGAGCGGCTGCCGCCTGACTTTCTGCTGCCGCACCGCCATCCCGGTGGGAGGTGCCCGCGCTGCGGCGCCCTGCTCGCCTCCGTCAAACGAGCCGGCCGCACCGCCTACCATTGCCCGCATTGCCAGCCTGCTGGTTGACCGACGGGTGGGCCAACAGCAAGAGATTGGCGCCCTTGTTAAGCCAGGCGTCGCCGGTGGCCGCTGCAGGTTGGTTTGTGGAGGACGCGCACAACGATGGTGGGTGATGCAGGCCCGAGCGCATAGGGTCCGGCCTTCCGGCGCTGTAGGGCGACCCTGGCGGCTACTTGGGGTCGGCTGTGTCGGCATTCTTTACACAGCCGCAGCCTCCGGCAGACCGGCTGGGTCTTATCCGATTGACAGCCCATGCGATGATTGAGCGGCATGAATATTGCGTCGAGGGTAACAAAATGCTTCGGGAGGGGAGCGATGCTGTGTCGTCGGATTGGTTCGGGGATCGCATTTGGCTTAAGTGCCCTGGCTGTTCTTGTGGTCGGGGCCGCAGACAACACGGCGCAGGCTGAGTACACCGTGACGCTCTCGGAAGTTGGAAGCAATGTTGTCGCAAATGGAAGCGGCTCACTCGACCTGGCCGACCTGGTTCGGAATAGCTCTGGGCTGGAAATGGGCTCGGCTATAATAGGGCCGAGTTCCGGGACCATAGTGACCGGGCCGGTGAGTGCTACGGTGGAAGACATTTACGAGGGGTACGTGGGACCGGCGGCGTTCGGGAGCGGAAACTTCACGCCTGCGAGCACCGGCAGCGGAGATCTCGCCGGCATCGATGCCCTCGTTGGTTATATTTATGTACCAAATGGCTACGTCTCCGGCACCGTCCTTTCAGCTGCTACCGACACCTGGGCGAACAAAACTTTTGCCGATCTGGGCGTGACCCCTGGCACCTACACTTGGACCTGGGGCAGCGGGGTGGACGCTGACAGCTTCGTGCTGAATATCGAGGCACCCGTCGCCGTCCCCGAACCTGCCTCGCTCAGCATCTTGGGTTTTGCATTGCTCAGTCTTGTTGCACTCCGCCACCGTCATCGCAAGGTGGTGTAAAGAAACCTGACAGTCCGTTTTGGTCAGCGTGCGTTGCGGCGTTGTGCCGCAACCCGTCATCTCCGGCCCAGCCTCCGGAAACCCCGGCGGGCAAGGATGTCATCTGCGCGGTCGTGGCCTTTGTCGGGCAGGCGCCCTGAATCTGTCCGGGATTGGCAATTCTTACGCACGACCAGCCGATCTCCGTTCCGATGTACACATTCAGGTTGAGGTTGCCACGGAACGGCCGCTTACGGCGCGTCTCGCCCGTCCTGTGGCTCCCGGCGAACGCCGTCCGACCGACGCAACAGCGGGCGCTCAGCGCTGACGTGGCAGCCGCGAGGCAGACAGTGGCAGGCGATCGAGGCGCGCGCCGGCCACTGGCGATAATGACCCGAAGCACGTTTAGGCTCCATTCAAACCAGTCGCATCAGCGCGCTACCCATCCGGATGACGGCGCCCGGCTGCACCGCATCGCACAGCGCGACGCCCTTTGGCGCGAATACAAGGATCGTCGAGCCGTGCTCGAACCAGCCCATCTCCTGCCCCTTTTCGAATGCGACACTGCAATCGAAAGCAGCGGTCGCGCGATGCGGCTGCGGCGGCTCTAGGTCGAGAAAACGCAGCCGGATGCCGGAAACAAGGATTGCGGCGACCGGCACCAGCGTGATGACAACCCCGGATCGCGGCAGCACCGCCTGGATCACGGCGCGCTCGTTCTTGCAGAACAATTTTTCGATGCGGCTGAGCGCAATCGGATTGACGTTCCACGCGTCGCCCGGGATGTACGCGACCCGCTCGACCCGGCAGTCGTATGGGGCGTGAAACCGGTGATACATGCTCGAGCTAAGACGGAGCGTAGCGTACGCCCCGTCACGGTAGGATTGCGCCAGCTGAGGGTCGAGCAACAATTCGCCCAGCGTGTACCGGAAACCCTTCGCCTGGATCAGGCGATCGTCGTCGATCGCGCCGCAGGCGCCGACGATCGCATCGCACGGGCTGGTGATGATCCCCGGATCGAGCTCGATCGGCCGGGCGCCCGGCTTCAGCCGACGGGTGAAGCATGCGTGCAGGCTCGCGAAATGCTGCGTCGCCGATTCGCTGAGGTCGAGGTCGGCAAAAAGCCGCCACAGCGCGATCGAGGCGCGCGCCAGCAGCGGATTTTCGATACGGCTAAACCAGCCGATAAAGCGATTCGCGAGTTGCCGCGGGATGCGGTTGGTCAGCAGGAAATTGATATCCTCCTGCAGCACGATTTTCGCGAGCGCTCGATGGATTGTCATCTGATCGCAATGCCTGCGGGGTAGGGACGGCGCCGATGGACGGGGCAACCGCTACAACGGCGCTCTACGGCTTAGGCGCGCTCGGCGCGGCCGTCGCTGCGGTCAAGGCGAAATCGCGCCTCGATCTGTCGCGCGCAAAGCAGCGCTCGCTCGATGGTCACGCCCGCCTCGCACGCGTGCTCGCGAAGCTGTTGCCAGCCTACCACTATGACGGCTCCCGGATTGTGAACATCGACGGCGCGCCGGAAAGCGTCGCCGCGGCGCGGCGCGCCGATCTCGATCGCCTGGCCGCGTTGTTCCGCGCTCGGCATCCGAAGACGTTGCAGCTGACACGCGATGCGAGCGGGCAAATTTCCGATCTGCAGTTCACTGCGGCCTACCGGGTGCCGTTTCAGTTCAGCCCCTATGTGCGCCAGCAGCTGCCGGTCGGCGCGTTCGTCGCCGAATCGGCCGGGACGACGGTGACCGATCTCGACGGCAACAAATTCTATGATCTGACCGGCTCGTACGGCGTCAACCTGTTCGGTTACGATTTTTACAAGGATTGCATCCGCCGCGCCGTCGAGCGGGTCGGGACGCTGGGTCCTGTGCTGGGGGCCTATCACCCGGTCGTCGCCGACAATGTATGCCGCCTGACGCAGATTTCCGGCATGGACGAAGTCTCGTTCCACATGTCGGGTACCGAGGCGGTCATGCAGGCGGTGCGGTTGGCGCGCTACCACACTCGGCGCCGCCATCTCGTGCGGTTCTGCGGCGCCTATCACGGCTGGTGGGACGACGTGCAACCGGGCCCCGGCAATCCGCTGGGAGCGCGGGAGACTTACACGCTGGCGGACATGTCCGAGGCGAGCCTGCGGGTCCTCCGCCGGCGCCGGGACATTGCGTGCGTGCTGGTAAACCCGGTGCAGTCGATGCACGTCAACAGGCCGGCTCCCGCCGATTCGACGCTGGTGGACAGCAGCCGGCAGGCCGCGTTCGACCGCAGCGCCTATTCCGCGTGGCTGAAAAAGCTGCGGCAGGTTTGCGACGAGCGCGGCATCGTTCTGATCTTCGATGAGGTGTTCGTCGGTTTCCGCCTGGCGCCCGGCGGCGCCCAGGAATATTTCGGGGTTGCGGCGGACCTTGTCACTTACGGCAAAACGCTCGGCGGCGGTTTGCCGATCGGCGCGGTGTGTGGCAGCCGCCATCTGATGAAACGGTTTCGCGACGACCGCCCGGCCGACGTCTGCTTCGCCCGGGGCACATTTAATTCGCATCCGTACGTCATGGCGGCGGCAAATGAATTTCTCCGCCGCCTGGACGAGCCGGGCATCACGGCACTCTATGAGACTCTCGACGCCGTTTGGAATGGCCGCGCGGCACGGCTCAACGAGCGACTGCGCACCGCCGGACTGCCGGTGCAGGTCACCAATCTGTCGTCGATCTGGATCATCTATTATACGCTTCCGTCCGCGTACAACTGGATGTTTCAGTATTATTTGCGGGCGGAGGGCTTGGCGCTGAGCTGGATCGGCACCGGCCGGCTGATCTTCAGCCTGAACTACAGCGATGCCGAGTTCGATGCGGTGGCCGACCGTTTTGTCGCGGCGGCGCAGGCCATGCAGCGGGCCGGCTGGTGGTGGAAAGAGCCGCTCGCCAGCGACAAGAAAATCAAGCGTCGCATCCTGCGCGAGGTTCTCTCGCATCGGCTGTTGCCGTCGCGCGCCGTGACCTGAGCAGAGTGGTTGTGTCAGCGGTGGCGCAGCGCCAGTTCGTTCGCCACGCCCGCGCGCAGCAGCATGTAGGGCGCCTTGTAATAGAGCTTGATATCATTGAATGGGTCGGTCGCGATCTTGACGACCCACGCCAGCCCCGTCAGCAGATCATCGATGACCCATAGCTGGACACAGCGGAACACAAGCCCGCCAATCCCCAAGAATAGCCAGATCAGACCGAGGTTGTGGAAGAAGCCGGAGACACCGTCCCACGGCCGCATGATGCCGAACAGCGTCGGATCGAAATAAAGGGCAAGCGGCGTCAGCCCGCAGATCGTATGCAAAACGACCTTCCGCCGCAGGTTGTAGCCGACTTTTACCGCTTCCTTATATTCGTGGGTGACCTGGTTGACATGGTCATAGCCCTTGGGTTCGAAGAAAAAATGCCCCATTTGCCGGCTCGTCATCGAAACCATCCAGGCGATCAGCGCAGCAATCGCCGGCTGCCAGAACAGCAGCACATAGACGCAAATGAAACTGGTCGCGCTGAACAGGTGCAGCGATTGGTTGATCAGGCTGTGGTGGTAATAGCGATGATCGTCCCACCGTTGCGTCTTGAGGGTCTCAAGAAAGATGTGCATGCGAAAATCCTCGACCGAGAAGGGGCAAGGGGGTGGGGGTGCCGGCTATAGCCGGCTGGGGTTCTCTGGCGGCGCCGACTTGACGAATCGGAGCAGCGCAAAGTGGCCGAAGGGCGGCACCGGTCGGCGCTCGACCAGGCGCAAATCCGGGCGATGCGCGATCCACCCGGCGAAATGCTCCCACGGAAACTCAGTCCGCCAGCCGAGTCTGCGCACGATCGGCTGCAGCAGATGCTCGGCAATGCGGCGTGAGCCGCGTTCGGCGCCAACGCGGTTGATCAAGATCAGTTCGCCGCCCGGCCTGAGCATACGGGCGCATTCGTCGAGCGCCGCCGGCGGATGCGGAACGGTCGAGATCACATGGCTCGCAACCACCGCATCGAACGAGGCGTCCGGAAACGACAGATGCTCGGCATCCATCACCGTGAGCTGCTCCACATTGCTCAGCGACAGTTCGGCCACCCGCCGCCGCGCTTTGCGCAGCATCTCCGGCGAGAGGTCGATCCCGACGATTCGGTTGCGGGCAGAGTAGCGTTGCAGCGAGATTCCGGTTCCGATCCCGACCTCGAGGATTCGGCCGCCGACCCGGTCGGCCGCCGCGACGGCAGCTTGGCGTCCCTGATCGAACAGGGCTCCAAACACCAGGTCGTAGACCGGCGCCCAGCGCTTATACGCGCGCATGACCGTGAACTGGTCCAGGTCTCCCGCCATGTTTCCTCCGGCCACAACCTGCGCTGGCGCTACAACGGAACAGTCAAGAGCGTATCGTTTGAGGTTTTTTTGTTTCATCTGTATGGCAGGTCGACGACGGCAGGCGTGTCGCGCCGGAACGGTCGCCCGACGTGATGGAGGCCCCGATCGCCGCTCTGCTCGATTCCCGGCGGTTTTGTCGTCGGCGAGTTCCTTCGACATCTGGAAGAGGTGCCTCACGGCTGTTGCGCGCGCGGCTCTCGCGCTGCGGGATCACCGGTTCGGCGACAGTATCTGCGGGTGAGCGGCAAGGCCCAGTTGCGACGGTTCGATCATTGCCGCGTTGGTTCGGCCTGTTCGCCGGCTTCAAGTCGAAACCCTGAAACGTCGGTTGCGCCCCGATCTACCAGATGTATGTGACAGTTTTTAGAAATGCCAAATAAAGCCGATCCGGCAGATACGTGGTGACGTCCCCGTGGCACTAGAATTGCCGGTATCAGCCACGGGGAGTGGCATCTTCCGGGTCATCTCGTTCTTGGGGCCGGCTGAGTTCGGCACGCCCGACGACGTCTCGGGCCTTGAAGGTTGCCAGCGCGGCTTTGGACCTGCCGGTGCGCGAAGCGGCTAGACGGCGAATTGACGCGCCGCGTTGCCGCCCATCATCTGGGCGATCAGCGCCTCCGGCACGTTGGCGGCGCGCAGCCGGGCCAGCGCATCCCAGGCGCTCGTCGTATCGTGGTGCGGGTAGCGCGACCCCCAGACGACCTTATGCGCAAACTCCTGCGGCAGTTTCTGGATCAGCCGCTCCTCGGCGTCGAAGCCGAGCATGACATTGCCATGCTCCCACATCTCTTCGGGTTCAGTGCTGACGGGATAGTGGTGCAGCAACGGGATCACGCGGGTCGAGGCCTCCATCTTTTCGAGTACCTCCTGCATCCACGACGCCTTGCCGTGGGCGACGACGACCTTCATCGCCGGGTAGCGCTCCATGACCGTAAAGCCGATCAGCGTCGAGCCGACGAACATGTGGTTGTCGAGCCAGGGCGCGAGGATCGGCGCCAGCGGATGGCCGAGCGGCGTCGCGCCGATAAACGTGATCGACTGGCCGGCGCCGCCGCTGCCGCCGGCAAACGGACCGCCACCGCCACCCGGCACCGGCGGCTGGGCCAGGCGCTCTTTGACTTTCTCGATGAACGGCCCGTGCGAGGTCCATTCCGGGTTCCACAGACCGGGCGTCGGGTGCACCGCCGCGGCGATGCCGAGCCGCTCCAGTTCGGCCCACAGCGGGTCGTAATAGGGATGATTGAGATAGCGGTCCTCGACAAACATCGGGCGGATGAAGACGGCGCGGAACGTCGGCTGCAGCCGCGCCACCCGCGCCAGTTCCTCGAGCGCGAAATCCATGTTCTGCAACGGCAGGATTGCGGCGGCGTAGAGCCGCTCAGGCGCCGCCTTGCAGAACTCGGCGATCCAGTCGTTGTAGGCACGCGCCAGCGCGTAGGCGACATCCGGATCGCGCACCAAAAAGAAGCCTTCGGCAAACCACGTCGGGTAGAGCAGCGCCTGATCGACCCCCATCGCGTCCATGTCCGCGAGCCGCGCCTGCGCATCGGAGGCGCCCGCGGCGGCCGGATGCTTGACCTGCGGATCGAGGGCGCCGACCGCGTCCCAGTCCATGCCCGGCCGCCACAGCGCGTGGCGCGGCAGGTTGGGATTGGAGCGGTCGCGGAACATCTCGCCGTTGACCTTGAGGTAGGCGCCGGTCTTGCCCTCCTGCCGCCACAGCGCGTGCTTCCCAAGCGTGCGGTATTCCGGATCGAGGTATGTCTCCCACAACGCCGGCGGCTCGACGACGTGGCTGTCGCTGTCGAATACGGTGAAGTCCTTGGTCGGCATTTTCTGCTCCCCTCGTCATTGCGAGGAGCGCAGCGACGAAGCAATCGCGATCGGCCGCATCAAATCACCACCGGATTGCTTCGCTCCGCTCGCAATGACGCTGCTGTAGCTTAATAAAGTGTTACCGAAGCGTCCGGGCGCAGCGACGCGCGGACTTCCTCTTCGGTCGGCCACCAATCCGGGCGCTCGATCTCGGTGATGCGCTCGCGGATGATGCTGGCCGGCGCCTGCACCCGGTAGAGCCGACGCGCGTTGGCGCCGAGGAACTTGGCCTGATCCTCTTTTGGCAGCCTGTATTTCTGCATCGTCTCGATCGCGCGCCAGGCGTCGTCACCGTCGTGGTGATAGACGTCGGACGACCAGCACAGGATGTCACCGTAAAAGTCGGGCAGCCGCGCCGGCGGCGCCTCGTCGCCCTCGAAGCCGGTCATGCAGTGCTCGAAGAAGGTCTCGCTCGGCAGCTTTGTGAGCGGCGGCAATTGCCGCTCGTTGCGATAGAGCTTGTAGGCCTTGTCGCACTCGTCGATCAGGAAGCTGAGCCAGGTGGAGGAAGCCTCGAAGACGGCGGCGTTGATCTTGGGGTGCCGCTCAAAAAATCCCGACATCAGCACAATCGTGACCCACAGCGCCGCTTCGGCCTGGAAATTCTGCACGTTCGACAGGAACGTGTGCGGCAATCCGGCGGTCGCGATGGTCTTGCGGATCAGTTCGGCGCCGGAATACTGCTCGCTGTAGCCCGACGGCTTCGAGCTGCCGAACGCCGGGAACGGGTGCATGCCATAGACCATGCCGGTCTCTTCGAGCGCGTTCCACACCGGCTCGTATTTCGGCTGCAACGGGTAGTTGCCCATCGCATCCATCGGCCGAACCAGCGCGACGCGGCAGCCGAGCGCCGCGACCCGCCTGATCTCCTGGATCGCGTAATCGGGGTGCTGCATAGGGATGAGCGCGGCAAAGAACAGGCGATCGGGGTTTTCCAGCGTGTATTCGTAGGCCCACTCGTTGTAGGCGCGGCAGAACGCCTTGGCGCCGAGCGCGTCTTCGAGCCAGGGATAGATGTCGATCTCGGTCGGAATGATCATGACCTGATCGATGCCCTGGATATCCATGTCGCGGAGGCGCGGCTTCGGCTCGTACGAGCCGGCATGGTCAAGATAGGCGACCTGATCC
>JASIAN010000206.1 GCA_030042035.1 Alphaproteobacteria bacterium | reverse complement strand
CAGAAAGATCGACAGCACCAGCGCGCCGTTCGGCGACTTCGCGATGTGACGGTTGCCTTTCGGGCGCCACACGTAATTGCCGGCGGTCACCTCGCCTTCATCGTCGACAAGGCTGCCTTCGAGCACAAAGGTCTGCTCGACCTCGACATGCTCGTGCAGGGTCAGCACGGCGCCGGGCTGCCAGCGGAACAGCGCGGCCATGAGTCCGGTGTCGCTGTCTTCGAGCAGGATTTTCATGTCGATGCCGGGACACGGCGTCGGTTTCCACGGCAGCTCGGCGACCGTCACGTAGCGCGAAGCCAAGGGCCCCAGCATGTCTTCGTTCGCCAGATGCGGCGTCGTCGCAGTCATCGCGTTCCTCCGTATTCTGCCGTCATGCCGGGGACCCTGAAGGGGATCCCAAGTTCGTCGCTGCGCGACGCGCCGGAATTGTGATCGTTTTTATTTCAGCGTGCGGTCCCACATCTGGAACATCTTGTCCCAGGTTTCTTCGGCCGCCAGCGTGTTGTAGATCGCCCGCTCGGGGAAGGCGAAGCCATGCTCGGTGCCGGGGAACACCGTGAGCTCGTGCTTGATATGGTGCTTTTCGAGGAGGCCCTTCAACTCGCCGGGGATGTGCGGCGGCACCGAGCGATCGGTTTCGGCAAAGGCGTAATAGAGTTCGCCCTTGATGCGGTCGAGGAGGCGGTGCGGCGAATCCTCCTTGTCGGTGATGATGCCGACGCCGTAGAGCGAGGCCGCCGCGGCGATGCGGTGGGGATAGAGCGCCGCGGCGTTGGTAATGTGCTGGCCGCTCATGCAATAGCCGACGCAGCCCAAGGGGCCCGGCTTGCATTTGTCCTGCGCATCGAGCCAGGCGATCCAGCCGCTCGTGTCATCCATGACCTTGGCGTTGGTCAGGCTGTTCATCGCGGCGAACATGACGGCCATCATCGTCTCGTCGCGGCGGTGCATGTCGAGGCGGATCGTGCCGATCCGGTAATACATGTCGGGCAACAGGCAGAAATAGCCGGCTCGCGCGATGCGCCGCGCCATGTTGCGCAGTTCCTCGCGGATCCCCGGCGCGTCCATGTAGAAGATGATGCCGGGATACTGGCCCGACCCGTCCGGGCAGACGGCAAAGCTCGGGCAGTTGCCGTATTTGGTCGTGACGATGACGTCCTGTTCGAGCATCGCTTCAGTCCTCCGGTGCAGGCAGGGTACGAGCGAAAGCGTCGCGCGAATGGGCGCCGATGTCACGCGCGTTTTCGCACGGCCTTGCGAAACAGAGCGCTTGCCCGCCGCGGGCGAGATGTGGTCTCCAATAACCGCTCGACCGCAGCGTCAACCAGACAGGACAAGCCGATGTTTATCGCGATGAACCGCTTCAAGGTCGTCCTCGGCGCCGCAACCGATTTCGAGCGGGTATGGACCGCGCGCGATACGCATCTGCGCGAGGTGCCGGGATTTGTCGAATTCCATCTGCTGCGCGGGCCCGAGCGTGACGATCACACGCTTTATGCGTCGCACACGATCTGGCGGAGCCGCGACGATTTCGAGGCCTGGACCCGCTCCGAAGCGTTTCGCCTTGCACATCGTTCGGCCGGCGACAACCGCCCGCTCTATCTTGGCCACCCGGAATTCGAGGGGTTCGAGGTCGTGCAAACCGTCAGGTGATCGTCTCAGCGGGCGTTGGCGGCGACGCGGTAGCTTTCGCGCTGCGGCAGCCCGCTGGTGCCGAGCACGCGCCGCTCGCAGACATCGCCCAGCGACACCGAACTGAGATAGAGGTGGATCTGGTTGCTCAATTCCTCCCACAGATCGTGGGTCAGGCAGCGGCTGCGGTCGCCGCGGCAGCCGATCGCCGCGCCGGGCGTACAGCGCACCGCCTGGATCGGCTCGTCGACGGCGAGGATGATGTCGGAAATCCGCGTCTCGTCGCGGCCATGCGCCAACAGGTACCCGCCGCCGGGGCCGCGCACGCTTTTGACGAGGCCGCCGCGGCGCAATTTGGCGAACAGCTGCTCGAGATAAGACAGCGAGATCTCCTGGCGCGCGGCGATGTCGGCGAGCGCCACCGGCCGGCCGTCGCTGTGGCACGCGAGATCGACCATCGCCATGACTGCATAGCGGCCCTTCGTGCCGAGCTTCACGATACCGCCCTCATCGCCGGCGCGTCGGCGCCGCCTGCCTCGGCCTCGGACACCGTCTTCGCCGTGGCATCGCGTTCGAGTTCGGCAACACGTGCGCGCAGGCGGGTCACCTCGTCGATCAACCCGTTCAGCGCGCGCGCGATCGGGTCCGGGATGTCGCCGGTTACGCCATACGGCTCAAAGGCCGGCGGCGCCTCGGCCGACGGTCTGCGCCGCGCCACCTGTCGCGCCGGGTTGCCGACCATCGTCGCGCCGGGCGGCACTTCGCGCAGCACGACGGCCGCAGCGCCGATGCGCGCCCCGTCGCCAACCTTGAACGGTCCCAAAATCTGCGCGTTCGAGCTGATGATGACGCCGTTGCCGATTGTCGGATGGCGCTTCTGCCCGGCCTGATCGGCCGACGGCCGCGTGCCGCCGAGGGTCACGCCCTGGTAGAGCGTGCAGTCGTCGCCGATCTCGGCCGTCTCGCCGATGACGACGCCGATCCCGTGATCGATGAACAGGCGCCGGCCGATCGTCGCCCCCGGATGGATGTCGATCGCGGTCAGGATGCGCCCCAAATGCGCGACGAAGCGGCCGGCCAGGTGCCAGCCGTGCCGCCACAGCCAGTGCGCCGCGCGGTGAAACAGCAGCACCTGGAAGCCGGGATAGCACAAGACGACCTCGAGCCGCGACCGCGCGGCCGGATCGCGCGCCAGCGTGGCGTCAATTTCCTCGCGGAGGTTTTTGAAAAGCATAGCAATCACTATGTTATCATCGCGTCCGCGGTCGGCGCCGCCCGCGGGCGGTCGTGCAACCCCGCGACGAGCATAT
The DNA here is from genome assembly GCA_030042035.1 of Alphaproteobacteria bacterium. Lineage (GTDB taxonomy): Bacteria > Pseudomonadota > Alphaproteobacteria > ATCC43930 > CGMCC-115725 > DATARH01. The sequence goes on along the minus strand of JASIAN010000206.1, from coordinate 2,581 downwards.
AATTGCCCGACTTCTCGGATCAAGTATGTGGCGCCGAATGCAGGCTGTTCTTGCGGGATATGCAGCAGCATAGCAAAGTAAATCAGTAGGGATTGAGCCGGATCTGCCATGCCCGACGTGATCATCAACGGCCCGGAAGGGCGCATCGAGGGTCGCTACCATCATGCCCGCGGCGGCACCGCGCCGATGGCGCTGGTGCTGCACCCGCACCCGCTGCATGGCGGGACAATGAATAACCGCGTCGTCTACACGCTCTATCAGTGCTTTGTGCGCCGCGGTTTCTCGACGCTGCGCTTCAATTTCCGCGGGGTCGGACGCAGCCAGGGCAGCTTTGACCGCGGCGAAGGCGAGCTGGCGGACGCGGCGGCCGCGCTCGATTGGCTGCAGGGCTACAACCCGAACGCGACCTCGTGCTGGGTCGCCGGCTATTCGTTCGGCGCCTGGATCGGCATGCAGCTGTTAATGCGCCGGCCGGAGATTGAAGCGTTCATCTCGGTGGCGCCGCCGGCCAACAACTACGATTTCAGCTTTCTCGCGCCGTGCCCGTCATCCGGGTTGATCCTGCATGGCGACGAGGACGTCGCGGTGCCGCCCGACTCGGTGCAGAAGCTTGTCCATAAATTGTCGCACCAGCGCGACATCAAGATCGAATTCTGCCGGATTCCCGGCACCGACCATTTCTTCCTCGACAGCGCCGAGGTGGTCGCCGGCCATGTCGACGCCTATATCGCGGCGCGCGCTCGGCTCGGCGAGCCGGCCGAACCCGCCGCAGTGCCGGCCCGCGGCCGCTAGAAGAAGCCGCCGGCGGCCTGTTCGAGGAGGGTCCAGGCGGCAGGATCGCTGTTTGCCTGCCAGCGCCGGTAGAAATCGCCGAGCGCGGCGCGGATCCCCTCGGCGTCCGCGGTGTTGACGGTTATGCCGCTTTGGGCCAGTGCAGCGGCGCCGGACGCGTTGATCTGCTCGATGTCGTCGCGCTGCAACAGGGCAAATTTGTCGGCGTTGCGCTCCACAACGTCGCCGATCGCGGCCGGCAGAGCTTGCCAGGCTGCGGCATGGGCAAGCAGCGTAAAGCCGCTCCACCAATGCGCGGTGAGGCTCAGATAGCGCTGCACCTCGTAAAGCCGCAGCGACAGCACGACGCCAAGCGGATCGCTCTGGCCGTCGAACGTACCGGCCTTCAGCGCCTCGTACATGAACGCGAACGGCACCATGCCGGGTTCGGCGCCGAGCGTGCGAAAGAAATCGGCGGCGATGGCGCCGCCCGGCGTGCGGATTTTGAGGCCGCGGAAATCGGCGGCCCGCTCGATCGGCCGCTCGCTGTTCGTCAGGTGATGAAAGCCGTTCTGCCAGGTCCGCCGGAAGGCATAGAGGCCATTGGCGGCGAGCTCGCTGCGGATGCGGTCGCCGAGCGCGCCGTCGAGCGCTGCAAACACCGCGGCGCTGTCACGGAACACGAACGGCATCAGCGGCAATGCGCTGGTCGGCGCGACCCGGTCGAGCAGTGCCCCCGACAGGTAGAATTGGAGCCGGGCCTGGGTCAAGTCGGCGAACATCTGCGGATCGGGGCCGAGCCGGCTTTCCGGATGGACCTCGATCAGGCACTCGCCGTCGGTCTCGGCGAGGATGGCCGCCGCCATCTCGGCGAGCCGGCGGGCGGTCGGGCTGTCCGCCGGCTGGTTCGCGCCCAGCCGATAATGAAAGCGCGGCTGCCTGTTCGTGCTCACGCCATCCCCTCCCTTGGGATCAGTTTCAATTGCCGCCGTCGAGTTCCGGGTAGCGGCGGAAAATCCCCTGCTCGTTGAACGCGATGCGGCGCGGCGACCGGAGATAGGCGGCGACACGCGGCCGCGCGGCAACCCGGTCGGCCAAGCCGCCGACGCGCGGAAAGCCGGGTCCGAGCCGCGCCATCGCGCGCGGGAACGCATAACGCAGGCCGGCGACCAGCTGAAACAATGACAGGTCGCAATAGCTCGTGCGGCGCCCGACGAGATGGCGCTCGCCTCCCGGGTTGCGCTCGAGCACCCGCTCGAAATAGCCGAGATATTTCGGGATGCGGTTGGCGATGAAATCGCCGGCGCGGCGGCGCGCTTCCTCGCGCTGGTCCTCGTAATAGAGGCTCGATGCGATCGGATGATGGGTGTCGTGCGCTTCATCGACGACATCGGCGATCGTCAATTGCAGCTGATGCGCCCACAACCGCGCCGCTTCCTCGCGCGGCGCGAGGCCGAGCCGCCGCCCGAGATAGAGGAGAATATTCGCCGTCTGCGCAATCAGCACATCGCCGTCTTTCAGAAACGGTGGCGCAAACGGCGGCTGCGCCGCGGCAGCGCCGTCCATCAGCCGCTGCATCGCCGCGACACCGCCGGGCCCGCGCGCGACATCGACGTACTCGGCGCCGGCCTCTTCCAGCGCGAGGCGCACGAATTCGCCGCGCCCCTGGATACCTGGCCAGTAATACAATTCATACGCCATATCCGTCCTCCCGCGCCGCCGCGCAGCCCGTGGGCAATTTGTTAGCGCACCGGGAATCGCCACGCGACACCAGCGAGTACCGCGGCGACGAAGGCCGCGGTCGCGCTAA
>JASIAN010000205.1 GCA_030042035.1 Alphaproteobacteria bacterium | reverse complement strand
ACGGAAGACGTCGTCGAGCCCGCCGCGCTCGGCGCGCAGCGCCGCGACCGGCCAGCCGCGCAGGCGGGCGATTTCCGCGACCTCGGTCACGATCGGCCGGCCGTGCCACGGAAAAACCCAGCATCCCGCGCCCTCAACGTCATGTACCGGCTCGATCGCGCGCACGTCGGGCAGCGACGAGAGCGCGCCGGCGACCGCCGCGGCATCGGCATCCGCCGGCATGACGAGCCGCACGGCGTTGCAATAGCGCGAGCGGCGGGTGAGTTCGGCCGTCGCCGCATCGGCGACGACCCGGCCGCCGGCGAGGATGACGACGCGGCTGCACGCGCGCTCAACTTCGTCCAGCAGATGCGTCGCCAGGATGATCGCCTTCTCCGCCGCAAGCCTCTGGATGACCGCGCGGATCTCGTGCTTCTGGTTGGCGTCGAGGCCGTCGTACGGCGCGTCGAGCAGCACGACGGGCGGGTCGTGCAGCAGGGCCTGTGCGAGACAGACGCGCCGCCGCCCCTCCTTCGGCAACGCCGCGATCGGCTGATCGAGCAGTTCGGCAAGCTGCAACAAGGCTGAGACATGGCCGATCCGCCGTTCTGCGTCGGCGCGGCGGTAGCCGCGCAGCCGCGCGACAAAGGCGAGAAACCCGGCCGCCGTTGCGTTTGGGCAGGATGGCGCGCGCTGCGGCACATAGCCGAGCGCCCGCTTGGCAGCGAGCGGCCGCCGCGCGATGTCGTGGCCGCACACGATCGCGGTGCCCGAACTCGGCGCGAGACATCCTGCGACGAGCCGCAGCAGGGTCGATTTGCCGCTGCCATTGGGGCCGACGAGACCCACGATTTCACCCGGCTTCACGCCGATGGAGATGGCCGCGACCGCGAGGCGCAGGCCGAAGCTCTTCGTCAGGCGAACGGTTTCGAGCACGGATCGAATATCCGACAGGTCGCGGTCCGGTAACGGGCCTGCGACCCATTGTCCAGACCCTGCGGGCGCCGATCAACACCCGCCGCCGGCTCAAAGGCCAACCGCGATCCGGCGGCCCTGTCGGGCGGACATGGCTGATGTGCTGGTCCCGACCGACCCATTGTGATATATTGATGAACGGCGCTAACGACGCCTCCCCCTTTCGGTTCCGCGCTCGTCGTTGAGGTGTGGATGGTCGCCGTTCGGCTCGGCGGCCGGCGGAAGCCGGTCGCGTTGCGCCAGTCGGGACGATTGCGTGAGAGACGGATAATGACGGCCGAGAAGATGCCATTCGCCACGGGCGATCTGGTGGTCTACCCTACCCACGGGGTGGGCAAGATCACCGCGATCGAGACCCAAGAAATCGCCGGCCATACGCTCAGCGTCTTCGTCGTGATCTTTGACAAGGACCGCATGACCCTGCGGGTGCCGTTGGCCAAGGCCAAGGTGTCGGGCCTGCGCAAGCTGTCGAGCCGCAAGGAGATGGATGCGGCCCTCGCCAAGCTGCGCGGGCGCTCGCGGGTCAAGCGGACGATGTGGAGCCGGCGGGCTCAGGAGTACCAGGCGAAGATTGCCTCGGGAGACCCCGGGTCGATCGCCGAAGTCGTGCGCGATCTTTACCGCAATGTCGGTCAGCCGGAACAGTCCTACAGCGAGCGCCAGATCTATCAGGCAGCGCTCGACCGGTTTGTGCGTGAATTTGCCGCGGTCGAGCGCATCGACGAATCGACCGCGACACAGCGGATCGAAGAGCTGCTGACCGCCTAAAGCGGGAGGCGGCGAAGTGGGGTAGGGGAGAGGAGTGATCGCGGGGGCGCGGCGTGTAATTTGACCAGGCTGCGCGGCGCGGGGGGTATGGGCTGTCGCCGCCATTCACTGGGCGGTGCCTGGCCCGATGATCGGATTGGCAGGCGCTTTTGCAAGACGGAAATGGCCGCCACACCCTTTCCCAGCGAGGTCATCGAGCTCGATGTCGACGACCCACGGACCGTAGACCGTAAGCCAGCCTGATATCTCAACGAAGGGAGAAGAAATTAGCGATGGGCGTGGGGTTGTCGCAGCTCGCTTCCGCCCTCGCCCACATCGGGATTACGTTCGCTCGGCTCCATAATCAACGGAGTGAGCAGGTTTTCAGATCGCGGTGTAGCCGCCGTCAACCAACAGATCGCTGCCGGTGACAAAACTGGATTCGTCGCTGGCGAGGAACACCGCCGCGGCAGCGACCTCCGAGGGTTGGCCGAGCCGTCCCAGAACGTGCTTGGAGCCCACCGCAGTCCGCGCCGCTGCGAAGCTGCCGTAGCGGCGGGTGAGCCGTTCGGTCTCAACCGCACCGGGCGACAGGGTGTTGACGCGGATGCTGTGAGCGGCGTGGTCGATCGCCATGACTTTCGCTAGCTGGATCAAGGCACCTTTGGTCGCACAGTAAGCGGCACGCCCGGCGCTGCCGACGCGTCCCAACTGCGAGGCAATCAGAATAATCGATCCCCCGCCGCTCGCGATCATCACCGGCAGGGCCGCGCGGCACAACAGAAACGAGCCGGTCAAATTAACCGCCACCGTCCGTTCCCAGTCGGCAAGACTCGTCTCGATGACGGTGCCGCCGACATCATAGGGGGCGGCACCGCTGACGAGGATGTCGAGACGGCCAAAAGCTTGCCTTACGGCAGCTATCGCTACCAGCGTGTCGCTTTCGACGGTGACGTCGCAGCCGCAATGGGCGGTGCTGCTCCCGGCTTGTTCGACGAGGCGCGCGGTGGCCTCAGCACCCTCGCGGTCGATATCACAACAAGCGACCGCCGCGCCCGCCTCGGCGAACGCGATGGCGATCGCCCGGCCGATGCCGCCCGCCGCGCCGCTGACAAGCGCCGCCTTGCCAGAGAGCCTCATGCTGGGT
>JASIAN010000204.1 GCA_030042035.1 Alphaproteobacteria bacterium | reverse complement strand
TGCGGCGCGAACCAGCGGCCGTAGAGCAGGTTCTGCCGCACCGTCATATGCGGGAACAGGCGCCCCTCCTGAAACACATAGCCGATGCGGCGGCGCCGCGCCGGCACGAAGAGGCCGCGCTCGGTGTCGGTCAATACGATGTCGTCGATTGCGATGCGGCCGCGCTCGGGGCGCAACAGGCCGGCGATCGCGTTGATGAGCGAGGTCTTGCCGGCGCCCGAGCGGCCGAACAGTGCGACAAGCCCGCCCGCGGCCTCGAATGCCGCGTCGAGCGTGAAACCGCCAAACCGATGTTGAACCCGAACACTCAGCACGTCACAGCCCGAGAGCCCGGCGGGTGGCGCGTTCGATCAAGACTTCGGACAGAAACAGCGCGAGGAATGAAATCGCGATCGATACGAGCGTCAGGCGAAAGGCCGCCGCGTCGCCGCCCGGCACCTGGATAAGCGTATAGATCGCCAACGGCAGGGTCTCCGTTTCGCCCGGAATGTTCGAGACAAAGGTGATCGTCGCGCCGAATTCACCCATCGCGCGCGCGTACGACAGCACGATGCCGGCGAGGATGCCCGGCAGCGCGAGCGGCAGCGTCACCGTAACGAAAATCCAGAACGGGCTGGCGCCGAGCGTGCCGGCGGCGGCTTCGAGGCGGCGGTCGATCGTGTCGAACGACAGCCGGATCGAACGCACCATCAGCGGAAATCCCATGATCGCGCAGGCGAGGGCCGCTCCGGTCCAGCGAAACGCGAAGACAATGCCGAGGCTCTGCGCAAGGAAATGGCCGATTGGTCCCATGCGGCCGAACAGCAGCAAGAGAATGTAGCCGGTCACGACCGGCGGCAGGACGAGCGGCAGGTGCACGACCGCGTTCACGACCGAGCGGCCCCAGAAGCGTTGCCCGCGCGCCAGCAGGAGCGCGACCGCGATGCCGAGCGGCAGGCTGCACACCGTCGCCCAAAACGCGACGCGCAGCGATAGATCGATCGCCCCGACTTCTTCCGGCGTCAGCGCGAAGAACCCGCTCACCGGGCGCGGCCGAGCACGCCGAAGCCCTGCGCCTCGAAGATCGCGGCGGCGGCCGGGCCGCGCAGGTACTGTTCGAAGCGGGCGGCGCCGGACCGCGCCGTCTTGGTCAACGCGATCGGATAGACGATCGGCGGCGTCGTGCCCGATGGAAACGTCGCGACGATCTTGACCGCCGGCTCGATCGCCGCATCGGTCTGGTAGACGATGCCCAGCGGTGCTTCGCCGCGCGCGACGAGCGTGAGCGCGGCGCGCACGTCCTGGGCGGCGGCGATGCGGCCGGCGACGCTCGACCAGAGCCCGAGCGCGGTCAACGCGTCCTTGCCATAGATGCCGGCCGGCACAGCGCGCGGGTCGGCCATCGCCAGCCGCCCGCCGTGAAGCAGCCCGGCAAGCGGAACGCCGACTGCGAGCGTCACATGAACCGCAGTGCCGATCGGGCTGTTGACCGGCGCGATCAGCACGAGCCGGTTGCCGAGCAGATCGGTGCGCGTCTTGGGTTGAATGAGGCCGCGCTGTTGCAGGTAATCCATCCATCTGAGATCGGCCGATATGAAGATGTCGGCCGGCGCACCCTCCTCAATCTGCTTCGCCAGCGTCGAGGATGCGGCGTAGGACACGACGGCGGCCGGCTTGCCGGTCTCGGCATGCCATTTCCCGTCGATCGCATCGAGCGCGTCCTTCAGGCTTGCGGCGGCAAAGACGAGGATTTTCCCGCTCTGTGCCGCGGCCGGCCGAGCGATGCCGGCGATGACGAAGAGCGCGAGGCAAATGAGGCCGATCCGTCGCAGCATGCTGCACCCTCTTCCTCCGGAACGGGTCACGGGACGGTGCCGCGCGCCGCCCAGGCGGTTGCGGCCAGCGAACGCGGCCCGTCCGTTGCCGTATAGCGCGATGCCGTCATCCTCAAGCTCCATCGAGCGAAGCGATATATACCAGTCGCGCAGGGGCGCGTCGCCGCGGGCGCGGGATCGTCGCGGTGGTCCGTGTCCATCGTGCAACCCCGGCAATCGCGCTTGGCGCCGGTCGCCGCCGACCGTATCGTCACGGCGCGATGCGTGCGAGGGACCGTGGCGATGCCGGCGGATGCGGCGCGCTATCTGAGGCCGACCGGCGTGGAGCGCGCATTCGGCCGCGTGCTCGCGGCGCTCGTGCGGTTCGGCCTGGTGCGCGGGCATTTCTGGGTACTGGAGGTGCGGGGGCGAAGAAGCGGCCGCACCATCTCGCTGCCGGTTGACGTGCTGGAGATGGCCGGGCGGCGCTTTCTCGTCTCGGCCCGCGGCGAAACCAACTGGGTACGCAATGCCCGCAGCGCCGGCGAGGTCGCGCTGGTGCGAGCGGGACGGCGCGAACGCTGCGCGGTGCGCGAGGTTGGAGCGGCGGAGCGGCCGGCGATCCTCAAAGCCTATCTCGACCGCTTCGCCGCCGAGGTGCAGCGCTTTTTCCCGGTGGCGAAGGGCTCGCCGGCCGCCGCCTTCAGGGACCTCGCGCCGCGCTACCCGGTGTTCGAGCTGCTGCCGCCCGGGACGTGAGCGTGCGCGGGCGACTGGTCCCATGATTGGCGGTCCGGCAGCTGCCCGTCGAAGAGCCGCTCATACGCCGCGAACATGAACCGCTTGTCGAAGACCATGCGGGCGCGCCGGGCGTTGGCCGCGCCGATAGCGGCGGCCGCGTCCGGCTTTTCGATCAAGGCGCGCATCGCGCCGGCCAACGCCACCGTATCGCGCGCGACGAGAAAGGGATGATTTTCCGGGTCGACCATCGCGCGAATATCGCCGACATCGGTCGCCGCCAGCGGGCGGGCGGCCGCCAGCGCCTCCAGCACCGAAAGCGGCATCTGCTCGGTGTCTGACGATACCGCGTAGACGTCGAAGCGCGGCAGCAGCCGCTCCGGCGCGGCGCACGCGCCGGTCATGATGACGCTCTGTTGCACGCCCAGCCGCTCCGCCCGCGCAGTGAGTTCGCCGCGTTCGGGCCCGTCGCCGACGATGACGAGCTGCATCGCACGCTCGCGCGCAATCAGCGCAAAGGCGTCGAGCAGACGGCCGAGATTTTTTTCGGATCGCAGTCCCGCCACGGTGCCGATGACCGGGATGCCGGCCCGGATGCCGACGGCAGCGGCAAATTCGCGGTCGTAAGGGATGCCGAAGCGATCGCAATCGACGCCGTTCGGGACATAGAGCAGGCGTCGTTCGGGCAGGCGCCAGGTATCGCGGGCGATGCGATACAAGGTCTGCGACGGCACCAACACGGCGCTGCGCCGCAACAGCAGGCGGCGCGCCCACACCCGTCGCGGGATTTGACGGAACGCCTCGTCCGGGCCGAACCCGTCTTCGAGATGCAGATGCGCGACCCGGCGTTCGAGGTTGGCCAGCGCCCACTCCATCGCTCCCCAATTCGCCGTTATGAGCAGTTCGGGCCGGATGGCGCGCAAAATGCCATGGAACCGCCGCACATTTTCGACGGCGGCGCCGACGCCATGGCCCCGGCGCACCGGTGCTTCGATCAGTTGAACATCGACATCGTCGGCGATCAGGGCCAAGGCATCCGTCACGCCGTCCATCGCAAGGATCACATGGCGGTACTTGCGGCCAAAATGATTCGCGAGCTGGGCAAACCGTATCTGCGGCCCGCCGATTTCGAGCGTGCTGAAGACATGAAGGAGGGTGCGGACCAGTTGCGTCATTGATCGCGATAAACGCGGATGCCGCGATCCATAAAATATTCGCGATCGGCGGCCGGTCGCCACCCCAAATCTTTCTTGACGTCACTGCAATCAAATTGCGCCATCAATCCCCACGACAAAAAATCGCGCCGCGCCGGCGCCGGTCCCGAGCGGCGCCCGATAAGCCACTTGACGGCCCATTTCGCCAGTTCCTGCGACCAGAACAGGGTGGCATGCTTCGGATGGAAGCGCAGCGGGCGTTCCAGTGCGCGCGCCAATTCCGCAATGTATTCTCGGGCGGTGAGGCGCACATCGCCGACCAGGTTGTAGGCGCGTCCGGTCACGTCGGGGGCGATGCATGCCCGCCAGATCGCCGCCGCCACATCTTCCGCCAGCACAAACGGCAACGGGTTGCGGCCCGCATTCCAGCCGAGACAATGCTGCTCGTTGTTGAAAAAGCCGAGGCCGCTGTGGAAGGCCAATCCGCCCTCTCCGACGACGATGCCCGGACGCAGGATGCAGACCGGCAGCCCCTCGTCTCGATGCAGGGCTGACAGCAGACGATCGCAATCGGCCTTGCCGCGCGAATAGGCATTGCGCCGATCGGATAGCGGGTCCGGCGGCGTCGCGCCGGTGATCGGCGCCCTTTGCGGCCCGAGATACAGTCCCGCGATCGACCCGACATGGACGAGACGGTCGACGCCACGGGCGAGGCATATCCGTGCGACGGTCTCGGCGCCGCCGACCATGTTGGCACGAACTTCGTCGCCGGTTCGGCCGCCGCCGCCATGGGCAAGATTGACGACCCAGCGTGCGTCGCCGACTGCCCGCTCGACATCGGCCTTGCTGCGGACGTCGCCCGGCATGACAACGACGCGGGGATCGAAGAAGGCCGCCGGCAGATTACGGATATTGCGGGCCATGACCCCGACGCGGCGGCCCTCCGCGATGAGGCGCGTGACGAGATGGGTACCGATAAAGCCGGTGCCGCCCAGCGCGGCCACCTCATAATCGCCGGCCGGCGGGCGTGGTGCCGGCCGCCGCGACGGAGCGAACGCCGCTTTCGCGATGTCCTCGCAGACGGCGACGAGGTGGGCGCCGAAGCTGCCGTCGAGCAGCGGCGACCGGCCGCCGTCGAGCGCATCATGAAAAGCGCCAATGCTGCCTTTCATGCTTTGGAAGAAACTGTCAGTGTTCGGCTTGATCTTGCTCGTCGAGAGTATGTAGTCAGCGGTCGCGGCAACGCTCTCGCGCAACATCGTACCAGCCGTGCGTGCGCCGGACAGGGTGTTGTCGATAAACGGCAGCCAGCGCGTCTGCCGATACGTGAAAAAACGGTTGTTTTGCATATCGGCGACGGCGACGCCGTCGTCGCAGGTCACGGCGAGCTGCCAGAACGGAAAGCTTTGTCCGACCGCGACGCGCATTTGCGCCGGCATCTGCTCGCAGCGCAACGCGACGCTCAGCGACCTGTAGAGCGGCACTCCGGGCGAGATTTCGCGCGGCGGCTCGGCGAGCGCGGCCGAATGTTCGACCCGCCCGGCAAGCGCGACGATCTGCGACAGCGGATGCACCGCCTGTTCGAGCAGGATGTTGCCTGGTTCCGCGAACATCCAATGCCCGAACTGGTGGGCCTGCAGCTGTTGCAGCGGCAGGTTGAATAGGCTGGAGATGAACGTCGGGCGCCCGAGCTGGCGCTCGGCAATGCACCGCCGCAATCGAACAAAGGCCGGGTGATAGACGAAATTCTGATTGATGCCGAGCGCGACACCGGCGTCGGCGGCCGTCGTCAGCAGCAGCCGGCATTCCGCGCCGGAGGCGGCCAACGGCTTTTCGCTGAGCACCGGGATGCGCGCCCGCAGGATCGGCACAGCAGCGGCGGCATGGGTGCCGGGCGGAGTCAATACGTGCGCGCAATCAATGTCGCCCGCGGCGAGCGCGCGATCAAGCGACGGAAAGACGCGAGGAATGGACCAACGCTGCGCTAGCGCTGCCGCGGCATTGCTGTCGTGGTCGACGACCCCGGCGAGCTGTATGCCGGGCAGGGAATGCAATACCTCGGCATGAATTCGCGAAATGAACCCCGCGCCAACCAAAAGGACTCGTCTCATCGCGCGATGAATGCTCTCGTGTTACTGGGTGACATTCAGGACTCGAGATACCCTGATCAGTTGCCGCCGTCGGATCCGCCACAACAGTTCCGGTCGGTTGCCGACCGGGCGTCATGCCTAACAAAAACTCGCTTTCTACACCGTTAAAATTGTCGCGTTATCGGGAGTGATCCCGATGCGTCGAGAGGCCCATCAGCCTGCAGGTTGAGCGCAACGCGCCACCCGGCTTTCCGGCCACGGGATCGCGCGGCGCCGGTTGCTTCGGCGCGCCTCAGTTCGTTCGCTACGGGAACAGCTCGGTCTCGGTGCGGCTGATCACGAAGGCTTCGTGCCGTTCGAGGAAATCGCCGACAACCTCGACGAAGGCTTCCGGCCGCTCGGCGGCGATCGTGTGGCCGGCATCGTAGACCAGCACGAGCTGGCAGTTTTCGGTGATCAATTCCTTGTAGCGGCGTCCCATCTCGCAAGGGATCATGCGGTCGAGCGTGCCGAACAGCACGAGGGTCGGGGTTTTGATCCCCGCCATCTTCTCTTCCAATTCGCGTCCCGGCCCTATGAGGCGGCGAACCAGCGCCTGCTGCTTCGCTGCGACCGCCGGATCGGGCGCCGCGATGGGCGGCATGCGCTCGGGATGGCCATAGAGGAGGCGCGCCATCTCTTCGGGCGTGCCCGACGCCGGTCGTGCGCCGGGCGGCAGGATGGCGGCCGGGCTTTCCAGCACCAGCGCGGACAGCCGCTCCGGCTGCTGTATGGCAAGCCACACGGCCGCCCGGCCGCCGAACGAGGTGCCCCACAGGTTGAAGCGGTCGAGCCGCAACGCGTCGGCCGCCCGCGCCATCGTCAGCGCCAACTCGGCCATGTCCTTTGTCCGGGTGTTCTCGGCGGAGGCGCCGAAGCCCGGCATCTCGAACGCGACGACGCGGAATTTCTGCGCGAAGAGATCGTGCGCGTGCGTCAGCCTGAGGCCACCAGCGCCGTGCAGGTGGACAAGCGGCGGCCCATCGCCCGCCGCCATATAGCGGATACGAAACCCGTCGGCCTCGACGAAATTCTCGCGAAACGCCGATCCCGGCGCCGGTCTCGACTGTGCTGCTGCCACGCCGCCACTCCACTCGGTAGGATGGGTTGAGCGTCTGCGACACCCATCGCCTATGCATGAACGGCGGGTTTCGCTGCGCTCAACCCGCCCTGCAATTCAGTTTACCACGTCTTCAATTCCGCCATCAGTTCGCGGGCGAAGAGGCGCATCGAGCGGCGCACGCTGGCCGCGTCCTGGCCCGGCTGGTGCAGGTTCAGCGAGAGATGCGTAAGCCCCAGGCCGCGGTAGGGTTCAAGGAGCCGCAGCGCTTCTTCGGGCGTGCCGATCGCAAACGGCTGGCCGCCGTGGCCGATCAGCGGCACATGGCGGAATTCGCCGACCGGCGGCAGCGTCCCGAGCGGCTCGCCATTGTGGCCGCGGCTGCCGGCCGCCGGGTTACCGTGCGTGCGGTAGAAATGCAGCACCTGATGCAGCCCAGGCTCGACCTCGTCCCACGCTTTGTCATGCGCCTCGGCGACATGTACGCGCAGCGGCACCGAGGCGATGGTCTTCGTCGCCGGGTCGTGGCCGTATTCGCGCAACGCGGCCATATAGTGCGCATGGCCGCGCCCGGCTCCGGCCGCCATGCCATAGCCGCGCCGCGCGGTCCAGCGCACGCTCTGCTCGCCCATCGCGGCGACGAGGATCGGCGGCCCCGGCCGCTGCACCGGCGTCGTCGTCATATGCACGCCGGGGAAATCGTAATATTTGCCGGTATGGTCGAACCGCTCGCCGGCAAAGCAGTGCTCGATGATGCGCAACGCTTCGAACGTGCGGCCGAGCCGGTTTTCGATCGGTACGCCGAAGGTCGCGAATTCGCGCGGCGACGAGCCGACGCCGACGCCGAGATCAACGCGCCCCTCCGACAGGTTGTCGAGCACGGCGACATCCTCGGCGATGCGGATCGGATTGTGCAGCGGCAACAGCAGCACATAGGTGCCGAGCCGCACGCGCCTCGTGCGGGCCGCGACCGCAGCGAGAAACGGAAAGGGCGCCGGGCTCCACGCATCGGGCGCAAAATGGTGCTCGCTCGCCCACACGCAATCGAAGCCGAGCTCCTCTGCCAACACCGCTTCTTCCAGGTGGTCGCGGTAGAGCGCGGCGAGCGATTGCCCGCTGCCGGGCAGCGTGCGGATGCCGCTGGTAAAGACGAGTTTCATGACGCTATTTCCCCGTCATTCCCGCGAAAGCGAGAACCCAGGGCAAATGCCGGTGCGGTGGCCCCTGGGCCCCCGCTTGCGCGGGGGCGACGGACACCTGTCATCGCTTAAATCTCGCGGATGCGCGGCAGGACCTTCTTGCCAAACAACTCGAGTGTGCTCATCAGCGCGTCGATATCGGCGGAGCCCGGCGGCTGCAGCAACAGGTCGAGGACGCCGGCGCCCATGACCTCCTTGCACTGCTTCACCTGCTTGACGATCGTGTCGGGGCCGCCGACAAACGTCGTCGGCAGTACGCCGCCGACATTGGCGGGCTTCGCTTCGCCGGCAATGTTGCGCCGATCGGCGTCGAGCAGTGCCGCCTTCAGCGACTCGCGGACCGGAAACGGCGGCTGGCCCTCGCGCCGGCGCAACTCGGTCTCCGCCTCTTCGTCGGTCTCGGCCAGCAGCATATTGGCCCGATAGACGATCTGGTCGGGCGTCGGTGTCCAGCCATAGGCTTCGCAGCGCTGCTTGTAGTAATTCGTCGCCTTGGCCATGACCTCGAACGGCGCGAACGACACGCCGAGCCCGACATGGTTGCGGGCGGCGAATTCGCCGGCTTCGGCCGTCGTGCCAAGCGCATAGGTCGGCGGGAACGGCTGCTGTAGCGGGCGCGGCCAGATCGATACGGTGCGGAACTGGAAATAGCGGCCCTGCCAGCCGAAGGGCTGCGGCTCGGTCCACGCCTTCAGCACCAGCTCCATGCCCTCGTCGGTGCGCTCGCGGCTTTCGCGCGGGTTGAGGTCGTAGGTGATCATCTCGTTGGTCGTGCCGCGCAGCATGCCGACAACGAGGCGGCCGTTGGCCATCGTGTCGAGCATCGCCAGCTCCTCGGCGAGCTGCACGGGGTTGCTGTGGCCGACGATCGGGCCCAGCAGCGCGATCTTGATGTTCTTGACGAGGCCCGCGATGTTCGCCGCGGCGACCGTCACCGACGGGGTCAGGATGCGCGGCGAATAATGGTGTTCCGATAGACTGATCCAATCGAAGCCGAGATCCTCGACAAAATGCAGCCGCTCGATCATCTGCGCGTGCGACGATTTGCCGGCGTCGGGATCATAGGCCGAGGACGCCACCGGCCAGCCGCGCGGCACATTGGCGGAGGCTGTATAGCGCCCGTTTTCAAAATACGAGACCTTCATATCGCCGTCTCCTCTCGCGCCGGTCGCCGGCCGGCGCCTGTCGAAGCGACGGTAGCACTCTGCA
>JASIAN010000002.1 GCA_030042035.1 Alphaproteobacteria bacterium | reverse complement strand
GCGTGGCCGCCGGGGCGCCGCCGTTGGCGCGGGTGTCGCTCGGCGCGGCGTTCTGGGTGATGTTCGGCGCCGCCGCGCTCGCCGTCATTGACGGATTGCAACGGGCGCGCGCCGGTGCGGGCGAGCGGTTTGCCGTCGCTGCGGCGCTCGCGGCAGGGGTCCTGCTGATGGCGCGGGGCGGCCTCTTCGACGCGCTATCGCTGGCGCACGAGTACAGCGCCCACCGGCAGGAATTTGCGACGGCGCTCATTCGCCACATCGTGCTGGTCGCGGCCGCGGTTGGGCCGGCGCTGGCGATCGGCGTGCCGCTCGGCGTCGCCGCAGCGCACCGGCCGCGCTGGCAAGGGCCGCTATTCGTGGTCTTGAACCTGTTGCAGACGATCCCGTCGATCGCGCTGTTCGGCCTTCTGCTGGCGCCGCTGTCGGCGCTGGCGGCGGCATGGCCGGCGCTGGCGACGCTCGGCATCGGCGGTATCGGTTTGGCGCCGGCCGTCATCGCGCTGGTGCTCTATGCGCTGCTGCCGGTCGTGCGCAACGCCGTTGCCGGCGTTGCGGGGGTCGACCCGGCGGCGATCGAGGCGGCGCGCGGCATGGGCATGACGCGGCGGCAACTGCTGTGGCGCATCGAATTGCCGCTGGCGCTGCCCTTGCTGTTGGCCGGGCTGCGCATCGTCGTCGTGCAGGCGATCGGGCTGGCCGTCGTCGCGGCGCTGATCGGCGCCGGCGGGCTCGGCAGCTTTGTATTTGCCGGGCTCGGGCAATATGCGACGGGTCTTGTGCTGCTCGGGGCCCTGCCGGCGATCGGGCTGGCGCTGGCGGCCGATTTTCTGTTGCAGATCGTCGCGGCGCAGGCCGCGCGCCGGCTCGGTCGATGATCGAGATCGAACAGGTCAGCAAAGCCTATGACGGCCGCTTTGTCGTCGATGACGTGACGCTGGCGATCCCGGACGGGATGTTCTGCGTCTTGCTGGGGCCGTCGGGGAGCGGCAAATCGACGATTCTGCGCATGATCAACCGGCTCGTCGCGTTCGATGCGGGCCGGATCCGGGTTGGCGGGAAGGACGTGCGGTCGGTGCCGCCGGAAGCGCTGCGCCGACGCATCGGCTATGCGATCCAGTCGGTCGGGCTGTTCCCACACTGGCGGGTCGAGGACAACATTGCGACCGTGCCGCGGCTGTTGAAATGGCCGCGCTCGCGGGTCCGCGATCGGGTCACCGAATTGCTCGAATTGTTGCGGCTCGACCCGGCAATCTTTCGCGACAAATACCCGCACCAATTGTCGGGCGGCGAGCAGCAGCGCGTCGGCGTCGCCCGCGCACTTGCCGCCGACCCCGATGTGCTGCTGATGGACGAGCCGTTCGCGGCGGTCGATCCGCCGACCCGCGCCGCCTTGCAAAGCGAGCTATTGCGCATCCAGCAGGCGACGCGCAAGACGATCGTCTTCGTGACGCACGACATCGAGGAGGCGTTGCTGCTCGCGGGCGGCATCGCGATCCTCGACCGCGGCCGGCTCGTGCAGTGGGGCGCGCCGTTGCAAATCCTCGAACGGCCGGCGAACGCCTTTGTCGCGGAGTTCGTCGGCGGTACGGCAGGCGGCCTCAGGCTGCTCGCGCTGCACCGCGTCGCCGATCGCCTGCGACCCGGCGAGCCTGCCGACGGCGAACCCGTCGCCGCCGATGCCTCGCTGCGCGACGCCCTCGCCGCGATGATCGCGCGCCATGCCGAACGGCTCCCGGTGGTCGATGGCGCCGGTCGGCCGCTCGGCGCGATCGCGCTCGCCGATCTCGTGCGTTGAGCCGCCCGGGCCGCCGCCTGTTCCTCAGTCCGCTGCCGTGGGTTGCAGCGTCGTTTTTCGCGCTGCTGTTCGGCATGCCGGCACTGTCGCCGCTGTTTCGCCTGGCGTTTCCGGCGGTGCGCCCGGCGGTCTTTGATCGCGCCAGTTTCTTCTCGTTGTGGCTGTCGCATCTCGGGATCGTGGCGACGGCGACCAGCATGGCGACCCTGCTGGGGGTCAGCCTCGCGGTGCTTGCGACGCGCCCCGCGGGCCGCGATTTCCGGTCGATCGTCAACGCGCTGGCGACGATCGGCCAGACCTTCCCGCCGGCCGCGGTGCTGGCGCTCGCGGTGCCGGCCTTGGGGTTCGGGCCGCGGCCGACGATCGTCGCGCTGTTTCTCTACGGCCTGTTGCCAATCATCGAGAATGCGATTGCCGGGCTCGAAAACGTGCCGGCGGCAGTGCGCGACGCCGCAAGCGGCATGGGTCTGTCGGCCTGGCAGCGTCTCACCGCGGTCGAGTTGCCGCTGGCCGCGCCGGCCATTCTTGCCGGCGTGCGCGTGTCGGTGACGATCGCGATCGGCACCGCGACGATCGGCTCAACGGTCGGCGCGTTAACGCTCGGTACGCCGATTTTCGACGGGCTGGCCGGCAACAAACTGCCCTATGTCATCGAAGGGGCAGTGCCGGCGGCACTGTTCGCGATCCTTGCGGATATGATCTTCGCCCGTCTCGAAGCCCGGCTGCGCTCGGTTCCACCGGTTACTCACAATTGATTTAAATTCAAAGCATCCCCCTAGAAGAGGTGATCCAGATCAACGTTCCTCGCCCGTCGTTCCCGCATTATCGGCATCGTCAACAAGGAGCAGCCGATCCCATGTACGCCGCGTGCCGTAAGAAGATGCGAACAATTCGCCAGCTTGCGCGGTTCCTGCGCGAGGCCGCGCCGACAGATCCGGCGAATTATTACGCAAGGATCATGCACGCCGCGGCGACCGATCTTGACAAAGTAGCGCAGTCTTACCGCGAGGAATGCGGCTGCACCGATCCGGGCGATGAGGCGCCGGCGGATCAGGCGGCAGCATCGCCCTCTGACGTGTTTTCGCTCTCTGCTTTGGCGCCGCCTTTTGCCACGCCGACCATTGCCGGTCGCAGCAGCCGATCGTGCAGCACATAGCCCGGCTGCAGCACCTCAACGATCGTGCCGGTCGGAACGTCGGGCCGCTCGGCTTCGAAAATCGCCTGATGGAAATTGTGGTCGAACCGCTCGCCCTTCGGGTTGATGCGGCGGAGACCGTGACGCTCGAAGGCTGCCAGGAATTCGCGCTCGGTCGCCGCAACGCCGTCGCGCAGGCTGCGGGCCTTGCCGTCGGTCACTTCGTTTTCCGGCATCGCGTCGAGCGCGCGCCGCAGATTGTCGACCGCCGACAACAGGTCCTTGGCGAAATTGGCCATCGCGTATTTTTGCGCGTCGTCGCGCTCGCGCTGCAAGCGGCGGCGGACGTTCTCGGTTTCGGCGAGCGCGCGCAGCAGGCGGTCCTTGGTGTCGGCGAGTTCACTTTCGACCGCGGCGAGGCGCTCCTCGGGCGCCGCCGCCAGGCCCTCGTCCGGCACATCGCCGGCCGCGCCCTCGCCCGGGTCGTTGGCCGCCGCGGGGCCGACAGCCGGCCCCTCGTCCTTATCCTCGATCATGCTCCTTATCCCATAATTCGGCCGATCACCTTGGCGGTGTAATCCACCATCGGAATGATGCGGGCATAATTGATCCGGGTTGGGCCGATCACACCGATCGCGCCGACGATCTGCTCGCGGCTGTTCTGATACGGCGCGATGATAACCGAACACCCGGCGACGCCGAACAGGTGACTTTCGGCGCCGATGAAAATCTGGACGCCGTCGGCCTGCCGGCTGGCATCGAGCAGGCGCAGCACGGTCTCCTTGGTCTCCAGCATCTCGAACAGCGCGCGCAGGCGCTCGAGATCGGCAAGCGCCGTCACGTCTTCCAGGAGATTGGCTTGGCCGCGCACGATAAGCGCGCTTTCGCCCTCGCCGCCGGCCCAGCCGGCGATGCCGCTCGCGACGACGCGCGAGGTCAATTCGTCGAGCTGCGCTCGCTGCGAGCCGGTCTCCTCCTCGATCTCCGCGCGCGCTTCCTCGATCGTGCGGCCGACGAGGCGAGCATTGAGGTAGTTGCTGGCCGACACCAGCGTCGCGGGCGGCAGTCCGAGCGGCACCTCGATGACCCGGTTCTCGACAAGCCCGTCTTCGGTGACGAGCACGACCAGCGCGCGGCCCGGCCCCAGGTGGACAAACTCGATGTGCTTGAGCGGGCGCTCCTGCTTCGGCACGACGACGACGCCGGCGCAGTGCGACAGGCCCGACAGCGCCGAGGTTGCCTCTTCCAGCGCCTGCGCCAGGCTTTTGCCGCGCGCCCGGCACAGCGCCTCGATGTTCTGCCGCTCGTCCTCGCCGAGATTGCCGAGCTCGAGAAAGCCGTGGACAAACAGGCGCAGCCCCGCTTCGGTCGGCAGCCGCCCGGCCGAGGTATGGGGCGCATAAAGCAGCCCCGCCTCTTCGAGGTCGGCCATCACGTTGCGGATCGTCGCCGGCGACAGGTTCTGCGACAACAGGCGCGACAGCGTGCGCGAGCCAATCGGCTCGCCGGTTTGCACATAGCCGTCGACGATCAGGCGAAAAATCTCGCGGCTGCGCTCGTTCAGCTCGGTAAACGGCGACGGCAGCGACGATTGAACCATGGGCGCACCGGCTCTTCTGTCCTCGCCATGCTCGGCAGGGGCGCGATCGGATTGCCGCATCATACTCGTGTATCGTCCAACCCTCGCGTCCGCAAAATCTAGGAATGCCGCCGCGCAGCGTCAACTCGCGGACAGCGGTCAAAGCTGCCGTTGCGACGCGCCGGCGGCGGCGATGCCCCTATCAATCGATCCGCCGGGGCGTCAAGATTGGGCATCGCAGCAGGGTTATTATGCGGGCCCGAGCAACCCGATCAGGAGGATTGACAAGGCTCTCCCCGCGGCTCAGCAATGAACGAAGCAATCAGGCGGGGGAGCAGCCATGCTGTCCGATGCGCAGCGCACGCAATATGAGCGGGACGGGGTCATCGTCATCCCGGATGTGTTCTCGGCTGACGAGATCGCCGAATTGCGGCGGGTCACCGACGAATTTGTCGCCGGGGCGGCACGGGTCACCGCCAATGACGACATTTACGACCTCGAAGACTCGCACACGGCGCAAGCGCCGCGGGTGCGCCGGCTGAAGGCGCCGCATCTCATTCACCCGGCCTATTTTCGCGCCAGCCGCAACGCCCGGGTCGTCGAAATCCTCGGAGATCTGTGGGGCGGCGTGCGGTTTGACACCGGCAAGCTCAACATGAAATCCGCCGGCTACGGTGCGCCCGTCGAATGGCATCAGGACTGGGCGTTCTACCCCCACACGAATGATGACCTCGCGGCGGTCGGCATCATGCTCGATGATGTCGATCTCGAAAACGGCCCGATGCTCGTTGTGCCGGGCAGCCACAAGGGGCCCATCTTCGACCATCACGGGCCGAATGGCCGATTTTGCGGCGCTATTGACCCGGCGCGTTTCGCCGACGAGGGCGGCGATATCGGCCTGTCGCGCGCGGTGCCCTGCCTCGGCCGTGCCGGCTCGATCACGGTGCATCACGTGCGTCTTGTGCACGGCTCGGCGACCAACTTTTCCGGGCGCGAGCGGCGCTTTCTGCTGTTCCAGTACCGCGCTGCCGATGCCTGGCCGCTCCTCGGCTTCAAGGACGGCACTGAAAAGTTCGACGACCTGCTGCTCGCCGGCCGGCCGACGCTCGAGCCGCGCCTCGCCGCGGTGCCGGTGCGGCTGCCGTTGCCGCCAGCCGAGCACCAGGGATCGATCTACGAAAACCAGCGCGCCAGCGGCCGCCGCTACTTCACAACGGCGGCCGAAGACGCGCCTGCGATCGCGGCGGAGTGAGGCAGCGATGTCCGACGATCAGGGCTG
>JASIAN010000203.1 GCA_030042035.1 Alphaproteobacteria bacterium | reverse complement strand
TCGTCGAAGATGAAGGAGGCCTGGGTCGCGCCAGCGCCACTCGTGTTGACCGTGACTTTTATCGTATCGCCCGGATTTACCAGCAAGGATGAAAGCGGGATGATGTTGCCCCCGGCCGGATACCATTCGTCAAATGCCGAACAACCGATCGTCGTGTGACCGTTGAGGGATGTCTGCACTGTCTCCAGAATCCCTGCCTGACACACGTCCGCGGAATTGTAACCGTCGATTCCGACCCACTCGGCGGCATCAGAGATCGTGACACCTGCGATCGGCACCTGCGAGACGTTCGGCACCACCCACTGGGCCGAGATCGTGCTGAAACTTTCGCCCGGGGCAGCCGACAGGACGGCCCCGGACCAGTTCGTCGAGGCAATGTTCGTTGGTGTCGTCATGGCCTATAGCCTACTGCATTTGGTTTGATCGGATGGTAGCCGGATCCATCGCCGACCCGAGGCTGCCGGAACATCGATAAAGAACCGTTAAGTCCGGGGAATGGCGGTTGATCGTTTTGACAGTCAGCCGCCGCCCGCGACCCATCCTGGTCCGAGGCGATCATCCTCGCCGGTGCGATGCGCGAATGATGGCGGTCCCGCCCGTGCTTCTTCTGCCGCCGTGCGGATGCCGGAGCATTTCGTTCCGCCTGGGGCAAGCAAGGGGTGGGAACCCGCCTCGGACGCCAGAGATCGACGCGGTACCGCACGAAGAGCGGTTCGACCGCGGCCGCAAACGGGTCCATGCCATAATTGGTCCTTTCGGCGAGCTGGCACCGGCCGGCGTTATACCCCGATCTTGCGGCGAATCCGCATTTGTCATCTTGGCTACCGTCGGTTCGACAGGAAACCTTCGCTGGAACAAATCGCAATGGATGAGACGCGTCGAAGCGGACATACGCACTTGCGCAGCCCGCGCACCATGGGTTCGATGCAGAGCGGACCCTTCCTACGGGTCACCCACTTGGAAATCGCCCGGTTGGGATGGTGCGATCGGCGTAAATAAGCCTCGATCCGGCTTGAGGTCGAGCAACGGCGTCCCATTCAGGCAATCAAGGCCGCGTACCGTCACAACCGAGCCCTCGACGCCGACAAGTTGAGCGATCGAAGTACCGATCGGGTTGGGTCGCGCAGGCGACCGGAGAGAGAACGTACCGCGCGCGGTCCCATCATTTGCCGGACTCTGCATGACCAGATCGCGCCGCGACAGGTGCAGCCAATACAACACCTCGATGCGCTCAAATTGGCCCAAGCTGTCGAGCGCCGCCACCCATGGCTCGAAGATCTCGATGCGGCAGACCGGCCCGTCGGTCCGGCCCTGTCGCGGCGTTTCCATCCGTGAGGTCCAGGGGGTGTAGATGCGCCCAATGAAGATCAGGCCAGCATCCGTTGTTGGCGGCATCTCAACAGCGACTTCAGCCTCTCGGATTTCGTTCTCGCGGACCATGGTGCTGCCTCTCTGAATTCAGACGGTAAGGCGACATCGATGTGCAGCAAGTGCTGCTCGTTGGTACATTTGTTGAAATTTATCGCTGGTGGGTCGAGACACAGCGAGAATCTCGTCCCTATCGCGGCCAGATCTGCACTGCGGCGGGGTCAATGTCGAGCCGGCAGGGCGCGCCGACCGCAAAATTGTCGCCATTCGCAAGGACTTTGATACGCGACCCGCCGACGCGAACAACGAGGTAGCGGCCTATGCCGGCGGCAAGCAGGCTCTCGACACAGCCGCAATACGCCCCGTTCGCGGCAAGGTGGACGCCGCCAGGCCGAGCGCTCCAGCCGATCGGCGTTCCGGGCCGCAGCGGCGGACCGGCAACCCTCAGCGAGCGGCCGCCGCCGAGTGCAATTTTGCCGTTCCCCAGCATAGTACCGTCGATCGCCTGGTCGACCCCGAGCAACTGCGCTACGGCGAGGTTCGCTGGCCGCGCGAACACACCCGCTGTCGCGCCCGCCTGTAGCGCCCTGCCGTCGGCGATGACGAGGAGTTCGTCGGCGAGCAGCGCAGCTTCCTCGGGGTCATGGGTGACGAGGATCGTCGCGGCGCCGAGCTCGCGCTGCAAGGTCAGCATCTCCTGGCGCAGGCGCCCGCGCAGCGGGGCATCGAGTGCCGAGAACGGCTCGTCGAGCAGGACGAGCCGCGAGGGACGCGCCAGCGCGCGCGCCAGCGCGACGCGCTGCTGCTGGCCGAGCGACAATTCGGCAGGATAGCGGTCTTCGAGGCCGGCGAGGCCGAGGCGCTCGATCCAGAGCCGCGCCGCATCCGGCATCGCGCCGGACGAAAAGCGCACCTGCTCTGCCACCGTCAAATGCGGAAACAGGCCGTAATTCTGCGGAACATAGGCGATCTTGCGCAACGCCGGTGATAGCAACGCCAAGTCCGTGCTGCCGACGCCGATCGTCGCCCGGTCGGCCCGCTCGATCCCGGCAATAAGCCGCAAGGTAAGCGATTTTCCCGAACCTGACGGGCCGAGGATCGCGAGCCGGGAGGACTGCGCCGACCAGGCGAGGTCGAGGTGGAAATCGCCAATGCGCCGTTCGAGCCGCAATTCGAGCGAAAGCGGCTCGGCGGCTGTGGCGATCGTATCCGGAACAACGATCGGGCGTATCGCGTCTGCCTGCCGGGCCGATCGCGGTTGTCGGGCAATCGAGCGGCGGCGGCTCGGGACCCCGCTTGCCGCCAACACCAGCACCGCCAGCACCAGAGTCGGCAGCAGGATCGGCAGCATCGCGGGCAGGCCCTGGGCGCCGAACGCGACATAGGTGTAGACCGGCAGCGAATAGGGGTGATAGGCGACCATGACCGTCGCCCCGAATTCGCCAAACGCGCGCAGCCAGGCAAGCAGCAGGCCCGAGAGAATGGCCGGCCACGCGATCGGCAGGCAGACGCGCACAAAAATCGCGAGCGGCCGGTGACCCAATGTCGCCGCCACCCCTTCGAGGACCGGGTCCATTGCCGCGAAGGCCGAGCGCGCGGCGATGATTAGGAACGGCGCGGCGACGAACACCTCCGCGAGCACAATCCCGAGAAACGAGTCGGTCAGCGCGCCGCCGGTGAGCCGGCCGAGCGGCGCCGCGTAGCCGACGAGAAAGAGCAGCAGGATGCCGCTGGTCAGCGGCGGCAGCGCGAGCGGCATCTGGACGATGAAGCCAAGCGCTGCCATCGCGCGGCTCGGCAGCCGCGCCAGCAGATAGCCGAGCGGGATGCCGCACACCGCGATGATCGCGGTCGCCGTTGTCGCGCTGGCGAGCGAGATCGCGCAGGCGCGCGCCAATGTACCGACATCGACCGAATGCCAGTCGGCGTTGATTGCCTGGCGGATGCCGGCGAAGAGCGGGGCGGCCAGGTAGAGCGCCAGCAGCCCCGCAAGCCACGGCAGCGGCGCCGCGATGCGCCGGCTCACTTGGTCTGAGCAACGATTGTACGGAGGCCGGGCGGCAGTGCCGAGGCGGCGCCAGTCAGCGCCGGCGTATCGATGGCGAGCCCGTGCTCGGTCATCAGGTCACGCCCCTGCGCCCCGAGCAGGTATGCAATGAAGCGCTCGCCGCCCTCCGGATTGGGGGCGCCGTGCACGATCGTGACCGTATAGACGGCCTTGGGCGTGATTTCGGCCGGCAGGACGATGGCCGGGATTTTCGCGTCGGCGGTTTCGGTCGAATAGAAAAAGCCGACATCGATCTGCCCCGATTGCAGCCGGCCGATCAATTCCTCTTCGGGTAGTACCTGCGTCGAGTTTTCGGCTGCGCCGAGGACGCGCTGTGCCAGACCGGGACTCTTGTAGAAGGTCTGCGCCTTGTCCATCAGAGCGACGGTCAGCGCCCCTTTCGGGTCGAGTTTGGCGTCGGTGCGGCCGATCCTGATGCCTGGCTCCTGCAGCACCTCGTACCACGGCTTCGCCTTGAAGTCGGCGGCAAAACGGCTGTTCGGGTTGTAGCCGATGACCAGCGGCGAATGCGCAAAGCCGATGTACCAGCTGACCCAGTTGCCGTTGGCTGCGCCCATCAGGCTTTGGTTGACGGCAGGTACTGCGCTGATGAACACGTCGGCGCGCCGCAGCTTGCCTTCGATCTGGTTGGCAAGCAATTTCGAGCCGCCGGCATAGCCCTGGAAATGATCAGCGCTCGCCTGGTCGAAGGCCGGGCCGATACTGCGCTCCATCAGGTTCACGAGCGACCCGGCATAGAGCACATTGACCGTGCCGGCCGCCTGCGCCGGCGCCGACAGCGCCAGGCCCAAGGACGCGAGAAGGGCGACCATGACGGCCGTCAACCGAGGCGATCGACGGGCACCGTCGCCTGTCTCTTTTCCGCCCCGACCGGCAAAGCGTGCGGAGATCACTCCAACCGCCAGTGTAGCCGACATCGGTCCCTCCCAACCTCGCTCGCTGAGTGATATATTTGATCAGATATGACGGTGGAGTAAAGTGGATGCGCGCTGTCGATGATGCGACCGGGCCGTGCGGCCGGCGGCGAAGGCATACGGAAACAGCGTTCGGAAGCCCCTCATGGTCACGCCGGCGCGAGGCCTTATGATGGCGTGCGCCATCGCCTTTTTCCGTCGCGACGGTGCCGGCTATCGCGGTCGCCGGCAATCTCGTGGTCATCGCCGCAGTGACGCTGAAGAATGCGCTCGATGCGACTGCTGCGCTATATAGCAGAGAATATAAAACCGGGACGACCCTCGTTTATGGTCCGAGCCCGGCGCTCGTAAAGCAGATCGAGCGAGGCATGCGCCGATCGCGGCGCGCATCAAGCCGAGCTTTTCGACCGCCAAACTGCCCGGCACCGGCCGGCTGGCGATGTGCGATCCGACGATGATGCCGGCATTGGGGTCTTCCCGGCCGACACCCGCCCGCCCATCGTGTATCCCGCCGCGATCCTCGCGCGCAGCTCGAACCCGGATGCCGCGCGCTGCATGGCGTTTCTGACATCGCCTGCAGCGCGAACCATCTTTACCCGTTACGGGTTTCGCTTCTTGCCGGCGCCGACCGCCGGTAGGTGACCGGCCTGCCGGAGGGCCGGCTCGGCGACCTCATCCTTCAGATCGTCAGCGGAGCCCGGCGCGAGGTTGGCGAGGGCGGCCCCAAGGGCATCGAGGTGCGGTGCGCCGGCGGCATGTGCAGCCGCCTCGACCGCGCGGTAGTGGCGGATGACGGCGACACCCGCCTCGGTCAGATGAGCGCCGCCGCCGTGCGCGCCGCCGTGATGGGCTGCGACCAGCGGCTCGCGAAAGCAGCGGTTGAGGCTGTCGACCAGCAGCCAAGCGCGGCGATAGGACATGCCCATGCGCCGCCCGGCTGCCGAAATCGAGCCGATCGCATCGATCAGCTCGAGCAGCTTGATCTTACCGGGTCCGATGGCACGTCCGCCGGCGAAATCGATGCGTACGGTCAGTCTCGCCGCAGGCTTCAAAGCGGCGTCTCTGTCGCGACGCTCCCCGGGTGTCACAGCGGCTCCTCCCGTCGTCTCGCGTTATATCGTCACGATGCGCCTCGCGCGATGCGCAATCCGCTGGCTTCTGGCCATTTTGCGCATCACTGGACGCCGGGACCGCTGTAGCGTTAATTTCAACGGTATATGACGCAGCGCAGGAGCGCGGCCATGAAACTCAGCGCGCGGAACCAGTTGAAAGGCAAGGTTGTCGGCGTGCGGCGCGGCGCGACAACCGGGCATGTGCGAATCGATATCGGCCACGGTGTGATCGTCACGTCGTCGATCACCAATGAGGCGATTGACGAACTTGGGCTAGCAGTCGGCGACGACGCGATCGCGGTCATCAAAGCGTCCGACGTGATGGTAGCGAAATAGGCCCGATGGCCGGAAGACACCTCCCTGTCGCCCTTGCCGCGGTC
>JASIAN010000202.1 GCA_030042035.1 Alphaproteobacteria bacterium | reverse complement strand
CGGCGATCGCCTCACGCAGTTGCCCGATCGCGGCGCCCTCGCCGGCATCGCTGCCGCGTTCGGCAATCGACCGCGCCGTCTGAGCCAGCGTCGCGGCACTCGCCGATAACCGGACGATCGCATCGTTGAGGCTGTCCCGGCCTTCTTCGAGCGCCATCGCGAGCCGATCCAACACCGGGTTGGCGGCGGGCGATGGCGCGCCCCGGCGGAGCTCGGCGCGCTCGACGAGCGCCGGCAACGTCTCGACCAGCCGCATTTCGAGGTGCGGCCGCGGCAACCGCATGATCGCGTCGATCAGCGGCTCGACCATTGCCGCCACGGCGACCCGCGCGCAGACGGCGACAAAGACGAGGACCGCGATCGCCGCCACGGCCGGGCGCGCCGGAACGACAAACCCGAGCAGCGTCATCCGCGCAAATTCCTGCGCCAGACCCAGCCCGGCGATGACGACAAGCAGCGCCAGCGCGCTGGCGAACTGCGCGCGTACCAGCTGATCGCGGTAATGGCGGACCGCCTCGCGCCGCCCCTCCTCCGGCACAAAACGGCTTTGCAGCACAAGGCCGGCGGAAACCGCCGGGCCATCCTCGGGGGCCAAATCGAGCAGGCGGTCGGCCAGGCGTGCGAGGCTGGTGCCGGCGAACGCGGCGACCCACTGGCGGGGCGAGGATGCGCCGTTCTCATCGAGGCGCAAACGGACGCGGGCGAGATCGAACATCGCGACACAAGTCGTCGCCAGCAGCGCCACCGCGGCGCATGCCACGAGAAAGACGAGTGCCGCCTGCGGCCCTGCCGCCGGCACCAGCATCATCCAGCCGCCCGCGGACAATGCGTCGCGCGCCAGCCACATCGTTGCCGCCGCCGCTAGAACGCCGACCAACGCGCCCGCCGCGGCAATCATCCATGGCCGCATCGACCGTCCTTTCACCCCATTTGTCGCGAGCCTGCCGCCGGTCTGCCGGTGCTCCTCATTCCCCAAATGATAGCCCGGCGGCATTGCCGAAAAGATAACCTGTGGTCGGCGCAGTTTGTAGCGCTGCGGCGTGCGGCGCCCGTGAAGCCGTTGCCAACGTGACGCCGGCCGCCACGGGTATGGGCAAAAGGCCGCGGAGGTAAGCGCCGCGGTGCTATGCGACCTTCATCTCGCCGAGATAGGCTTCGCGGATCGACGGGTTCCGGCGCAATTCGGCGGCCGGCCCGCTGAGTACGACCTGTCCCGTCTGCAAGACATAGGCGCGATGGGCGATTTCGAGCGCCATATTGGCGTTCTGCTCGACCATGAACACAGTCGTGCCCTGGCGGTTGATCGCCTGAACGATGTCGAAGACTTGCTCGACAAAAACCGGCGCGAGACCCATCGACGGCTCGTCCATGCACAGGAGCCGCGGCCGCGCCATCAGCGCACGGCCGATCGCGACCATCTGCTGCTCGCCGCCCGACAACGTGCCGGCGAGTTGCTTGAGGCGCTCCTTGACCCGCGGGAACAGCGCAAAGACGCGCTCCAGATCGGCGGCGAAATCGCTGCCGCGGTGGCGCGTGTAGGCGCCCATTTCGAGGTTCTCGTAAACCGTCATGCGCGGAAACAGCCGCCGTGCCTCCAGGACCGGCGCGATGCCGCGCTTCACCCGCTCGGCGACGCTGACCCCGGCGAGCGACCGCCCCTCGTAGCGGATGTCGCCCGAGGTCGGCGCGACGATGCCCATGATCGCTTTCATCGTCGTCGATTTGCCCGAGGCATTGCCGCCCAAAAGGCAGACGATCTCGCCCTCGTCGATGCGATAATCGACCGATTTCAGTACGTGCAGGTCGCCGTAATGCGTATTGACGCCGCGAAATTCGAGGAGCGGGGTCTGCATCTTGATCGCTTGCCAAGCCCGGCGCAGGGTCGGGCATGACGATCACCAAGGCAAGGGGATTGCGATGAAACTCTACGACTACAAGCTGGCGCCCAATCCGCGCCGCGTCCGCATCTTTCTGGCGGAAAAAGGCGTCAGCGTGCCGACGGTACAGGTCGATCTGCGCGCCGGCGAGCAGTTCACGCCAGCCTTCCGGGCGATCAACCCGGAATGCACGGTGCCGGTGTTGGAATTCGACGACGGGCATCGCCTCACCGAGGTCATCGCGATCTGCCTCTACCTCGAACTGGCGCATCCCGAGCCGGCGTTGATGGGGGTGGGCGCACAGGAGCGGGCCATCGTCGCCGACTGGCATCACCGCATCGAGCGGCAAGGCTTTTGGGCGGTCGGCGACGCCTTTCGCAACTCTGTCCCCGGCCTCAAGGGCCGCGCCCTGCCGGGGCCGGACGATTACGAGCAGATCCCGGCGCTCGCCGAGCGCGGCCGGGCCCGCATCGCGCGGTTTTTCGAGATGCTCGACAACGAGTTGGCCGGCCGCGACTTCGTCGCCGGCGAGCGCTACACGATCGCCGACATCGCGGCGCTCGTGACGGTCAATTTCGCCGGCCGCATCGGCCTCGCGATCCCGGACGCCTGCGCCCATCTGCAGCGTTGGCATGCGGCGGTCAGCGCCCGCCCCAGCGCCGCCGCATGACCCGCCGGACGGGGTGCCAGCAGTAGCGCTTGACCGCGCCGATCCGACGGTATCCCATCGCTGCGACACGCAGCTTCGCGCCTGAGGAGGGTCCGCCCGCGATGAGCATCAAGGGGAAAGCCTATATCGTCGGCATCTACGAGCACCCGACGCGGCTCGCGACCGACAAGACCGTGCCGCAACTGCATGCCGAGGTCGCGGCCGGCGCGCTGGCCGATGCCGGCCTGACAAAAAACGATATCGACGGCTATTTCTGCGCCGCCGGCGACATGACTGGGCTCGGGCAATTGTCGATGGCCGATTATCTCGGCCTCAAGACGCGGCATATCGATTCGACCGATGTCGGCGGCTCGTCCTACATTCTGCAGGTCGGCCACGCCGCCGAGGTGATCGCGCTCGGTAAATGCGACATCGCCCTGATCACGCTGGCAGGCCGGCCGCGCGCCGAGGGCATGGCGACCGGCACGCAGACCCGCGCGCCCGAGCGGCCGATGCCGGAATCCGGCTTCGAGCTGCCTTATGGCCCGGCCACCGCCAACATGTACGCGATGGCGGCGATGCGCCACATGTACCAGTATGGCACGACCAGCGAGCAGCTCGCCTGGATCAAGGTCGCCGCCTCGCACCACGCGCAATACAACCCGCATGCGATGCTGAAAAACGTCGTGACGGTCGAGGATGTCGTCGGTTCGCCGGTGATCGCCGATCCCTTGCACCGGCTCGATTGCTGCGTCATCAGCGACGGCGGCGGCGCGATCATCATGGCGAAGCCGGAGATCGCGAAAAGCCTGAAGCGGCCGCTCGTCAAGGTCATCGGCGCCGGCGAGGCGCCGAAGCACCAGATGGGCGGCAAGGTCGATCTGACCTATTCCGCCGCGGTGTGGTCGGGGCCGCCCGCGTTCGCGGAGGCCGGCGTCAGGCCCGCCGACATCAAGTACGCCTCGATCTACGACAGCTTCACGATTACCGTGCTGATGCAGTTGGAAGATCTCGGCTTTTGCGAGAAGGGCCAGGGCGGTCGCTTTGTCAGCGACGGCAACCTGATCGCCGGCACCGGCAAACTGCCGTTCAACACCGACGGCGGCGGATTGTGCAACAACCACCCGTCAAACCGCGGCGGCTTGACGAAAGTCTTGGAGGCGGTGCGGCAGTTGCGCGGCGAGGCACACCCGAACGTGCAGGTGAAGAACTGTGACCTGGCGCTGGCGCACGGCACCGGCGGCTCGCTCGGCACCCGCCATGCCGGCGCCACCGTCATTATGGAAAGGGAGTGAGGCCGATGGCGCAAGCTCAGGACCGGAAGCTCGCGGCGCCGCCCGTCAATTTCGAAACCCAGCCATTCTGGGACGCGGCTGCACAGGGAAAATTGCTCTACAAGAAGTGCGCCGCCTGCGGCGAGCCGCATTTCTACCCGCGCCCGTTCTGCCCGTTCTGCTTTTCCGACAAGGTCGAATGGCAGGAAGCCTCGGGCCGCGGCACGATCTACACCTATAGCGTCATGCGCCGCGCGCCCGTTCCCTACGCCATCGCCTATGTCACGTTGGCCGAAGGCCCGACGATGATGAGCAACATCGTCGATTGCGACCTCGATGCGATCAAGATCGGCCAGGCGGTGAAACTGGTCTTCAAACCGAGCGACAGCGGCCCGCCGGTGCCGATGTTCGCTCCGGCCTGACGCGATGAACTGACGCGAGCATCGTTACAGACTCGGCGGTCCATCACGGCGAGTCGTGCATCAAAAGGACGCGCGTTCGACCGGGCTTCTGGCTGTTCAAGCTGACGGCTGCGCGACTGTGCGGCGCCGCAGCTTTTCGGCAAAGGCGAGCAGGAAAGCGAGGCCCTGCTGCGTTTCGGGCTTCACGATCAGCGAGCGGGCCGACAGGATGCCGGCGCGCGGCTTCAAATCGCTCGTTTCCTGTGCCGCCTCGGCAAGCGCCTCGCGGATGTTGTCGGCCAGCATCGCCATGTCCTGGGTTGCGACCGTGTTGATCAGCTGCTCGACCAGCGAGAACAGCCGTTCGACGATGTTGTCGGTTGCCGCATCGCGCGCCGCATGCACGAGCATGACCGTATCGAACAGCGTGTCGAGCGCGCCGACCTTATAGAGTTCGGTCAGCCGGTCGATCGTCCGGTGCAACGCCGCCCGAGTGCCGTCGTCATTGAAGCGGTCGAGCAATTCGAGCGCATTGGCGCCGGTCACGGCGAGCCGCTCGACGATGCGGTCGGTCAGCGCCTCCCGCGCCGCTTGCGCCAGCCGGCCGAGTTCGTCGGGCGGCGGCTGGTTCGAGAGCCTGGTGTCGTCCATTGCCCCCTCCCCTACAGCAGACCGCGCGCCGACAACCAGTAGAGCCGGTTGTAGGCCAGCTTGAACCAATGCACCATCTGCGACGGCGGACCGGGGTTGGGTGGTGTTGCATAATTGAACCAGACATAAGTGCCGCTGTTCATGCCGGTCTCGACAAAGCAGAAGACCTTGCCGTCATAGTGGCGCGCCCAGCGGTCTTCCTTGATCAGCGAGACGAGATTGTCGATGACCGTATCGGCTTCGAAATGCGCAGTCGAGCCGGCCTTCGAAATCGGCAGATTGGTCGTGTCGCCGACGACGAATACATCGCTCGATCCCTCCCGCAGCAGCGTGTTGCGCTCGGTCGGCACCCAGCCGCCGTTGCCGAGACCGGAATCGGTGATGACCTGCTGCCCGCTGTGCGGCGGGATCGTGATCAACAGATCGTATTCGAGCGTGGTGTCTTCTTCGGAGGTGATGGTTTTCTTCTGCGGATCGACCGATTTGGTGTTGAAGAACACCTCCGATTTGATGCCGCAGCGCTCGAATTCCGGCACCGCCCAGTTCGCCACCGGCTCCAGCGAGTGCAGCCGGCCGATCGGATAGGTGTAGACGATCTCGCTCTTATCCAGGAGCCCGCGCCCGGCGAGGTGGTCGCGCAGCATAAATGTGATTTCGAGCGGCGCCACCGGGCATTTGTGCGGCGCATTGGTGTTGATGACAACGCGCCCGCCCTGGAACTGCTGCAGCGCGTCCCGCAATTTGCGCGCGCCGGCGAGATCGTAAAACCAGTGCGCCCCCTCCGCCATGCCGGGGACCATGTCCGGGCGGATGCGCGAGCCGGTCGCGAGCACGAGGAAATCGTAACCGTGCGTCTGGCCGGAGACGGTCGTCACCGCCTTCTTGTCGACATCGACTCGGGTCGCGGGATCGACGTGAAACGAGACGCGACGGTCGAGCACACTCTTCTGCTCGCGCAGCAGCTCCGCTTCCCGCATGTGGCCGAACGGCACGTACAAGAGGCCCGGTTGGTAGATGTGCGTCGGCTCGGCGCCGAGCATCGTGATTGTGACGCCGCCCGCGCCGAGTTCGTCGCGCAGCTGGCGGCACAGGCCGTTCGCGACGATCGTGCCGGCGAGCCCGCCGCCGACGATCAGTATCTTCTTGGCCATTCCTTTCCTCCCCTCAAAGGTTCGCGACCGGCGCCAAGGCCGGTCAGTGCGCCTTGCGCACGATGATCGCCCAATGGTCGCCTTCCTGGCTCACGCCGACCAGTTCGTGCCGCGCTTTTTTGACCCATGCCGGGATGTCGGTCGCCGAGCCCGTGTCGGTCGACCACATCTCGACCTCGTCGCCGATCGCGCAATGGCGCAGCGTCGCAATCAGCTCCATCAGTGGTCCCGGGCAATAGGCACCGCGGGCATCGACCTTGTGTCGCTCACTCATCGCACGGCTCCGGCTACAGCGTGACCAGTTGGCCGCTTTCGGCGTCGGACAGAAAGCTCGTCAGGCCGAGCGCCCCGTCAAACATGCCCTCGACAAGATCATCGACCTCCCAGCCGTGGAGGTCGAGCGCCATCGAGCACGCCCAGACCTTCAGCTCGCCCAGTTCGCGGCCCTGGTGCAACAGGTTCAGCGCATCGGGCGCCCCCTTCTCGCGCATCAGCCGCGCAAATGCGCCGCCATGATAGCGGCCCTCCGCCGGCGCCGCTTTGGCAAAGATCGCGAGCGCCCCCATGCTGACGAACACCTCGACCGGCCGGTCGGACACCGCGCCGACCGACGCGATCATCGCGGCCATCTGCACCTTCTCGTGCTCGCCCGAGCAGAGCAAAACGTAGAGCGGCAGTCCTGCCATCGCGTCCTCGTGTCGGCCGGCCGCTCAGGCCGCGCGTTTGATGACGAAACTGTAGACGTTGCCCGCGACATTCGAGGCCACCAGCTCGTTGCCGGTGGCGCGGCAGAACGCCGCGAAATCCTTCACCGCGCCGGGATCCGTCGCGAGCACCTCGAGCGTTGCCCCGGGGGCCATGTCTTTCAGCGCCTTCCGCGCCCGCAATATCGGCAGCGGGCAGTTCAGCCCTTTCACGTCAAGTGTCTGGTCCGCCATGTCCTGTTCTCCCGCACGCTGGCGCGCCTGGTCAAATGAACAAGTTGATATCCGATTTGACCGCCGTTTCGATATAGGTCGCGGCGCCGCCCGGACGGCGACCGCCGTCGCGGGAATGAGCGCCGCCTTCGCGGCCCAGTCCTTCGATCGCACCTTGACGAGCCAGCCGGCGCCGTTGATGAAGCGATCGGGTTGACGATTGCATCAAAAGCCGAACATGTGGTCGAGGCTGAAGGCGCCGTTGCGCCCCAACAGGCCGTGATAACCGAACAGCCGGCAAGTCGCATCGCGCACAACGGCATAGGCGCCGCTGCCGGCGCGACCGCGCACCCGTTCATCAAACAACTCCTGATAGCGCACGAGGCGCGACCCAGAGCACGGAATGGCGAGCGCGGCGCGCGCGATTTCGGCGCCGCCGGCATCGTAAAGGATGATCTCGGTTTCGCTCGCCGGCCGCCACGGCCGCGACGCCGGGTAGATCAGCTGGCACAGCGTGTCGTAATCCCCGTCGCCGAGACGCAGAAAGAGCCGGGTTGAGAGGCCCGGCGGGTGCCCTGTATAGGATTGCGGTTCGTTTTTATAGACGAGCGCCGTGTTGAAGACATGCGCGCCAAAACTGCTCTCGGCGGCATGGCCGCTCGCCCGGTGCCGGTAGCGGAAAATTGCGTGCAGCCAGCCGTCGCCGTAGCCGCCGCGGGCAAAATCATAGACCAGCTCGACATGGCCGCCGCCGTCGCCGAGCGCTCCGGTAAATTCGTCGAGCGAGAGCGCGGTCGCATGGTCGCGCGGCAGGCGGCCGAGCGGCAGGCGCGCGCACTCGCGCCCTGCGCTGTCGTAGATCAGTGCAGCGACCGGCAAATCGCTCTGGGCATAGGCCATCGGCGTCGGCAGCACCTCGCTCCGCCATTCCGCGGGTGGCAGGATCGGCGCCGGCAGCAGATAGCCCTTGCCGAGCAGTTCGCCGAGCCGCGGCAGCGCCGGATCGGGCGCGAGATCGCTGCGCTCGACATTGACGTGCGCAATGCGCCGCCGCCCGCCGCCGATGATCTCGTAGCGCGGCCGCACGACATGCTTGCCGGCCCGCACCTCGATCTGTCGCGGCCACTCGAGATCGGGCAGCAACTCGGCAACATCAACGGCGCGGCTGGCGAACGCGCCGATCGGTTCGCAAAGCCACGCGATCCGCTCCTCGCCCATCGGGTTGAGGCCGATCGCGCCGGCCGGGATCGGGGTCGGATGGCTGTTTTGCAGCCACAGGATTACGCGCTCGCCCGGCGCCGGCGCCGGCAGCCCGGCATAGCGCTCGGCCGGCCAGGCATTAGCGTCGTGCGTGCATGACAGCGCGCCGTCACACGTCCCGCCCGCCGCGCCAAACATGTCGAGCGCGTATTTGACGACGTCGTGACCGGCTGCGCCGCTGACATGCAGGAACAGCTGACCGGCAAACTCGCCAAGCCCGAAGTGGCGCCGCACAGCGCGGCTGTCGACGACGATCGCGGCGCCCGGCGCGCCGCACGGCTCCCCCCAATCGGCGAGGATGCTGCCGTCGGCGTCAAACAGCGTCAGCCAAAGGGTCGCCTCCGTCGCGCTATAACCCGACCAGTAATTCGCCGTGACAAGCCGCGTGTGCAACCCGCCCGCGTCGCGGAACAGCGCAAAATTGGTCGCGAAGTTGAGCGGGTCGAGATAATGCCGGCGATTGGTCAGGCGCGCTTCGGGAATGCGCATGCGGTCGAGGCTCAACACTTCCGCACCGTCCGGCAGCAATGGCCGCAACTGCCCGATCAGCCGCTCGGCGTCGAAGGCGGCGACAAACACCGAGCGCGCGCGGGCGGCAGCGAGTTCGGTCAGCGGCCGGGCGCAGTGCCCGAGCATCGTTCGGCCGATCTGCGCGATGTCCTGCACATAGACACCGGCGATCTCGACGCCGTCGAGCGCGAACATCTCGACAAACCCGGCGGCGGCGCCGGCGGGATCGACAATGGCAGTCGGCGGCCGGCCGGCGAGCGCCGCGACCAGCGCCGCGGCCGGCGCGGCGGCATGCGGATGGGCAAGCGCCTTGTACAGCGTGTTGCCGCCGCGGACGTTGTCGAAGGTCTCGATCGCGAGCGCCATGACCGGGCGATACTACACCCGCGGGCCGCGTGCGAGATGGGCCAACAATAGCTCGCGCACGGCGGCGCCGGCACGGGCCGTATCGTCGAGCGGCGCATAGGACCAGGCCTCGATGTCGCCGACGAACGGCCGGGTCACGCCGGCCCGCTGCATCCGTTCGTGAAACCGCGCAAATTTCCGGTCGCCGCCGGGCAGCGCGATGACATGCACCGGCTTGCCGGTCGCCGCTGCCTCGCTGATCATCGACACCGAATCTGCCGTCACCAACAGTGCGTCGGCGATCGCGAGATAGGCGTAATACGGGTTGGTGCCGGCGCCGTCCCAAATCTCGCCCGGAAGGCTGCCGAGATGCTCGCGCAGTGCGGCAAGCCCGGCCGCGCCGGTGCGCCGCGACGGGGTCGCGACGACCGACCCGCCGCACCGCCGCACCGCCGCCGCAATCGCCGCGGCGATCGCGCCGAGCCGCGTCGGATCGAACCGGTAGGCGCGATTCGCGCCGCCGAGCAGCACGCCGACAACGGGGCGCGGCAATGCCGTCAGCGCCGGGAAGCCGCGGAGCGCCTCGGCGAGCCGCTCGGGCGTCACGCGATGCACGGCGCCCGCAGTCACGACCACCCGCTCGCCGCGCAGCCGGTCGTGCGCCGGCACAACCATCAGGTCGAACGCATCGCGCCCGATGCGGGGGTCCTGGATCTGCACCGCCAGCGTCCGGCCGCCGGCGGCGCGGCGGATCGCCAAGGCCGGCGCCGCGGTATTGCGGCCGCAACCGATGACGAGCCGCGGCCAGGGCGGGCGCAGCGGCCAGCCCTGGTCGGCAACCGCCGCGAGCGGCGCCAGCCACACCTGCGGCGGCAGCCAGGCCCACGGCCGGCGCACCCTCAGCGCCTTTTCGACAAATGGCAAGCCGGTCGCCTCGGCCAGCCCCAAGACCTGGCTGCGCATGCCGGCCTTGCTGTCATGCAGCGCCCAAACCTCCGGCAGATCGGCGGTCGCAGCGCATGCCGCAGCGCCGCCGGATGCAGCCAGCGCGACCATCGCGTCAGCTCAGCTGCCGGCCGGTCAGCCGCTCGAGCTGCCGCAACGGCGAGGAAGCTGGATCGGCCATCGCGGCAACATCGAGATAAAATGTCTGCTCCAACGCGAACTGGCCGGCGAGCGCGGCGTGCAGCACCTGGTCGGTGTAGCACACCCAACTGCTCCCGGCGGGAAAGGCAAAATCGATGCGCGGCGCCCGCTGCTGGTAGGCGAGGTCGCGCTTGGCGCCGTCGTGCAACCGCAGCATCAGCTGGTCATAGGCGCTGCGGCGGCCGCGCGTCACCCCAACCGCTGCGAGCAGCCGAGCGGCCGCCGGGTGCGGCCGCCCGAGCTTCGGCGCGAACTGCGCGGCGAACTCGGCAAACGGCTCGCCGATCTGCCAACGCCGCGGCACGCCCGTCGGGTTGATGTTGGAAAAGAGGCGCAGGATGCGACGGCCGCGGGTCGGCGTCGACGGAAAGGCGTCGACATGCAGGCGGGTGTCGTCTTTGAGCGGCGAATAGACCCGTCCGGCGATCTCGACCGGCCGATAGCTGGTGCGGGCCCGCTCCAGCGCGGCAGCGTAGCCGGGCAGCAGACCCGCGACAAAGCCCGCGGCGGCCGCGGCAAACGCCGCCATCATCGCGACGAGCCGCTCGCGCTCGGCACCGGCCGCGCGCGTGCCGCGCAGCATGCCTGACGCCGGATCGAAGCTGATGTTTTTTGCCGCCCCGTCGCCGAACACCGGCGACAGCAACCCGCGCATTGTGTCGTCGAGCGCAAAGCCGAGGTTCGGGAAAAACAGCACGTCGCCGCGCTCCAGCGCCGCCAGCGCGCCGCTCTGTTCCGCTGAGGGGAACGGCCCCGCCCAGCGGTCTAACGCGATCGTCTCGATGCCCGCCATTGCGCCTCCGCTGCGATGCTAGCCGAGCCGGGCCGCCGCGCCAATCCGCCTGAGCGGCGAGCGCAGGGCAATCGCATTTGGCCGGTTTCCCTTTCCGTCGTTTCCGCGCAAGCGGGAGCCCCGTCTCGCGGCTTGCTCAGGCTGCTTTCGCCAAATCGGCCGGCGCGGCGGGGGCGACGGCGGCGCCGAGCATCGCTTTTCGCAGCTTTTCGACCGCGCGCACTTCGAGTTGCCGAATCCGCTCGCGCGACACATGAAAGCGCCCGCTCAGCTCTTCCAGCGTCAGCGGCTCATCCCGCAGCCGCCGTTCGCGGACAATCTCGCGCTCACGCTCGTTGAGCTGGGCGAGTGCCCCTTTGAGCAGCGTCTGCCGTTTTGCCCGCTCGTCTGCGTCGGCAAGCAGCAGATCCTGGGTCGGGCTGTCGTCGACCAGGCGATCCTGCCACTCCATCTCGCCGTCTTCCATCACCGTCGCGTTCAGCGACAGGTCGCCGCCGCTCATCCGACGGTTCATCTCTACGACATCGTTGGCCGGGACGCCGAGTGCCGTGGCGATCGTTGCGACCGCTTCCGGCGGCAGATCGCCTGCCTCGTGCTGTTCCAGGCGGCCCTTCATCTGGCGCAGGTTGAAGAACAGCTTCTTCTGCGCCGCGGTGGTGCCCATCTTCACGATCGAGTTCGAGTGCAGGATGTATTCCTGGATCGCGGCGCGGATCCACCACATCGCGTAGGTCGCAAAGCGAAAGCCGCGGTCGGGGTCGAATTTCTGCGCCGCCTGCATCAACCCGACATTGCCCTCGGCGATCAGATCGGCGATCGGCAGCCCGTATCCCTGATAACCGCGCGCGATCTTGATTGCGAGGCGCAGATGGCTGCCGACCAGATCGCGCAGCGCCGCCCTGTCGCCCCGGTCCTTCCAGGCCCGCGCGAGCGCCTGTTCCCGCTCCGGTGTCAACATCGGAAACCGGCTCGCTTCAGCCAGAAACTGGGTGAGGGCACCTCCCCTGTTTTCGATTGTCGTTGTCATTGTCTTATCGTCATCCTCCCGTACCCCGGCGCGCAAAAGCCCCGGCAAAGCCGCACATGGCTTTGCAGCAAAGCTGCAGCAGGGATTGCTTGGCGCCGAACTGCATTATAAATGGTGAACGATCCTGGAACATTCAAGCCCCTCCGATACCCTGGCGGTTGCGCGTCGATCAGTGCCCGCTTGCGGAGCATTCACGGCGCCGGATTGGCCCCGCTTGCCACCGGTAGCAGCATGCGGCTCGACGACATTGTCCAGATCTCCCGGCAGGTAGGCGACACGGCAGGCCGCTCGGACAAAGTCCGGCTGCTCGCCGGCCTGCTGCGGCGTCTCGAACCGGACGATGTGGCGATCGTTGTCGGACCGCTCTGCGGCGCGCCGCTGGCCTCGCCGCGACCGGCCTGCGCCGGGTCAGCCGCCGCCAATCTTCGGGATCAGCACAACTTCGCTGTCCGGCCTGAGCGGCGCCTGATAGGCGTCCTGGTAAATCTCGCCGTCGATCGCGACCGCCATGCTCTCGTCGATCTGCTTGCCGAGGCCGGGAAAACGGCGATCGAGCTCGGCGATCATGCGCCGCACGGTGTCGGCTTCGATGTCGAACTCGCTTTGCCCGCCGGTCAGCCGCCGCGCCGCCGTGCCGGACAGGACGACCCGAGGCATCCCGGAACCCGCCCTATCCGT
>JASIAN010000201.1 GCA_030042035.1 Alphaproteobacteria bacterium | reverse complement strand
CGGCGCGCGCGGCGCCATCCGCTGCACCGGTCGGGACAATCTCGGGCTGCATTTGCCGTGACCAATCCGTAACCCACCTTCTCGTCAGCCGCGTGCGGATTTCTCGCGAATGATTGAACAATTTGGCGTCCCCGGCAGGACTCGAACCTGCGACCCCCGGTTTAGGAAACCGGTGCTCTATCCGGCTGAGCTACGGGGACGCATCATCATTTCTACAACCAGAAATAGGGTTGCGGGCGACTCGTCGAACACGTCGGGAACGATGACCCCGGACCTCACGTCTGCATGATCGGTTCGCCGCGCATGTATTTGCCGCGGCAGAATAACAGCGTCGGCTTGTCGGTATAGGCGAAACGTTCGACGTGGCCGATGAAAATGATGTGGTCGCCGCCGTAATGGCGGAATTCGTTGCGGCACTCAAAATGCGCCGCCGAGCCGACCAGCACCGGCGCGCCGCTTTCCGGGATGACGTGATCGACATCGAGAAACTTGTCGTCGCTTTGGGTAGCGAATTTTTTCGACAATTCGATCTGGTCCCAGGCGAGGATATTGACGACGAAGTGATTGCCTTCCTGGAACGCGGGCAAGCTTTGCGCATAGAGCGAGGCGCTCCACAGCACCAGGGGCGGGGCAAGCGACACCGACGAGAAGGAATTGGCGGTCATGCCGTGGAGCTTGCCCTGGCGGTCGCGCGTCGTGATGATCGTGACGCCAGTCGCAAAGGCGCCGAGCGCATTGCGCAATTCGCGGCTGTTGAACCCCTCCGCCGAGGTGCTGTGGACGGCCGCCTGGTGGCTGCCGGGGATCTCGTTTGACACGCTACGCGTCCTCGAAAAACGTCTCTACAGCGTCGCATCGGGCGACAGGCCGAGCGCGACGCGCCCGTACATTGCGCCGTTGATGTCCCAGTTGAGGACATAATGCGCATTGGCGGCGTGCACATCGCGGAACGCGCGCTGCAGCGGGTTTCTCGCATAAATCGCGCCGCCGCCGGTGGCGCCGAACAACACGTCGACCGCCTTTGTGCACAGCGTTGCGGCATAGGCGCCGTCGCGGCGGTAGCGCGCGCGCTGGTCGAGGGTCGGCATGCGGTGCTCCGACACGAGGCGGGTGGCCTCATCGCAATCGCCAAGCACGACGGCGCGCGCGGCATCCGTCATCGCGGTCGCCTCGGCGAGATGGATCTGCAACGTCACAAAATCGGCGAGGCTGCGGCCGGTGTAATAGCTCGTGCGGGTGCGCATCGTCTCGGTAAAATAGTCGATTGCGCCCTGCGCGATCCCGAGCGAGACGCCGGCGATGCAGAACGCGAACAGGCTTACCGCCGGCAGCTGATAAAGCACCGCCGGGTTGACGGCGCTGCCGGGGTTGGGGCCGCCGGTGATCTGACCCACGGCGATCGTGCGGTAGTCCGGCACAAACACGTCCTCGACCGCCACATCCTTGCTGCCGGTGCCGCCGAGGCCAATGACGTGCCACGTGTCGATGATCGAAAAGTCGCTCGCTGGCAGCAGGAAGATGCGCGGCTCCACGCCGCCGGTCTCTTCGTCCTGCACGATCGCGCCGACGAGCAGCCAGGACGACGCATCGACGCCGCTGGAAAACGGCCAGCGTCCGGTGACGCGATAGCCGCCGCCGGCCGCGCGGGCGCGGCCGCGCGGGAAGATCAGCGCCGAGCCGACGAGATTGTCGGGCGAGGGGCCCCACACCTCGTCCTGCGCCCGCTTGGGCCACATGCCGAGGAGCCAGTGATGCGCGGCGAGATTGGCCAAGACCCAGGCGGTCGAGCCGTCGCCGCGGCCGATCGCCGAGACGAGCTCGACGATCGACCGGAACGGCAATTCGCTGCCGCCGACCCGGCGCGGCTGCAGGATGCGGAAGAGGCCGCTCCGGTGCAGCTCCTCGATCGTCTCGTCGGGGACCCGGCGCAGTTCCTCGGTGCGGCCGGCGCGCTCGCGCAGCACCGGCACGAGCGCCTCGGCGCGCGACAAGAGCGTCGCGAAATCGGGCGGGTCGCCCGCCCCGTGCGGTTTGGCGTCGGCCATCGATGGCCCCTATGTTCTCTCAGCGAGGCGCAGTCTACCCGGCCGTCGGCGATTTGTCTGCCGCCAGCGGGTTGACTGCGATCAATGCGCCGCTGGCGCCGGGATGCGATGGAACCCGTGGCTGCCCATTTGTCGAGGCAGCGAGGAGGAGCATCGGATGGAAGGCGCCGTCCACATCGTCTGCCCGCATTGCGACGCGATCAACCGGGTGCCGCAGGCGCGCCTCGCCGACGGCGGGCGCTGCGGCCAATGCCATCAGACGCTGTTTGACGGCCATCCGGTGGCGCTCGATACGGCGCGCTTCGAGCGGCACCTCGACAAGAGCGGCGTGCCGCTGCTCATCGATTTCTGGGCGGCGTGGTGCGGCCCATGCCGCATGATGGCGCCGGAATTCGAGCGCGCCGCGGCGCTGCTCGAGCCTATGGTACGGCTCGTCAAGGTCGATGTCGATGCCGAACCGCAACTCGCCGCCCGCTTTCACGTGCACAGCATCCCGACGCTGGTGCTGGCCTTTCGGGGCCGCGTGCTGGCGCGCGAGGCGGGGGCGCGTTCGGCGGCGCAGCTCACGGACTGGGTCAAGGGCGAACTCGCCCGCGCCGCCGTCGTCTGACGGTCATTGCGAGGAGCGCAGCGCGCGACGCGGCAATCGCGCAAACCGATCGGGATCGCTTCGCTGCGCTCGTGATGACGATTTCACAATGGCGATCCGCCGCGCTTCGGCGCACAATTCGGGGCACGGCGCCGGGCGCCGGCGCCGCGCAACCGCGCGAGGAAACGCCATGCCGCAATACCGCCTGATCTCCGCCGATTCGCATGTCAACGAACCCCCCGATTTGTGGGCTACGCGCGTCGACAAGCAGTACCGCGAGCGCGCGCCGCAGCTGATGGTCAACCCGCCGGGCGGCAAGGAGGGCGCGTATTTCCATTATGAAGGCTACGCGCCGCACCCGATCGGCATCGGCTTCGGTGCCGGCAAGACGCCGGAGGAGCTGAAGACGTTCCTCAATCAGGCAACCTATGCCGACGCCAGGAAGGGCGGTTGGGACCCGGCCGAGCGCAAGAAGGACAACGCGATCGACGGCGTCGAGGCCGACGTGCTGTACACAACGTTGGGCTTCCGCATCTTCTGGCTGAAGGATGCGGGTTTGCAGGCCGATTGTTTCCGCGTCTACAACGACTGGCTCGCCGAATTCGTCAGCTACGACCCGAAGAACATGGCGGGGCTGGCGATGATCTCGCTGTATGATCCGCAGGCCGGCGCCCGGGAACTCGAGCGCTGCGCCAAGATGGGCCTCAAAGGCGCGATGATCTGGTGCTCGCCGCCCGAGAATCAGCCCTATAGCTCCGCCGTCTACGACCCGTTCTGGGCGGCGGCCGAGGCGCTCAACATGCCGGTCAGCCTGCACGCGATCACCGGCATGGGGGTCGAGAGCCAGTGGAACTGGAGCGAACGCTACATGCGCTCGACCGTGTTGTCGCACGAGGTCGAGAAGTCGTTCGCCGTCTTGATCTTCTCCGGCGTGCTCGACCGCTTCCCGCAGTTGCAGATCGTCTCGGCCGAAAACAACATCGGCTGGATCCCGTATTTCCTGCAGCGCATGGACCGGTTCTTCAACCGCTCGCGCGACCTCAGCATCAAGCTGCGCCCGAGCGAATATTGGCAGCGCCAGATGTGGGCGACCTACATCGATGATTATGTCGGGGTGCAGAGCCGCAAGTTTGTCGGCACCGATCGCATCATGTGGTCATCGGACTACCCGCACCAGGCCTCGACCTGGCCGCACTCGCAGGAGGTTGTCGCGCGCGACTTCGCCGGCGCCGACCCCGACGACGTCTACAAGATCACCCGCGGCAATGTCGCCCGCCTCTACGGCTTCGCCGCCTGATCGCGGCTAAAGCCAGACGAGGCCGAGCACGAGCGTCAAAAGTGTCAGCGGCGCGCCGACGCGGCAATAGCGCCAGAAGCCGATCTGGACGCCGCCCGCGCGCGCCAGCTGCACGACGATCAGGTTGGCGACCGATCCCAGTATCGTCAGGTTGCCGGCGAAGGTCGCGGCCATCGCGACGATCAGCCAGGCGCGCTGCGGCGCGGTCAAGTGGGCGATCAGCGGCTGTAATACCAGCACCGCCGGAACGTTGCTGACGAGGTTCGAGAGCGCCGCCGTGACCGCTGCCAATTCCCAGGGCCGGCCGATCGCCGAGACGGCGAGCGCCGGCAACATCGCCGGGTTGAGCGCGGCCCGTTCGAACCCGGCGACGACGACGAAGAGGCCGGCGAACATCAAGAGGAGCGGCCAGTCGATCTCGCGGTAAATGCGGTGGGCCGCGACGACGCGCGTCAGCAGCATGGCTGCGCCGGCGATCAGCGCCGCCTTGGCGGGCGCAACGCCGGCAAAGAACGCGGCAATCAGCAGCGCGACGACGAGCACCGATTTGACGGCCAGCGGGCGATGCAGATGGGCCGGCGTCGGCTGCGCCCGCAGCCCTGCGCCGCTGCGAAATTCTTTGGGATGCATCGCCGCGATCAGCAACACCGTCAAGGCGAGGCCAACGGCGGCGAGCGGCGCCAGATGCGCCGCGAAAACGCCGTAGGGGATATGCGAAAAGCTGCCGATCAGGATGTTCTGCGGGTTGCCAGTGATCGTTGCGGCGCTGCCGATATTGGCTGCCATCGCGACGGCCAGGAGATAGGGCACTGGATCGCGTTGGAGCCGGCGCACGATCTCGATGACGAGCGGCGTCATGACAAGACAGATCGCATCATTCAACAGAAACGCCGAGAACAGGCCGGACGCCAGCGTCACCGCGACGAGCAGCGCCAGCGGCCGGCGGGCGGCGGCGACGATCCAGCCCGCGACCAGTCGGAAGAAGCCGGACAGGCGCAGATTGGCGGCGACGATCATCATGCCGAGGAGCAGCGCCAGCGTGTCGAAATCGATCGCCCGCGCGATGGCGCTGAGGCGCATCGCGCCGGTCGCGAGCATCAGGCTGGCGCCGACCAGTGCGATGCCGGCGCGGTCGATGCGCAACCCCGGCAGCCGCCCGAGCGCCAGCGCGATGTAGGTCGCCGCGAAGACGGCGATCGCGGCAAAGCGGGTGGGATCGGTCACCTTAATTTGTCAGCAATTTGTCAACGCGACGAAGACGCCGTCACGGTCGGCGTCGCCAGAACCCCGGCCGTGGATGACCACCGCGCCACCCGTCATTATCCCCCGCTTTTCCGCCCCCGCGCCTTGCCGGCACGATCACACAGGCGCGACGAGCGATGAAGCATCGCTCGCGTGATCTGCGGCCGGGCGGCGCTGCATCATATATGCTGACGGCGCACCGTTCCGAGG
Organism: Alphaproteobacteria bacterium; assembly: GCA_030042035.1. Taxonomy (GTDB): domain Bacteria; phylum Pseudomonadota; class Alphaproteobacteria; order ATCC43930; family CGMCC-115725; genus DATARH01. Next base: position 9,054 of record JASIAN010000201.1, on the reverse strand, counting down.
AAGCGCCATGCCTGCGACCATTCTGGCCAATTGCGCGATCGTCGACGGCACGCAGAACGCGCGGCGCGACGGCCATTACGTGCTGATCGAAGAGGGCATCATTCGCGAGGTCGCCGACCGCCCGCTCGCCGCCGCGTCGGCCGACACGATCGACCTCAGGGGCCGGACGCTGATGCCCGGCCTTATCGACGCGCATGTCCACGTGCTGGCGGTCGATGTCGCGATCCCGCGCATCGCCGAATTGCCGATGACGCTCGTGACGCTGCGCGCGGCGCGAATCCTTGCGGGCATGCTGCGGCGCGGCTTTACGACCGTGCGCGACGCCGGCGGCGCCGATGGCGGGCTGGCCGAAGGGGTCGCCGAAGGGCTCGTGCCCGGCCCGCGCCTCTTTCCGTCGGGCCAGGCGCTGAGCCAGACGGGCGGCCACGGCGACGCGCGGCCGCGCACCCGCTCGGTCGAGGCGTGCGCCTGCTGCGATTACGGCGCGGTCATCGCGCGCATCGCCGACGGCGTCGCCGAATGCCGCCGCGCCGCCCGCGACGAGTTGCGCAAGGGCGCGACGCAATTGAAGATCATGGCGTCGGGCGGCGTCGCCTCGCCCTATGACCCGATCGCCAACCTGCAATATTCGAACGAAGAGATGCGGGCGATCGTCGAGGAGGCAGAGAGCTGGCACACTTATGTGCTGGCGCATGCCTACACGCCGGTGGCAATCCGCCGCGCGGTCGATAATGGCGTGCGCTCGATCGAGCACGCCAACCTGATCGATCGCGAAACGGCGGAGCACCTGGCCGCTTCGGGCGGGTTTGCCGTGCCGACCCTCGTCACATTCGATGCGCTCAATCGCTTCGGCCGCGATGTCGGCTTTCCCGACGCGAGCCTCAAAAAACTCGAGGACGTGCGCGCCGCCGGCCTCGCCGCGCTCGACATCCTTGCGGCGGCCGGCGTGCCGATCGGCTACGGCACCGATCTCTTGGGCCCCCTCCACAAATATCAGACGCGCGAATTCGTGATCCGCCGCGAGGCGATGACGGCGTTCGACATCATCCGCTCGGCGACGACTGTCAACGCGGCATTGCTCAACCGCGAGGGCGAACTCGGCATCGTCGCGCCCGGCGCCCGCGCCGACCTCATCGCGCTCGCCGGCGACCCGCTCGCCGACATATCGCTGCTCGACGGCGACGGCTCCCACCTCGCGATGGTCATGAAGGACGGCGCCTTCTACAAACGCCCGGAATAGCGCGCCCAGCCCGATACCGTCATGGCCGTCCCCGGACTTGATCCGGGGATCAGACCCGGCCATCCACGTGGATGCGCTGCGCAAGACCGGGCACGACGAGCCAATTTCGATCATCTCTGGTATAAAAAAGGGCGGGGACTCTCGCGCGGGGGCGCAGGAACGGCTGCTATAGCGACCAGCTTCCGTCGCCCCCGCGAAAGCGGGCGCCCAAGGGCAACTGCGCGCCGTTATCTCTGGACCGCTTACGCGGGAATGACGGGTCTATTTGAGGCGGCAGTACGCGCCGCGCTCGGCCCTCAATGATACGGGTCGGCGGCGTCGCGCAGGCCGTCGCCGAGGAAGTTGAACGCGAGCACGGTCAGGATGACCGGGATGACCGGCAGCATCAGCCACGGATAGAGCGCGACGACGCTGATGTTCTGCGCCTCGCTCAACAAGACGCCCCAGCTGGTGATCGGCGCGCGCAGGCCGAGGCCCAAAAACGACAGCGCCGTCTCGCCGAGGATCATGCTCGGAACCGTCAGCGTCGCCGACGCGATCAGGTGGCTCATAAAGCTCGGCAACAGATGCCGGCCGATGATGCGCGCCGGGCGCGCGCCCATCAGCACCGCGGCGGTGCAGAAATCTTCTTCGCGCAGCGACAGCAGCTTGCCGCGCACGGCGCGCGCCAGATGCGTCCATTCGATCATGCCCAAGATGATCGTGATGCCGAAATAGACGAGGATCGGGCTCCACGTCACCGGCAGGATCGCCGCCAGCGCCATCCACAGCGGCAGATGCGGGAACGATTGCACGACCTCGATGCCGCGCTGGATCAGGAGATCGGTCCAGCCGCCGTAATAACCGGCGACGCCGCCGATCAGGATGCCGAGCGTGAAACTGATCGCGACGCCGACGAGGCCGACGGTCAGCGAGATGCGGGCGCCGTAGATGATGCGCGAGAGCATGTCGCGCCCGAGGCGATCGGTGCCGAGCAGAAACAGCGTGCCGCCCTGGGCCGGGCAGGCGAGATGCAAACCGCCCGGCACGACGCCCCACCAGGAATACGAATCGCCGCGGCACAAAAAGCGGATCGGCTCGGGTTTCTTGGGGTCGGGCGTGTAGACGCGGCGCAAATCGGTCATGTCGAGGTGATAGTCGAAACCCTCGACATAGGGCCAGGCGAGCCGGCCGTCGGAGAAGAAGTGAACCGCCTGCGGCGGCGCGTAGATGAAATCGGTATGGCGGCTGTCGAGACCGTAGGGCGCGAGGAATTCGCAGAACAGAATGCCGATATAGAACACGATCAGCAGGATGCCCGAGGCAACCGCAACCTTGTGGCGGCGAAAGCGCCACCACATCAACACGATTGGCGCGGCGCGATAAAAGCGCTCCTGCGCCGGCGTCATCCGATCGACGGCATAGGGATCGAACGGCGCCCGCGACACGTAATGCGGCACCGGGGTGGCCGGCACGGCGAAGGTCCGGGCGCCCTCAGCCGGTCCGCTGGAGAAATTGACGTCGTTCATTGGCCGGCCGTCGCGTGAAAGCGGATGCGCGGATCGAGCATCGCCAGCGCAATGTCAGACAGGAACACGCCGACGACGGTCAGAAACGCCATGAACATCAGAAACGACCCCGCCAAATACATGTCCTGGCTGCGCAGCGCCTCGAGCAGCATGGGCCCGGTCGTCGGCAGCGACAGCACGACCGAGACGACGACCGCGCCCGAGATCACGTGCGGCAGCAGCGACCCGATATCCGAAATGAACGGGTTGAGCGCCAGCCGCAGCGGATACTTGAACAGCAATTTGAGCGGCGGCAGGCCCTTGGCGCGCGCCGTCACAACGTACTGTTTCTGCAGTTCATCGAGCAGGTTGGCGCGCAGCCGGCGGATCATCGCGGCGGTGCCGGCGGTGCCGATGACGATGACCGGGATCCAGATATGCGCGAACACCGATAGCGCCTTGCCCCACGACCACGGTTGATCGAGGTAGCGCGGGTCCATCAACCCGCCGATCGAGATGCCGAACCAGACATGCGCGAGATACACCAGCACCAACGCAAACAGAAAACTCGGTGTCGCCAGCCCGAGAAAACCGAGAAAAGTCAACAGATAATCGGACAGGCTATACTGGTGCGTCGCCGAATACACGCCGATCGGGAACGCGACGACATAAGTAAATAGAATTGTCGTAAACGACACCAGAAATGTCAATATCAAACGATCGCCGACCACCCGGGTGACCGGCTCGTCATAAAGAAACGAAAATCCCATGTTGCCATGCAGGAGACCGACAGTCCAATAGAGATACTGCAGCCACAGCGGTTTGTTGAAGCCGTATTCCTGTTCGAGAAAAGCGATTTTTGCGAGATTGGCGTGCTCTCCCTGGCTTTGCAGTTCTGCGATATAAGTCGTAAAATAATTGCCCGGCGGCAGATTGATGATAATAAAAATGACGATGCTGATGGCGATCAGCGTCGGGATCATGATCAGAATCCGACGGACGAGATAACCCAGCATCGATTGCGTTTTCCTCTCTCCTGCGGGGGCGGCCGCGAACATCCGTCGCGCCCCCAATCATTACCGATGCGGCAGCGGGGCAACCGCGATTGCCGCGATATTACCGCACTGTCGGCGACCCGTCAGCCGCCGCCGATGCGGTCTTGGCGGCGGCGGGGGCGAACCAGAAACCGTCCGGCTTGTAGATGCCGAACTGCGCGCCGGGGTTCCAATTGTACATGCCGTGAACCGGCACGTTGCGCAGGCGGTCGTTGACGACGACCGGCTGCTCCACTCCCGCGATCGTGCCGATCGTATACACCTCGTCGGCCCAGATCGTGAGCATCTCGTGCCACAGCTTGGCCCGCGTTGCTGAGTCGGTGGCATCGAGCCAGGCCTTATAGAGCGCCATCAGACGAACGGCGCCGGGCAAATCCGGCGGCTGGCCGGCCGCGCCTTTGGTCTGGAAATATTGCCCCCATTTCGGCCACTGCAGCTGCACCTGGCTGGTCGGAGCGAATTCCGCCGGCGACATGTCGGCGGTGGCGAGGCCGTTTTCGATACCCTTGTCGATCGACATCAGCGTCTTGCCGGAAAAGACCCGCTCGCGGAACAGCGTCAGCTGCATCGGCCGCGTGAACAGGCGAATGCCGAGATGCCGCCAGGAATCGCGGATCAATTCGAGCGCGTCTGATTTTTCCGTCGATTCCCCCGAATCCTCGATGATGATGTCGGCCGTGCGGCCGTCGGGCAAGAGGCGCAGGTCGCCCACGCGCTTGAGGCCAATTTCGTCGAGCAGCCGGTTGGCCGCATCGAGATTGTAGGACGCCCAGGCGTCGCGATAGCGCGGCCGATACAGCGGGCTTTGCGGCAGCACCGTGTTCTGGCCTTCGAGGGCGAGGCCGTAATACATGACCTCGTTGACCTCGTGGCGGTTGACCGCGAGCGACAAGGCGCGGCGGAACCGTACGTCGCGCATCAGCTTGCGCCATACCGGGTCGTCGACATTGAGATTGGGATACAGCGTCAACTGGCTGCCGGGGCCGCTGCGCCACAGCCGTACGTGATAGCCGTTCTCCGCTTCTCCCGCCTTCAGAAACGTGTAGTCGTCGAAGCTCAGATAGCGTGCCTGCAGGTCGCTCTGCCCGGTCCCGGTCTTGGCCGGAATGATCTTCGGGTCGGCAATCGTGAAAATGACGCGGTCGATATAGGGCAGCTGATGCCCGGCGCCATCGACCCGGTAATAATACGGATTGCGTTCAAAAATGATGCGCTCCGCCGGTGGCTTCGTTTTCAGAACCCACGGTTCGAGCGTCGGCAGCTTCGGGTCGCGATTGCGGTACATCGCCCCATGTTTGAAGAACAGCGTCTGCCAATCGCGCACACCGGCCGCGTTGATAAGGGCGGCGAGCTTGTCTTTATCAGCGTATTTGACATGAAATTTCTTCAAGTAATGGGCCGGCGTGTAGATAAACAAAGGATAGGCGCCCGCCAGCGCCGGCAGAAACAGCGGGTTGGGGCGCGACCAGGTGAAGCGCACCGTTTCCGGATCCGCCACCTGGAATTGCGGCACCTCGCCGTCAGGCAGCATCGCCGAGGGCAGACCGGCCGGCGACAGTTCCTTGTTGCCGGCCACGTCCTCGAACCAGAAGCGGAAATCCTCGGCGGTGAAGGGCTTGCCGTCCGACCATTTGTGGCCTGGACGCAGGTGCAGACTGAAGCTTCGGCCGTCCTTGATGTCGAGGTTTTCGAGAATATCCGGCACGATCGCCAAGGCCGGCGTATAGGTCACCAGGCGGGCATAGCCGTACACGACCATGAGCCTGGTGTCTTTGGCGCTCGCCATCAGCATGCGCAGATCGCCGCCTGGCCGGCCGAGCGTTTCGAGCTCGGCGAGTGACGGCGCACGGGGAATGCGCTGCGCCACCGGCGGCAATTTCCCGCCCTTCACGCGGTGCGCGAAGAAGGGGGTCTCCTGCAACGCCGCCCGAGCCGGGACCGGCAACAGCGCCGACAGCAGCAGCGCTCCAAGCGTCCGGCGGGTCAGCATGGCGCCGCGCTGCGTCTCTCCGGCCGCGGCGCCCTCTCGTGCGGGAGACGACGGTCGCATCAGTCCTGTCCGCCGACGCCTGCCGCGCGCATCTCGCGCCGCCGCGGCATCGCGCTGGCTTCGACCCAGTGGCCGGGCCCCACCTCGATCCGCTCTGCCGCCGTTCCCGGCCGGCGACGGAACGGTTCGGGCCACGCCGCCGGATTGGAGGCGCGGCCCTGCATCAGGTGGCCGAAATCGAGCGGATGCCCGGGATCCGGCACCGGGATCGCGGCCAGCAGCGCCTCGGTGTAGGGATGCACGGGATCGCGGAACAGGACGCCGCGCGGCGCCATCTCGACGATGCGGCCGGCGCACATGACCGCAATGCGGTCGGCGATGTAATCGACAACCGCCAGATTGTGCGAGATGAACAGGTAGGTAAGGCTGAGCTTTTTCTTTAAATCCATCAACAGGTTGAGGATTTGCGCCTGGATCGACACGTCGAGCGCCGAGACCGGCTCGTCGCAGATCACCAGCTCCGGCCGCAGCGCCAGGGCGCGGGCAATGCCGATGCGCTGCCGCTGGCCGCCCGAGAAGCTGTGCGGATAGCGGCGCAGGTCGCGTGCTTCGAGGCCGACCAGCGCGGCCAATTCTTCGACGATCTCCTGCCGCGTCCGCGGGCTGCCAACGCCGTGGATGACGAGCGGCTCGGCGATGATGTCATCGACCCGCATGCGCGGATTGAGCGAACCGAACGGGTCCTGAAAAATGAACTGGACGCGCCGGCGAAAGCCCTTCAGCGCCTCGCCGTCGAGTGCCAGCACATCGGTCGCGGCGCCGCGGTCATTGAACACGACGGAGCCAGAATCCGGCGTCATTGCCCGCAGCAACATCTTGCTTAGCGTCGTCTTGCCGCAGCCGCTCTCACCGACCAGCCCCAAGCACTCGCCGCGCGCGATGGCGAGGCTGACGCCGTCGACTGCCGTGATGCGGGCGCCCGTGCCGGCGCGGAACAGGCGACCGTGACGGAGCCCGAAGGTCTTGCGGATGTCCTTGCATTCGAGGAGCGGCGCGGTCGCGGTCGCCGGCCACGCCGGCACCTGCGCCATCAGATGCGGCGCATCGCCCGGCGGAATCTCGCGGATCGGTTGCAGCCGCTCGCCCGGCTTCATGTCGAAACGCGGCACCGCGCGCAGCAGCGCCTTCAGATACGGGTGCTGCGCGCGGCGGAAGATGTCGTCAAGCGTTCCCGCTTCCATGACCTCGCCGCGATACATGACAACGATCTCGTCGGCGATGTTGGCGACGACCCCGAGGTCGTGGGTGATCAGCAGGACCGCCATGCCAAGTTCGTGCTGCAGCTCGGTGAGGAGCTTCAGGATTTGCGCCTGGATCGTTACGTCGAGCGCGGTCGTCGGCTCGTCGGCGATCAGCAGGGCGGGGTGGCACACCAACGCCATCGCGATCATCGCCCGCTGGCGCAGACCGCCCGACAATTCGAACGGATAGCTGCGCCAGGCCCGCTCGCCGTTGGGAAAGCCGACGAGCCGCAGCATCTCGATCGTCAACGCCTTGACCTCGGCGCCGGTGACGTCGCGGTGCAGCTGCAGCGCTTCGCCGACCTGGTCGCCGATCGTGTGCAGCGGCGACAGCGAACTCATCGGCTCCTGGAAGATGATCGAGATGCGGCCGCCGCGGATGGCGCGCATCGCCGGCCCGTCGGCCGGCAGCGCGGCAAGATCGACGGGCTCGCCGCCGTTACGCGGATCGGCGAAGCGGATCGCGCCGCGGCTGATTTCGCCGTTGCGCGGCAGAATGCGCAGAACGCTCTGGGAGAGCACCGACTTGCCGGAGCCCGATTCGCCGACGACCGCCAGCGTCGCGCCGGGCCGGATGCGCAGGCTGACGCCCTTTACCGCCTCGATGAAGCCGCCCGGCGTCGCGAAGCGGACATGCAGGTCGTCGACCTGCAGCAGGTCGCTCATCGCCCGCCCCATCGTTCGGGCGGCGCGAGGCCGAGCGCGTGCAGATTGGCGATCGTCGTTTCGCTCAGCTCGAGGTCGCGGGCCGCGGCCGCCGCGGCGGCCCGCCGCACCAGCCGGTCGAAGCCGGCGATGCGGCTGTCGAGCCCCAGCCGTGTGCTCCGAGCGCCGAGTTCCAACTGCATCCAGCCGCTCTTGCGATCGCGGCGGGTCGAATAATAGGCGAGCTTCATACGGTCGAGTTCCGCCCAGGCGATTGTGCGCCGCCAGATTCCGATCGCCCGCAGATCGGTATCGGTCATTTCCAGACTTGTCCCGTGCCGCAGCACCGTGCGCAAGCCGAAAATCGCGAAAATCGCGGCGAACCCGCCAAGGACGATCGTGCCCGCCTCGCTGAACGGGGTTGTCGCTAAAATTGCCACGGCCGGCACCAACCCGGCGGCGGCGCGCAGATAATCGCCGACCATCGCTGCGGTCGGGTAGCGGTGCCAGGTCGCCCCGGCCGCCGTCTCGGTCGGTGTCGCGAATGCCGGAATGGGTTGGTCCATCGCCGTCATTTTACAGCAAATCGGCCACCGCCGCCCAGCGCAGCGCGCGGTGCGACCGGCTGAGTGCGATCAGTCGCGCCATAAAGGCTGCCGTCGCGCCGTCCATGATGACGTGATGGGTCAAAATCCCGACCGGTCCCTGTTCGCCCCCGTCCCGGCGCCGCCGGCGCAGCCGGCCGACGAGCGCGGCGAGCGCCGCGTCCTCGCCGATAAAGCCGCGGCCCCCGTTCCACGCGACGAGATCGAGGTGCACATCGATTGCCGTCAGGCCCGGCGGCAGGGCCGCGCGATGCGGCGCGGCCATGCCCGACAGAGCGGCAATGCCACATTGCGGCAAGATAGTTAAGAATTCATCGCCGAGGCGGTTCCATGGCGCCACGAAAACCGGCAAGGCGCGCGCCCCGAACAGCGCCAGGAGCCGCGCCCGCCCGGCGGCCATCTCGGCCGCTGCGGCATCGCGCGCGCGACCCGGCGGATACTCGCTCTTCTTCCTGCCCACGGCGCGGTTGACGTGCTGCCAGCCGTGCTGCAGCACCGCGATTTGCGGCTGACCGGCCAGCGCCGCGGCTAGGTCCGGACGCGCGAAGGCCGGGATCGCGGCCAGCGCCAGCGGCGCCGCCGCCGCGAGCTGCAGCAACCCATCGAGCTGGGGGGTCGCTGCGACCGCGTCATCGTCGCGCCACCACAGCGTCGCGGTGCGGCCCGCCTCGCCCCATAAATCGAGTTCGGCGGCCAGATCGGCCCATCCCGCAGCGGAGGGGCCGTTCATC
>JASIAN010000200.1 GCA_030042035.1 Alphaproteobacteria bacterium | reverse complement strand
ACTTTGGTGCCGCCGTAGCCGTCATCGGCGACGGCAAACGGCGTTCCCGGTGCAATGCCGAGCAGCGTCAACTGCTCGGCGGACGAGCCGTTGCCGACCGTCAGCGTGCCGGACGACTCGTTGAAAACGGCGCTGGTCGTTCCCGCTGAGAAGGTTAGCGCCTGGAGATCGATCGTATCGCCGAAGGCAAAGCCGCTGATCGGGGTGGGCAATGCAAACAGAGCGTCGAGTTGCAGATCGCTGCCCGGGAGGGCGAAATCGATCTGACCGCTGACGGTGGCTCCCTCCGCGAGTTCCAGCACGCCGCCTGAAATCGTCGGATCGATGGCGGTGCCGCCCCCTTCGACGATTTCTCTGTCGGTGCTGCCGATGATCGTGCCGCTCGCCGTGCCAAAGACGGTCTGCGTCGCATAGCTGTCGAGCACGGTCGCGAAGGTTTTGCCGCCGGCATCGATCGTCTGGGCGCCGGAACCGACGATCAGCGTGCCGCTCGCCGTGCCGCCGGACCTCACCTCCTGGTAGCCGCCGCTGATCGCGGTGCCGCTCGCGACGCCGCCATCCAACACATCGAAGACGGCGCCGGAACCGACCCCGACATCGATCAGCGTGCCACCCGAGGCGGCCATGACGGCGCCGCCGCTTGCCGCCGCGACCGCGCTCGCGACGCCGCCGCTCGCCGCTTCGATGACGCTTGCATTGCCGACGGCGACGCCATAAACCGCGCCGCCCGAAAGGACTTGCAGCATCGTGCCGGCGCCGAGCGCCGCGCCGCTCGATGTCGCGCCGGCGAGGACCTGCGCCGACACGCCGAAGTAGAATGTCTCGTTCTGACCGTCAATCGTCGCCAGCGTCGCGCCGTCAATCGCGGTGGTGCCGGTCGCAAAGCCGCCAGACACGATCTGCTCACCGCCAATGGCGAGCATCGTCCCGCTCGCGGCCCCGCCGCAGTCTACGAGTTGCACGCCGCCGCTGCAGATCGTCGTGTCGTTCGCGGTCGCATCGACCTCGACATCCTGCTCGCCGCCAAAGGCGACCGTCGTACAGGTCGCCGTGCCGTAATAAACGGTCTGGAGGCCGCCGCTGCCGATTGTCGTGTCGATCGCGGTGCCATAGACCTCCTGCTCGCCGCCGCTGCAGATCGTCGTGCCGGTCGCGGTGCCATCGACCTCTTGGTAGCCGCCGCTGCTGATCGTCGTGCCGAATGCCGCGCCGTAAACGTATTGAGAGCCGGCGTCGATCGTCGTGCTGGTCGCCGTTGCGTCGCACTCGACGTATTGCTGGCCACCGCTGCAGATCGTCGTGCCGCTGGCGATGCCGGAATCGAATTGGCTGCCGGCGACAATCGTCGTGCTCGTCGCGCTGCCGCCGGCGCCAATATCCTGCTCGCCGCTGCCGCTGATCGCCGTGCCGGTCGCGGTACCGCCGCAATCGACCAGCTGGTAGCCACCCATCAGCGTCGTCGCGACGGCGCTGCCGCCGAGAACATCGAAGCTGCCGCCCGAGTCGACCGTCGCGCCGCTGGTGCCGCCGCCCGCGTTCGCGATGAGTGCCCCGCCCGCCGTCACCGTCGTCGCGCTCGCGCTGCCGCCGGCCACAACGTCGATGACCCCGGCGTTCGCCGCCGTCGCACTCACGCTGATACCGCCGGTCGACACCAAGAGCTCGGTAAACCCGCCGATGACGCCGCCGCTCGAGGTCATCCCAGACAGAGTCTCGGATGACACGCCGAGATAGAAGGTCTGGGTCTGACCGTAAAACGTCGCGAGTGTGGTGCCGCTGGCGGCCGACGTGCCGCACACGCTCTCGCCGTTGCCGGCGATCAGCTCGCCGCCGAGACTGAGCGTCGTACCCGTCACAGTCCCGGAAACGACCTGTTCGACACCGCCGCTGGCGACTGTCGTGCCGCTCGTCGTGCCGCCCGAGACCAGCTGCACGCCGCCGCTGCTGACGGTCGTGCCGTTCGCCGTGCCGCCCGCTACCTGCTGCACACCACCGCCGCTGATCGTCGTGCTGGTCGTGGTGCCGCCGGAGACCTGCTGCACGCCGCCGCCGTCGATCGTCGTGCTGGTCGTGGTGCCGCCGGATGCGACCAGCTGGTAGCCGCCGCCATTGATCGTCGTGCTGGTCGTGGCACCACCGGACGCGACCAGCTGGTAGCCGCCCATCAGCGTCGTTGCGACGGCGCTGCCGCCGAGAACATCGAAGCTGCCGCCAGAGTCGACCGTCGCGCCGCTGACGCTGCCGCCCGCGCTGGCGATGAGCCCTCCACCGCTGGAGACGAGCGGCGCGCTCGCGCTGCCGCCGGCGAGGACGTCGATGACCACCGTGTTTCCGGCGGTCACATTGATCGGGTTACCGCCGGCCACCACTTGCAGCTCGGTAAACCCGCTGACCGCGACGCTGCTCGACGTTGACAGGACCTGCGTCGTGACGCCGAGGTAGACTGTCTCGCTTGTCGCAAAGATCGTCGCCAGTGTTGCGCCGGCCGCCGCCGCAGTGCCGGTCGCGTTCGCTCCGCTGGAGACGATCAGCTGGCCGCCGAGGCTGAGTGTCGTACCCGCAGCCGTGCCGCCCACCACTTCCTGCACGCCGCCCGAGGCGACCGTCGTACCGCTCGCCTTACCGTCCTCGACCTGCTCTATGCCGCCGTTGCTGACGGTCGTGCCGCTCGCCGTGCCGCCCGAGACCTGCTCTATGCCGCCGCTGCTGATTGTCGTGCTGTTCGCCGTAGCGCCGAAATAAACGATCTGAGAGCCGCCGCTGCTGATCGTCGTGCCGTTCGCCGTGCCGCCGGATTCGATGTATTGCTGGCCGCCGGCGATCGTCGTGCTGGTCGCGGTGCCGGAGACGTATTGCTGGCCGCCGGCGATCGTCGTGCTGGTTGCCGTGCCGCCCGCTTCGACGTTCTGCGAGCCGCCGTTACTGATCGTCGTGCCGGTCGCCGTGCCGTAAACGTCTTGGTCGGCTCCGTCGCCGCTGACTGTCGTATTGCTCGCAGCGCCGCTGGAATCGACCAGCTGGTAGCCGCCCATCAGCATCGTCGCGACGGCGCTGCCGCCGAGAACGTCGAAGCTGCCGTCGGCGCTGATCGTGGCGCCGCTGACGCTGCCGCCCGACCCGGCGATGAGGCCTCCGCCGGAGGTTACCGTCGTCGCGGTCGCGCTGCCGCCGGCGAGGACGTCGATGACCACCGTGTTTCCGGCGGTCACATTGACCGCGTTACCGCCGGCCACCACTTGCAGCTCCGTAAATCCGCTGACCGCGGCGCTGCCCGACGCTGACAGGACCTCAGTTGTGACGCCGAGGTAGATTGTCTCGGACGCGCCGTGGATCGTCGCCAGCGTCGCGCCGCCGACCGCGCCCGTGCTGGACGCGCTCGCATTTCCCGAAACGATCTGTTCCGCGCCGATCGCGAGCAGGGTGTCGACCGCCACGGCTGGCCCGCACTCGCTCTCGTTGACGACTTGCAGACCGCCGCTGGCGACCGTCGTGTCGGTCGCGGTGCCGAAAACTTCTTGCGAGCCGCCGCTTATCGTCGTGCTGGTCGCCGACCCGCCGAATTCGACGTATTGCTGGCCGCCGATGATCGTCGTGCCGGCCGCCGTGCCACCGGATTCGACGTATTGCTCGCCTCCGCCGCTGATCGTTGTGCCGACCGCGGTGCCGTAGACGTATTGAGAGCCGGCGCTGATTGTTGTGCTGATCGCCCCGGCGGCGTATTCGACATACTGCTCGCCGTCGATGATCGTCGTGCTCGTCGCGCCGCCGTAAACATCTTGCTCGCCGTAGACGACCGTTGTGTCGGTTGCGGTGCCGTAGACTTTTTGACTGCCGGCGCTGATCGTTGTGCTCGTTGCGGTGCCGCCGCCGCCGACCTCCTGTTCGCTGCCGTCGGCGTCAACTGTCGTGCTGGTCGCGGTGCCGCCGGAATCGACCAGCTGGTAGCCGCCATTCAGCGTCGTTGCGACAGCATTGCCGCCGAGCACATCGAAGGCGCCACCGTAATAGACCGTGGCGCCGCTGACGCTGCCGCCCGGCCCGGCGATGAGACCGCCGTCGCTCGATATGTCCGGCGCGGTCGCGCTGCCGCCGGCAAGAACGTCAATGACCCCGTTACACATGGCCGTCGCAGCCACGGCGACACCGCCGGACACCACCTGCAGCTCGGTAAATTCGCTGACCGTGATGCCGGTCGACGTCGTCCCGGACAGGGTCTCGGACGACACGCCGAGGTAGAATGTCTCGTTCTGACCGTAGATCGTCGCCAGTGCCGCGCCGCCGGTCGCCGTCGTCTCGAGCGCGCTCGCATTTCCTGCAATGATCTGTTCCGCGCCGGTCGCGAGCATGGTATCGACCGCCGCAGCGCCCTCGCCCTCGCCCCCTCTGACCACTTGCAGATCGCCGCCGGCGATCGTCGTCGCGACCGCGATACCGCCGTAAATGTACTGGTAGCCGCCGTTGAGCGTCGTCCCCGCGGCGATCCCGTAATCGCCGCTTTGGGAACCGCCGGCGACGATCGTCGTGTCGACTGCGACGCCGCCGCTGAGATGCTGGTCGCCGCCATTGATCGTCGTGGCGGCCGCCGCGCCGCCCGACTCGACGATCTCGGTGCCGGTGAGATCGACGCCGTTGGTTATGCCGAAATCGGTGACGTAGTCGCTGACACTGCCCAAAATCGTCCACGTCGCGCCGGCATCGACGACAATGTTATAGAAGCCCTGGATGCTCGTGCCGAGGCCGGAGAGCACGCCGCCGGACGCGCCCCGTGCGAGTTCCAGTATGTTATACGCATCAGCACCACCACTGACGATGCCGTAATCGTAATACCCCGGAGCCACGATAAACCGGTTATCGCCGCCGCCGCCGAGATAGACTGCCGTCAGGCTGCTGAGATATGCAGCGATCGTGCCGCCGTTGAAGACCGTGCCGCCGTCCGCCAGAAAAATGCCCGTTCCGCCCGAAGTGACCATCCCGCTGCCGCTGTAATAGCCGGCCGCCGCGATGATGCCGCGGTTGATGACCGTTCCGGCGCCACCCGTCACACGGATGGCGGTGTAGCCGGCGATCAGGCCCCCCGAGGCGTTGGTGATACTGCCGCCGGCCGCCAGGTCGATGCCGTAGCCGCAGTAGCCGGTGATCGTACCGCCATTGGCAACCGTGTTCGCGCTTGTCGTACCGAAAACTGCGGTGCCGCTGTCGACGATCGTGCCGCCCGCGGTGTTGCCGAGATAGCTGTCGCCGCCCAGCGTGACGGTGCCGAAGATGTAGCCGCTGTTGACGAACGATCCGGGATCGACAACGAAGGAGCCGTAAATATCGAAGCTGCCGGCATTCATCAGCAGGCCGTTGTCGACGAGCGCAACGCCGTTGCCGAGCGTATTGCTGCCGCTCAGCGTCCACGTGGCGCCGGCGTCGACGAAGACCGTATTGAAGCCCCGGATATTGGTGCCGAGCCCATAGAGCACGCCGCCCGAGCCGCCCGAGCCGAGCTCCAGCGTGTCGCTGCCGCCGCTCGCCACCGCGGCGCCGACCATGATGTAGCCGGGGTCGAGGACCAGGCGGTTGGCGCCGCTGCCGCCGAAATACACCGCCGTCCCGGCGGTGCCGACAATCGTGCCGTAATTGACGACCGTGTTGGCGGCGCTGTCGGCGGCATCGACATTAATGCCCACCGAGCCGACGATCAGACCGGAATTGCCGATCGTTTCCGGTACGGTACCGGTGAGGTCCACGCCCGGATTTACGCGGCCATCGATCGTGCCATGATTACGGACCGCCCCGCCCGCCGCCAGCATGACACCGGCCGCGCCCGAGAGTGCCTTCGTCGCGGTGCTGGCGATCGTGCCGTAGTTGACGAGCGTCCCGGCGCCGCCGGCGCCGAGACCGAGCGAGACGCCGTTGAGCGCACCAATCACGCTGCCGTAGTTGACAACCGTGCCGCTGCCGTTGCCGATTGCGATCCCCCAGGCATTGCGCGAGCCATAGCTGGCGACCACGCCGCCCGAGTGATTGGTGACGAGACCGCCCTCCTGCAGATAGATGCCGCTGTCGGTGCCGGTTGCCTCGATCTGCCCAGAGTTGTCGACGGTGCCCGCGCCGCCGGAGACGACGATCCCGTCAAAGGTACCTTGGATGAGGCCTGTCTGCTGGTTCGTGATGTCACCGCCGGCGAACATCACGATGCCGACGCCGAACCCCGCCGGACCGCTGCCGACAACGGTGCCGGCATTGATGACCTGCGCAGCCGAGCCAGCCACCGCGATGCCGTCACCGCCGCCCTCGATGAGACCCGACACAACGTTGCTGACGCTGCCGCCGCTGGTCAGAAAGATGCCGTTCGCCTGATTGCCAGCGCCGGAGATCGTGCCGCCGTTGACGACCGTGTTTGCGCTTCCCGTAGCGAAAACCGCATTGCCGCTGCCGACGATCGTGCCGCCCGAAACGTTGTCGAGATAGCTGCTGCCGGCCAGCGTCACGGTGCCGGATATGTAGCTGCTGTTGATGAGGCTACCCGGATCGACGACGAGGGCGCCATCGATTGTCAGCGTATCTGTGTTGGTCAGCACCCCGGAATCGGTCAGCATCACGCCGCCGCCGATCGTGTTGCTGCCGCTCAGCGTCCAAGCCGCCCCGGAAGCGACCGTGATCGAGGCGAAATTGGCAAAGTTCGTGGCGAACCCGGAGAGCGTGCCGGGCGATCCACCTGACGCCAGTTCCAGCGCGTTGGTGCCGCTGGTGCTGCCGTATACGCCGCCGCCGAGGACGTAACCCGGTTCGAGAACCAGCAGGTTATCGCCCGTGCCGCCGAACGAAATCGCCGTGCCGGATGCGCCGACGATCGTGCCGCCATCGACGACGGTGCCGCCGGCGGCAAGATCGACCCCAATGCCGTCGGCGGCGACGGCCGCTATCGTCCCGACATTGCTGACGCTGCCGGCGGCGCCTTTGATGTAAACGCCGTCGTCGCTGCCGCGGATCAGCGCCGTCGCCGCGGCGTTTGTGACGGTGCCGCCGGCGGTCAGGTCGATCGCCAGAGAGCGTAGGATAGCGTCGGCGATCGTCCCGAAATTGGTGACTGTGTTGCCGCCGCCGCCGCCGTAGACGGCATCAAAGGCAGCCGAGACCAACCCGGTCGCAGTGTTGTCGAGATAGCTGCCGCCGGCCAGCGTGACGGTGGCGGAAATCGTGCCGCTGTTGACCAGCGTTCCCGGATCGACAACGAGGCTGCCGCCGGTGAGCGCCGTCACTGTGCCGGCATTGGTCAGCGTCCCAAGATCGCTCAGCGTGACGCCGCTGGTGATCGTGTTGCTGCCGCTGAGCGTCCACTGCGCGCCGCTATCAATCGTTACCGTGCCGAAATTCTGGAAGTTCGTGCCGAGTCCGGAAAGCGTGCCGCCGGATCCGCCCGACGCCAGTTCCAGCTGGTTGGCGGCAGCGCTTGTGCTGTTGCCGAGAGCCGATCCGACAAGGTCAAACCCCGGCTCGAGGACGAGGTAGTCGGTGCCGCTGCCAACAAACTGCACGGCCACCCCATTGCCGCCGGCGATCGTCCCGGCATCGACGACAGTCCCTCCGTTGCTGAGCATGATCCCGTAGGCGCCGCCGGAGATCAGGCCGCCGGCCGAATTGGTCACCGTGCCGCCGGCGGCGAGGTCCACACCGGTACTGGTGGTTCCGACGATCGAACCCGAGTTCACGACTGCGCCGGCGGCGCCGCTGATATAGATGCCGTTGGCGGCGCCGGTAATGACCGCCGCGTTGCTGACACTGCCGCCGCCTGGGAGGTCGACGCCGTAGCGGGCTGTGCCAGTAACCGTGCCGTAGTTGACGAGCGTCCACGGCGTCGAAGCACTACCGTAGACGGCCGCAGTATTGTTACCAACGATCGTGCCGGACGTGGTGATCGTCGCAGGATTGGTGCCGAGATGGACGCTGCTGGTATAGAGCGCGGAATAGGTGCCACCGCTCATCGCGCTGGCCCTTCATGACCCGCGATGCCGGGAACGCGCTTGCGCGCCATGGCCGCGCGGCGCGCGGGGCAGCGGTCGGGCGGCTGATGTGCCATGATGCTTCGTCCCCCGGACAAACACTCGGTGGCGCGGGACACCGCGAGTGTTTATCTTAATTAAACGCTCGACTTTTATAATAAGGGGACAAAGCTCGCCGAGGCAAGCGCCGACGC
>JASIAN010000028.1 GCA_030042035.1 Alphaproteobacteria bacterium | reverse complement strand
CGGGGCGGCGGCGGTCGCCGGCGGCGAGGCGGCCGGGGCGGCGGCGGTCGCCTCGCCGGCTGCCGCCGATTGCTTGGCGGTCATCGAGTGGAACAGCAGATCAGCAAGGCCCAGCCGATCGCCGGACGTCGCGGCTTGCGCCACCGTATCGGCGAACATCGTGTTGACGACGCCGGAGCCAACCCCGCTCGACATCGCCAGTGCCGAACCGTCGGCGTGCTGCAAGACACGCTCCATCAGCAGCGTGCCAAATTGCTCGGCCACGGCGGTTTTGACCGCAGCGTCGCCATTATGCTTTTGCAACGCCATGATGGCGCCGGGATCGGCGGCGTCGGCGATGCGTTCGGCGGTCTGCAGGTCCATTGCTACAGCACCTTGATGCGCGCATGCAGTGCGCCGGCTTGGTGCAGCGCCTGCAGGATCGCAATCAGGTCTGAGGAGGTGGCGCCGATCGCATTGAGGTTGCGGACGATGTCGGACACCCGCGGTGCGTTGTGGAGTTCGACGATTTTTAGCTGCTTTTCGCGGGCCTCGACCGCGGTGCGCGGCACCACTCGCGTACGGCCCTGGCTGAACGGCGCCGGCTGCGAGACTTCCGGCGTCTCGCTGACCGTCACCGACAATGAGCCATAGGCGACCGCCGCAGGCCCCACCCGGACATCCTGGCCCAAGACCACCGTGCCGCTCTGCGCGTCGATGACAACCTCGGCCGGCGGCGGTTCCGGATCGACCGGCAGGTCGAGCAGCGCGGCGATAAAGTGCACCCGGGCGTCGGGCGAGCGCGGCGCCTGCACCGCGACCTGGTCGGGACCGAGAGCGACTGCGACGGCCCCGATATGCGAATCGATCGCATCGACGATGCGCGCCGCATTGCCGAACGAGCGATTGTCGAGATCGAGCAGGATGCGGCCGTCGGCCGCAAATCGCCCGGGCGGCGTTCGTTCGATCGTCGCGCCGCGCGGAATGTGGGCAACGGTCGGGATGTTGACTGTCGTCGATGCGGCTTCGCCCTTGGCCTCGAAGCCGCTGACGAGGAGCGAGCCTTGGGCGATCGCATAGACCCGTCCGTCGGTGCCTTTCAGCTCGGTCATCAGCAACACGCCGCCGCGCAAGCTTGCGGCGTTGCCCAGCGCCGACACGGTGACATCGAGCGTCTGCCCGACCTGCATAAAGGTCGGCAGATCGGCGGTGACCATGACCGCCGCCACCGTCGTCGGCTGCATGAAGGTGTTGGGGTTGAGCGTCAGCCCGAGCTGCCGCAGCATGTTCTGGATGGATTGCACGCTGTAGGGGATTTGCGTCGTCTGATCGCCGGTGCCGGCGAGACCGGCGACGAGCCCGTAGCCGATCAGCTGGTTGTCGCGCGCGCCTTCGACCTGCACGAGATCCTTGAGCCGCTCGGCCGCGGCCGGCAGCGCGAGCAACGCCAGCGCGATCGCCGCCAGCGCTAGTCTCCGAACCAGTTGCCGGGCCATACCGTGCTGACCGTCAGAAACAGACGCTGCAACAGCCCCATCTTCGGCGCCAGATAGGTTTCGCCGTCGCCGCTGAATTCGATGTGGGCATCTGCCATCTGCGTCGAATCGACTACGTTGCCGAACTGGATGTCTTCGGGGCGGACGACGCCGGCGATGCGGATGTACTCCGTACCGCCGACCAGCTTGACCTGGTCCGATCCGGCAACGACCAGGTCACCGTTCGGCTGAATGCGCCGCACCATCGCCGACACGGTCGTAGCAACGCTGTCGCTCTGCGCTGTCGCGCCGCTGCCGGCCAGCGAGTTGGCGCTGTTGTAGGCAATGTTCGGGTTGAACTGCGTCGATTTGCTGGAATGGCCAAACGCGGTCGGCAGGCCAAAGAGATTGGAGAGCGTGCTGGCCACGTTGTCGCTGCGCCCGAGGTTTTGGCTGACGTTCTTTGTCGCGCTCGCGTTCTGGGTGATCGCGATCGTGACGATGTCGCCGACCTGCCAGGCGCGATGATCGCGGAACAGTTCAAGGCCGCCGGCACCCTGCGGGTTGGCCGCATAGATCGCGCCGTTGCTGACCGGATGGTGAGTGAGTTTGTCACCCGGCAGATGCTGCAGTTTGGCCAATAGGTCGTCCTGGTTGGGCGGCGGCACGTGCTGGCAGGCTACGAGGCTGCCGCTCAATGCCAACAGCACCGCCGTGGACGAGGCCAGCGGACGCATGACTATGTGTTGACCTGGTTCAGGTAATCGAGCATCTGATCGACGTTCTTCGCCGCCTGCGTGTCGAGCTCGTAGGCGCGCTGCGTCGCGATCATGTCGATCATTTCATCGACGACCGATACGTTCGATCCTTCGAGGTAGCCTTGCGCCACCGTGCCGAGGCCGTTCTGCGACGGCTGGCCGGTCGTCGGCGCGCCCGATGCCTGCGTCTGCACGGCAAGATTGGTGCCGATATTCTGCAGTCCGGCCGGGTTGATGAAGTTTGCCAGTTGCAGCAGGCCGATCTGCGACGGTTGCGCCTGGCCCTGGATTTGCACGCTGACCGTGCCGTCAGTGCCGACCGTGATGCTTTGCGCGTTGCGCGGGATCGTGATCGGCGGTTGCACGAGATAGCCCTGCGCCGTTACCAGCTGCCCCGTCGCGCTGATCTGAAAGCTGCCGTCGCGAGTGTAGGCGAGCTGGCCGTTGGGCTGCAAAATCTCGAAGTATCCCTGTCCGTTGATCGCGAGATCGAGGGCATTGCCGGTCTGTTCGAGACTGCCCTGTGTGACGACGGGTTCGGTGGCAATGACGTTGGAGCCGGTACCCTGCTGCAACCCGGAGGGATAATTGGTGGCCTGCGACGTGAAGCCGCCGGCCTGCGTCGGATCCTGGTAGATCAGATCCGCAAACACCGGCCGCACCTTCTTGAAGCCGGTGGTGTTGAGGTTTGCCAGATTATTGGCGATGACATCCATCTGGGTCTGTTCGCCCTCAAGGCCGGTGCGAACCACGGCGAGCGACTGAATCATCGGGCGATACTCCGGAAGCGGATGCAGCGATCAGGTCAACGTCAGCACGCTGTTTTGTCCCGCGTCGGCGGTGAGCACGTTTCGCATCATTTCCGTCTGCATTTCGAATTCCCGCGTGTTTTCGATCATCGACAGCATCAGCGACACCGGTTCGGTATTGCTGCCTTCGAGCGCTCCCGTTTCCAGCCGCACTTCGGCGCTCGGCTGCGGCGTGCCGGCATTGTCCTGAAACAGCCCGTCGCCGCGCCGGCTGAGCGCCGTCGCCGGCGGATCGGTCAGCGCGATCTGGTTGAGCGTCGCCACCTGATCGGGCGGCTGTCCCTGCAGGACCCCCGAGATCGTGCCGTCTTCGCCGATCGTGACCTTCTGCAGCGGCGGCAGCACGATCGGCGCCATGCCCTGGCCCAACACGGCGTTTCCGTTGCTTGTCTGCAGCACGCCCGATGCGGAGATCGACAGCGCGCCGTTGCGCGTCAGCGCCACCGATCCGTCCCCTGCCTGGACGGCGATCCAGCCGGAGCCGCTGATTGCAACGTCGAGATTGCGGCCGGTCTGCTCGATCGGGCCCTGGCTGAAATCCGAGCTCAGCTGGCTGGCGGAAACCTCGACCCGATCGGACAGGCCGGCCCCATAGAGAGGCTCGGCTTGAAACACGGGACGCTCCGCCTTGTAGGCGACGGTCGCGCGGTTGGCCAGATTGTTGGCGGCCGCGGCGGTATCCTGCATCGTCGCGTCGAGCCCGCCCATCGCGAGATAGAACAGCGGCTGGCTCATGGTCGAACGTCCGGCGAGCGCGTTACTGGATCGTGATCAGCTTCTGGAAGTCCTGCTGTTCGACATTGATTCCCTGCGTGTTGGCCTGGTACGCCTCCTGGGCGATGATCAACTGGACCAGCTGGCTGGTGAGATCGACGTTGGAATTCTCCAGCGCGCTCGCTTGCAACTGACCGAGGCTGCCGCTGCCGGGCATCCCACTGATCGGCCCCCCCGAGGCGGCGGATTGTTGCCACAGATTGTCGCTGAGCGGGATGAGGCCCTGCGGGTTCGCAAAGTTTGCCAGCGCGATCGTGCCGAGGTTGCGCGTTCCGCCGTTGCTGTATTGGCCGGTGACCTGGCCGTTGGCGCCGATCGAGATGCTGCTGAACTGGCCGCTGCCGGAACCGTTATTCTGTACGGAGTTGACCGCGAACGCGAGGTTCGACAGCGTCGAGCCGGTGTAGTCGAGGGCGATTTTGAGCGGCGCAGCACCGTCCGGCAGCGTGCTGACCGAAATCGTACCGCTGCCGCTCACCAAGTTGCCGCCGCTGTTGAAGCTCAAGGTTGGCCCGGCGCCGGAGGCGATCAGCGTGCCGTTGGCGCTGCTCAGCCCCCAATTGGTCTGCCATTGCGGCGGCGACCCTGAACCGCTGACCGCGGTGTAATACGTGGTCAGCGTGTCGCTGGTGCCTAGGCTGTCGTAGACTGCCGTCGAGGTGCTCTCGTTATAACTCGTCGTGTCGCCGATCTTGAACGGGTGCGTTGTCGTGTCGATCGGCGTGTCGCCGGTTGGCAGGCTGAGATTGATTGCCAGCGTGCTGGTGGCGCTCGCCGGCAGGCTCGCGGTGCTGATCTGGATCGGCTTCAGCGAGGTCGTGCTGGCGCCGCCTGATGCCGCCGGGCCGTAGCCGAGCAGCAGCGAGCCGCTGGTCGTCGTCAGATAGCCCTGGCTGTTCATCTGGAAGGCGCCGTCGCGCGTGTAGGCGGTGCCGCTGCCGGTCTGAACCTGGAAAAAGCCGGTGCCGCTGATCGCCACATCGAGCGGGTTGCCGGTCTGGCTGATCGTCCCTTGCGCAAAGGATTGCGCCAGGCTGTTGGTCTCCACGCCGAGTCCCGGCGTCGCTTGCGTGCCGCTAGCGTAGAGATCGGTGAAATCCGGATCCGACAGCTTGAACCCGGTGGTATTGACGTTGGCGACGTTGTTGCCGACGGTGTCGAGATAGGTCTGCGCAGCCTGGACGCCGGAAAGCTCGGTGCTTAGCGACATTTGGTTGTCTCCCTTGGATCGTCAAAAAATCTGCTGGACTGCACTCAGCGCGACCGGCGTCAGGCTGCTGCCCAGTTCGAGCATCGGGCCGCTCTGGCCGCTCAATGTGACCGCCGTTACCGGCAGCACCGCGTAAGGCGTCGCTGTTACCGAGCCGCCCTTGCCGCTTTGAGCGCTGACGGTAAAGGTGTAGTTGCCCGACGCGGCCCGCGACCCGTCGCTGGCGTTACCGTTCCATTGGAAGGTCTGCATCCCCGCCGGCAGCGCGCCAAGGTCGAGGGTCGCGACGGTCTTGCCGGTGGAATCGTCGACCGTCACGGTGACGTCTGTCGCAGCGGCCGACAGGTCTAACGCGCCCGTTACGCTGCCGCTGCTGCTGACCGCCAACGAATTACCGGCGACTGCGACATTGTGTCCGACCAGCCCCGTCGCCTGCATGTCGTTGAGCGCGCCGTTCATGCCGGTGAGACTGGATTGCAGGCTTTGGACCCCCTGAGCCGTGGAAAATTGCGCCAGTTCGGCGGCGAACTCGGTGCCGGTCATCGGGTTGAGCGGATCCTGATTTTCCAGTTGCGCTGTCATCAACTGCAGAAAGTCGTTCTGGTTCAGCACCTGGTTGGAGCCGCTGGCCGACGGCGTCTGGCTGCCGATCGGCAATGTTGTCACCGTCGACGCCATGATACTTGCCGCGCTGGTCATTGTTTGCTCCTCGTTCCGGCTCGCTAAATCTGCAACGTCCGCAGCGCCAAAGTTTTGGCGACGTTGAACGATTCCAGATCGGCCTGATAATCCTGCTGGGCCGAGATCATGTTGACCATCTCCTCGACCGTATCGACGTTCGAGGATTGCACGTAGCCGCTGGCATCGGCGTAAGGGCTGCTGGGGTCGTAGCTCTCGTGGAGCGGCTCGGCACTTTGCACGATTGCCGCCACCCGCACGCCGGCGATGCCCGTCGCGGCGGGGCCACCATCGCCGCCCGGCAGCGACACCGCCTGAAACACCGGCTCGCGGGCGCGGTAGGGCGCACCATTCGGCCCCGCGTAGCTGTTGGCGTTGGCGATATTACTGGCGACGACAGCGAGACGCTGAGATTCGGCCGCCATGCCGGACCCGGCGATCGGCAATACAGCGAGCAGCGACATCGTCACCCTCCGGCCGACGATTGCGCGCCGGATTCGCCGACGGCGGTCGTCAGCATCCGGAGGAATTGCGAGGCGAATGTCGCGGCCGCTTCGTACTGGACCCCGTTCGCCGCCGCCGCCGCCTTTTCGTGATCGAGGTTGACGCTGTTGCCGTCGAGCGTCACCGATGAATCGACCTGGTATTTCACGGCCTGCGCCGCCGCGGCCGGCGCGCCGCTGCCGGGTTCCGGGAGTTGTCGCGGGTCGTCGACCAGCCATAACCGCGGGGCAGAGTCCGGCGTGGCGTCGCCATCCCTGGTCGCGGCCAGCGCTTCCCGGAAGTCGAGATCGACCCCCTTGAAGCCCGGTGTGCTGGCATTGGCAATATCGGCCGAAAGGATCTGCTGGCGGTAGCCGCGCAAGGCAAGAACCTGTCGGAAAAATTCCAACCCGGCGTCGATCGCGTCCGTCACGCGCTAACCCTCATGTCGCCCCGATGGCACTGGGCATATTCCAACTTGCGGAATTTCCATTTTCCCGCATAATAGTCCAACCGCAGCGAAGTGCAAGGCGAAAATGTCAACGCGACGGCGCGCAGCGTGGAGCGCAGCGGCAGCGGCGGCGGTGTTGGTGCCGGCGATTGCCGCGCCGGCGCTGGCGGCGGAGGTCGAGAGCGCCGGAGCGATTCGCGCGGCGATCGCCGCCGCGGTCAAGCCGCGCCTCGGCACCGGCGACGCGACCATCGCCATCGGCACGATTGACAGCCGCTTGCGTCTGCCGCTCTGTCGCGGTCTCGAGGTCAGCCTCGAAGGCGCAACCGGCGCGATGATGACGGCCAAGGTCGACTGCCCGTCGCCCGGTTGGACCATCTACGTGCCGGTGCAGGTGCATGCCTGGATAGAGGCGGTCGCGGCTGCAGCCAATCTCGCGCCTCGCACCAGACTGACCGCGGCACTCCTGACACGCCAACGGGT
Organism: Alphaproteobacteria bacterium; assembly: GCA_030042035.1. Taxonomy (GTDB): domain Bacteria; phylum Pseudomonadota; class Alphaproteobacteria; order ATCC43930; family CGMCC-115725; genus DATARH01. Next base: position 8,093 of record JASIAN010000028.1, on the reverse strand, counting down.
CGATCTGTTCGCGGCCGCCGGCGCGCCCATCACCGATCCGGCGCAGATCGAGGGCAAAGTTCTGCGCGTTGGGGTGGTCGCCGGAGCGCCGATTGTCGCCTCGTTCCTCGAAAACCCCGTCGTCATCCACACCGGCCAGCGGGTGCTGTTGACGCTGACCGACGGCGCGATGGTGATCCGTGACAGCGTCATCGCGCTCGAGGACGGCCGCGCCGGCGACACGATCGCGATGCGCAATCCTGAGAGCCAAAAGATCATCCACGCCACGGTGGCGAGCGACGGCACCGCCGAAATCCGCTTTTGACCCACAGCGCATTGAGGACACGCCGAATGAACCAACTTTCTCAGCTGCTTACGGAATTGCAGCAACTTCTCGAGGAAGAGCGCAGCGCGCTGCTCGGCGGCGATCCCGAGCGCATCATCGCGGCGGCCGGGCGCAAGCGCGAGCTCGCCGACCGCATCGAAACCCAGGCCGCGCTGCCCGCAACGGCGGTGCCGCCGTCGCAGACGCTAGCCCGCGCGGCACGATACAACCGGGACAACTCGGTCATTTGCGCGGCGATGTTGCGGCACCTGACCGAGGCGCTCGACAAACTGCGGTGTTCGGAGCCGCACCGCTCCTACCGTCCGGACGGCAGCGAGCGTAATCCGCCCGCTCGCCATACCCTCGGCGCCGCCTGACCGGCCCATTCTAGGCGGCAAATTCCGGCGCCGGTTCAAAGCGCTGCGAGGGCGGGGCCGGCGGCGGCACGCCGATGGCATGCGCCGCGCGCAGTCGATAGACATGCGCCAGGACCTCGGCGACGGGCGGATAGAGGCCGGTCGGAATTTCCTCATCGAGATCGACATAGCGGCAGAGCGCGCGCGCCAGGCGCGGCGCCTCGACAATCGGTACCTCATGTTCGCCGGCGAGATTGCGGATGCGCAACGCGACGAGGCCGCTGCCTTTCGCGACGAGACGCGGCGCCCGCATGCTGTCGGCACGATAGCGCAGCGCTGCTGCATAATGGTCGGGATTGACGATGACGACATCGGCCTTTGGCACCTCGCTCATCATCCGCAGTCGCGCCAGACGATGACGCAGGGCGCGAATGCGGCGCTTGGTCTGCGGGCTTCCCTCCAACTCGCGCAACTCGTCGCGCACCTCCTGGCGGGTCATTTTGAGCCGGTCGCGGAACGACCAGATCTCGTATGGAATTTCCAATGCGGCGACGCCGGCCAGCGCCACCGCCATCGTCACGAACATGCGGCTCCAACCCGCCGCCGCCTGGCGCATTGCGCCAGGCCAGGCTGCGGCCGCCAGGTGCAGGAACGCCCCCGCCCAGACGCGGCCGAACCACACCGCGACGGCGGCGACGACGGCAAATTTGATGAGCGCCTTCATCATCTCGACCGCGGCGGCGCGCGAGAACAACCGGCCGAAACCGGCGACCGGATCGATGCGCGACGGGTCCGGCGCGAGCGGCTCGGGTGAGAACACCCAACCGCCGACCGCAATGTCTGCAAGAAAGCCGGCGACGGCGACCACCAGGACAAACACCGCGACGATGCCGAGCCCGACCGCGACCACCGGGGCGGCGGCTGCCAACAACCGCGTCGGATCGCGCATCGCCAGCGGGTCAGGGCTGAGCCCGAGCCGTAGCATCAGTTCGAGGCGATCGACCAACGGCCCGCCGCCGAGACCGAGCAGCGTCGCGCCGGTCAATAGCACCGCGGCGCCGGCGACCCCGTGAGCCCGCCCCACATTGCCTTCTTCCCGCGCCTTCTGCAGCCGACGCGGCGTCGGCGGTTCGGTGCGGCCGGCGCGTTCGCGATCATCGGCCATCCATCAGCCCCCGTGCAGCGCGGCACCGGCTGCCGCCAGGCCAACCGCAATCATGTGCTGCACCGCCGGCGCAAAGAACGGCACCACCGCAATCGTCGATGCCAATCCTACCCACATGAACACCGAGAACCCGATCGACATGACATTGATCTGCGGCGCCACACGCGAAACGACAGCGACCGCCAAATTGGCCGCCAGCAGCACCGCGACGACCGGCAACGCCAGCCATACCCCCATCTGAAACAGCATCGCGCCGGCAGCCGCCAGCGCGTGCCAGCCGAGCGGCGGCAAGCCGCCGCTGACCGCAATCGGCACGATCTGAAAGCTCTTCACCAGCACACCCAACAGGATCAGGTGGCCGTTGAGCGTGACAAACAGCAAGAGGCCGACGAGGCTGAACAGATCGGACATGACCGGCACCTCAAACCCGCTCTGGAAGTCGAACAGCCCGGCAAAGCCGAACCCCATCTGAATGCCGATGAAATCGCCAGCAAAGGCCATCGCCGCCAACGCCAGCTGCATCGCAAAGCCGATGGCGAGCCCGACCAGGACCTGCTGGAGGGCGAGAGTCATGGCGGCCCACGACAAATTGAGCGGCGCCGATTGTCCGATCGTTGCCCCGACCAAAAAGGCGATGACGAAGGCGATCGCGACCCGTGCCCGCACCGGTATCGTGGCGGCGCTGAACAGCGGCGCCGACGAAAAGAGCGCCAGCGTGCGCAGAAACGGCCAGAAGAACTCGCCCGCCCAGCGCGCGATATCGGCCGCGGTGAAGTTCAACATGTCTCAGCCGCCGAGCGAGCGCGCCAGCATGATCGACCGCTCGACATACGCGGCCAGATGCGTCACCACCCATCCCTCCGCCAGGTACATTGTCACCAGCACGGCCGTCAGGCGCGGCACAAAGCTCAGCGTCAGATCGTTGATGCGGATGCTCGCCTGCAGCACGCCGACGATAAAGCTCGACAGCATCGCCGCCGCCAGAAACGGCGTGACGATGACGAGCGTTATCATCAGCATGTCGCGCGCCGCCGCGGCGATGTCGGTGACACTCAATGGACAAATCCTTCGGCGAGCGAACCGATTACCAGCGTCCAGCCGTTGACCAGCACAAACAGCGCCAGTTTCAGCGGCAGTGAAACGCTGATCGGCGATAAGAGCATCATGCCGAGCGACATCATGACTGCCGCAACGACAATATCGATGACGAGAAACGGCAGAAAGATCATGAAACCGATCTGAAAGCCGGTCTTCAATTCCGAGGTCACGAATGCCGGCACCAGCACGCGAAACGGCACATCTTGGACGCTCGGATAGGTCTTGCCGCCCGCGAGCTTCAGAAACAGGCCGAGGTCCTCGCGCCGCGTCTGTTTCACCATGAATTGGCGCAACGGCGCTTCGGCCCGCTCCGCCGCAGCGATCGCTGAAATCTGGTTGTCGAGCAGAGGTTGCAGCGAATCGTGGCCGATCTTCGTGAAGACCGGACCCATCACGAACATGGTCAAAAACAGCGCCAGGCCGATCAGCACCTGATTGGGTGGTGTCTGCGTCAACCCCAGTGCCTGGCGCAGCAGCGACAGCACGATGATAATGCGGGTAAACGCGGTCATCGTCAGCAGGATGGCCGGCACAAAGACGAGGCCCGTCAGGATCAGCAGCAGCTGTACCGGCACGGTGTAGATCTGCCCGCCATGACCGTCGGGCCGCATGTCGAGCGCACCGATGCCAGCCGCCTGCGCCGCGTGCGTCAGCACACCGGCGGCGACGAATGCCGCGGCCAGGGCCGCCAGCGCCAGGATCACGCGCCGTGCCATGACTTCATCGCCTTGCCGATGACGGCAGTAAAATTCGCGCCCGCCGCCGCCCCCGGCGGCAGCGGCTCCGGCAGCTCGCACAACAACGACACCGTTGTCGCGCCAACGCCGACCACCAGATTTTTGTCGCCCACCCGCACCACCAGCAGCCGCTCGCGCGGCCCCAACGCCAGGGCGCGAACGACGGAGCAGTCGCCGCCGCCGGCAGCGACCCCTGGCCGCCACCGCCGCAACGCCCACACCGCACCCCATAGCAGCGCGACGATCAATCCGATTGTCAGCGACAACGATGCGTATCCGCCGGGCTCAATCGGCACCGCCGCTCTCCCGTCGTCCGATTTGTCCGCTCATTCGATGACCAGCTGCGAAAAGTAGATGTTTCGAACCATGTTTTTGCTGCTGCCGCCGTCGACCTGCATGATGCGCGCGGCGCCCAGCCGCTGCAGCAGCATGCGGTTGAGGTCGGCGGTCATTTTCGCGCGCATTTTTTCGACACCGGCCGGGGTCGTGATGTCACTCACCTTGAAGGACAGCACGGTGAGCCGCAGCGTGTCTTCGACCTCGGGCATCATCGCGGTCACCAGACTGCCGGCGGCGGCGCCCGACAAGGTCAAGTTGACGCCGATCTGAACGAAATGCGTGTCGCTGCCGCTGCCGGCCATGCTGACGACGAGCGGTTTCACCATCAGGTAGAACGGCAGCGGCGGCTCTTTCTTGCCGGCGTGCATGTCATGCGCGGCGCCGCGCATGACGACGTAGTAATAATACCCCCCGCCGGCAGCGGCGAGCAGCAGCACTGCCAGCACGATGAGGTTGCGGCCGCTGAGAAAGCCGCGATGGCCCGCAGAGGCACCAGCCGCTTTTCCCCCGGCGGCGCCAGAAGCGGTGTCGCTCATGTCGGAAATCCCGGTTTTCGTCAAGTCTCAGCGCAACGCAGCGGCGCGCTGGATCAACTCGTCAATCTCCGCATGGCGGCGGCGCAGCGCTGCTTCCGCCTCGCGCGCGGCGACCCGCTCGCTCAGGATTTCATAGGTCCGCTTCTCACGCCGTGCCGCGACGAGCGCCTGCCATTGCCGCTCGCAGGCCTGTTCGATCGACCCAAGGTCGCTCTCTTGGCGCAGCACGACCTCGTCGATCTGGCCGATAAACTCGAGATAGGCCATCGTCGCGGTGGCCGGCATGCCGGCTTCCAGCCGATCGCGCATCAAGGCGCGGTAACGCTCGCGATACTCCTTGAGCAGCGACAGTTTGCGGATCGCCTCGGTGCATTGCGCCTTGAGCTGCTGCCAGGCGATCAGCGCCTCGTCGCTGCGGCGGCCGGCAAGGTCAATCAGTTTGTCCACTTGCGACATCCCTTCCCTCATGTGCCGACGAGAGTGCTGAGCGCGCCGATGCTGTCGGCAAAGCAGACCGCGCTCGCCAGGTCTTGGCGCAGAAATCCTTCGATCGCCGGGCGCAGCGCCACGGCGCGGTCGAGCTCGGCATCATGACCGGCGCGATAGCCGCCGATCGACAGCATGTCGCGGTGTTCTTCGAGCCGGGCGTAGAGGCGCTTGAACTGCTGCGCCGCCGTCAGATGATCCGCCGGCACGATCGCCGGCATGACGCGGCTGATCGAGGCGCCGACATCGACGGCGGGAAACAGGCCGGCATCGGCCAGCCGGCGCGACAACACGAGGTGCCCGTCGAGGATGCCGCGGGTAGCGTCGCCGATCGCGTCGTTCATATCGTCGCCTTCGATCAGCACCGTGTAGAACGCCGTGATGCTGCCCGAGCCTTCTTCGCCGGTGCCGGCACGTTCGCACAGCGCGGCCACCCGCCCGAACACCGATGGCGGATAGCCGCGCGTCGCCGGCAGTTCGCCGACCGACAGCCCGATCTCCCGCTGCGCCATCGCAAATCGCGTCAGCGAATCCATCAGCAAGAGGACGTGCTTGCCGCAATCGCGAAAATATTCGGCGATCGCCGCCGCCCGCTGTGCCGCGTGCACACGCTGCAATGCCGCGTCGCTCGCCGGCGCCGCGACAACGACGGCCTTGGCCAGCCCTTCGCTCCCGAGGATGCGCTCGACAAATTCCTTCACTTCGCGGCTGCGCTCGCCGATCAGCCCGATCACCGCGACATCCGCCGCGGTATAGCGCGTCATCATGCCGAGCAGCACGCTCTTGCCGACGCCGCTGCCGGAAAACAACCCGAGCCGTGCGCCGCGGCCAACCGAAAACAGGGCATTGATCGAGCGCACCCCAACATCGAGCGGCGTGCTGACCAACATGCGCCGCATCGGGTTGAGCGCCTGGCCGAACAGCGGCACCCGCTCGGCGCACCACAGCGGCCCCCTGCCGTCGATGGCTGTGCCGCTGCTGTCGATGACGCGGCCAAGCAGCTCAGGCCCGACGGCAATCTCGACCATGCGGCCGGCCGGGATCACCCGCGCGTTGGGCGCCAGCCCGTCGACCGGGCCCTCGGCCATCAACAGCACGCGCTCGCTGTCGAACCCGACGACTTCGGCCGGCAGCAGCCGACCGACCTCGCCCTCGATAAAGCAGCGCTCGCCGATGGCGGCGTGGAGGCCGCGCGCCTCCATGACCAGCCCGATCGTCCGCACCAGTGCACCCTGAACGGCGATCTCGCCGCGCCGGCCACCAATTCGCGCCCGGTAGCGCTCGATGCTCTGCACCAGCCGGTCGCGCGCCGCCACGTCGACGGAGAACCGGGCTGGCGCGCCGTTCGCCGTGGCGCCGGCGTTCATGTCCCCTCGCCCTCGAACAACGCCAGCATCGCGCTGCGCCAGCGCGCGGCCAACGACAGGTCGATCTGCGGGGTCGTCCCGGGCGGGCGCGGCTGCCAACGGCGATCCTTGACCGGACCGTCGCCCTCCTCGACGAAGATCAGGCAGCCACCGGTCTCGACCGCCGGATCGCCGACCAGCACAGCGCCGCCGCTCTCGAGCTCCGGCGCCAGGGCGCGGACGAGAGCGAGATCGTCCGGATTGAGTGCGATCTGCAGGCCGTCAACACGCACCGGCGCCTTTGCCAGCGCCTCGCGAATGAGGCGCACCAGGCTGTCGCGTGAGCGGGCGATCTCACTCCCGATGACAAAGCGCGCCAATTCGAGCGCCAGCCCGATCAGCGCGTCCTCGACCGCCCGCTCCACCGTCGGCATCGGCGCGGCGAGGCACTCGACGAGCGCTGCGATATGGCGCGCTTCCTCGCCGAGCGATTGCCGGGCGGCGGCCTCACCCGCGGCAAACCCCTCGGCGTGGCCTTGCTGCCTGCCCTCGGCGATGCCGCGCGCGAACCCCTCGGCATACCCCCGCGCCGCTTCGGCCGCTGCCGCGCGTTGCCGCTCCTCCGCCTGATCTTCTGCGGCACCCGGCTCGGCCACGCCGGCTTCGTCGTGATCGACCGCCGCCGGCGGCGCTTCCGGCGCAATTGCCAGGGCCATCTCGCTGGCATCGGCCTTCGGTTCGAGATCCGGAAACCGCCAGCGCCGCAGGCCCGGGCCGAACGGGATCGCCGCGCCGTTCATTCATCCCCCCGCTGGCGCGCGAGACGCCAATTGGCGATGACCGCACGGGCGGCCGCCAGACCCAGCCGGGCGATCGAGACCGTGACCACGGCACAGACAAAATCGGCCAGCAGTCGCCCGCCAAGCACCAGCGCGACGCCCCAGCCGGGCACGCCGGGCAGCATCGGGTCCGCCTGGAATTCGACGAACCACATCAGCGCGATCCCGCAGGCCAGCAGCGCCGGGCGAATGCCGCTGCCGCCACGGCGTTCAGATGGGCCCTTGGGCGAACGGGCCATCGGGCGATGTCCTGCAGCATCGGCTCACGGCGTGGCTTTCGAGTGGATCGCGGCCGATGGTGCGGCCGCAGCCGTACCGGCCGGCGCGGCCACCGACGGCGTCGCTGCCGCGGGATTCGCCGCGGACGGCGTCGCCGCAGATTCCGCGCCAGCCGGCGGCGTCGGACGCGTTGCGGTTGGTGGTCCCGCAGGGCTTTCGGCGAGCGACGTGCCCGGCTGCTCGACCAGCGGCGTTGCGGTGATGCGCCGATTGTCGAGCGGCGATACGACGACGATTGAAACGCGGCGGTTTTTCGCTTTGCCTTCGGGGGTGTCGTTGGATGCCACCGGGTGGTATTCGCCATAGCCCGCGCCGACCAGCGAGGTCGGGTCGATCCCGTCGGTCGCCAGCCGCTTGACGACCGCGATCGCACGCGCCGCCGACAGGTCCCAGTTCGAACGGAACTGCGAATTGTGAATCGGCTGCGTGTCGGTAAAGCCATTTACCTGAATGGGATAATGCAGGTCCTTCAGAACGCCGGCAACCTCATCGACCAACCCCAAGGCCGGCGCCGTCAAATCTGCCTGGCCGCTGTTGAATAACAGCACGGTATTGATATCGATGACGACGCCGAGCGAACGCAGCGACACATCGACCTGTCCGCTCTT
>JASIAN010000199.1 GCA_030042035.1 Alphaproteobacteria bacterium | reverse complement strand
ACGGCAAACTGATCGCCGACCCCGATATCAGCCTCGTTTTGCGCGACACCGACTTTTCCAGACTGCCGCAGGTCGCCGCCGCGCTCGCCTCCAGCCACGATTCCCTCTCCCCCACCGGGGGAGAGGGCGGGGTGAGGGGGACGCAAACCGTCGCCGTCGCCGACAATTATTACGGTCACCCGGTGTTGAGCGCGCATGCCCGCATCAAGCCCTTGGGCTGGCGCGTGTTTGTCGAGGTGCCGCTGAGCGAAGCCTACGCGCCGCTTTACGCGCTGGCATTACGCAATGTTGTGTGGCTGGCGCTGGCCCTGGTGGGTGCGGCGCTCGCCGCCCTCCTGTTGGCGCGCCGCATGACCGGCCCGATCCACGTCTTGCAGCAGGGTGCGGCACAGCTCGGCGCCGGCGACCTCGATCGCCGCATCGATATCCGCAGCGGCGACGAACTGGAGGCGCTCGCCGGCCAGTTCAACCGCATGGCCGGCGATCTGCAGAAATCCTACGCCGAACTGGAACAGCGCGTGCGCGACCGCACCGCCGAACTGTCCGAAGCGCTCGACCAGCAGACCGCGACCGCCGAGGTGCTGGGGGTCATCAATTCCTCGCCCGGCGACCTCGCGCCGGTGTTTGACGCGATCCTGGGAAGGGCGATGCGGCTATGCGAGGCGTCCTTCGGCATCATGGCGCTCTATGACGGCGAATACCTCCGGGCAACGGCGATGTGCGGCGTGCCTCCCGCTCTCGTTGAGTTCATGTCTCAGCCGCAGCAGCCGACCCCGGGCAATGCCTCTTACCGGCTGATCGAAGGCGAGGATGTCGTCCAAATTGGCGACGTCGCCGACAGCGACGCTTATCGATCGGGCAACCCTCTCCGCCGGGCTTTGGTCAATCTGGGAGGCGCGCGCACTGCGCTCTGGGTCGCACTGCGCAACGACGAAAAGCTGCTCGGCGACTTTGTGTTGTACCGCCAGGAAGTGCGGCCGTTTTCCGACAAACAGATCGCGCTGTTGCAGAACTTCGCGGCGCAGGCGGTCATCGCGATGGAGAACGCGCGGCTCTTGACCGAGACGCGCGAAGCGCTGGAACAGCAGACTGCGACTGCCGAAGTCCTCCAGGTCATCAATTCCTCGCCCGGCGACCTCACACCGGTCTTCGACGCGATACTGGAAAAGGCGATGCGTCTGTGCGAGGCGGCGTTTGGCCTCATGAGCACCTATCAGGACGGCAATTTTCATAGCGTCGCGCGCCGTGGTGTCCCGCCTGCGCTCGAGACGTTTCTTGAGCGCGACCCGCCACCCCCTGGGCCGCACAGCCTGCTCACCCGCATCATTGAGGGGGCGGAGGTTGCCCAATGGGAGGATTTAAGGGCGTCGCCGCCCTATCTTTCCGGCGAGCCTCGCGCCCGCTTCATTGCAGACTTGGGTGGCGCACGCAGCTACGTAATCGTCGCACTCCGTAAGGATGGCAGACTGCTTGGCACAATTTCGGTGTACCGCCAGGAAGTTCGGCCGTTCAGCGACAAGCAGATCGCGCTGTTGCAGAATTTCGCCCAACAGGCGGTCATCGCGATTGAGAATACGCAGCTGTTGAGCGAATTGCGCCAGCGCACCCACGACCTCGAAGAGTCGTTGGAATACCAAACTGCGACGAGCGACGTGCTCCAGGTCATCAGCCGCTCGACCTTCGACCTGCAGCCGATCCTCGACACATTGAGGGAGAGCGCCCTGCGGCTTTGCGAGGCGGCGACCGGCGGGATCGCGATCAAGCAGGGCGACAGTTTCCGCTACGTCACATCCAAGTCGAGCGCACCGGAATTCGACGACTTCATTCTCGCGCAATCCTTCCACCCCGGTCGCGACAGCATGGTGGGGCGCGTTGCGCTGGAAGGACGCGTCATCCAGATATCCGATATCACTGCCGACGCGGAATACCGCGTCCCGGAAGTATTCACACTCGCCGGCATCCGTACGATCCTAGCTGTTCCGCTGCTGCGCGACGGCGAGGTGACCGGGGTCATCAGCCTGTGCCGAGAGACTGTCGAGCCGTTCAGCGAGCGCCAGATCGAGCTGGTGCAAACGTTTGCCGACCAGGCGGTCATCGCGATCGAGAACACCCGACTGTTGACCGAACTGCGCGAGAGCCTCGAACAGCAGCAGGCGATGGCAGAGGTTTTGGGCGTCATCAACGCCAACCCCGGCGACCTCCAGCCGGTCTTCGATGTAATGCTGGAGAAAGCCCACACCCTGTGCGGCAGCGGTCACGGGACGCTGTTTCTGTACGATGGCGACCACTTCCGCCCGGCGGCGATGCGCGGCGTTCCCGAGCCGATCGCGGAGCGTCTGCGCAGCGGGTTTCCGGGGGCCGCGATGCCGGTCAGCCTGCCGCTGCTCGCCGGCGCGCGCTTCGTCCATATCCTTGAGAACGAAGAGCTCGACCATCCGATGATGCGGGTGGCGCGAGCGAACGGCGTCCGCACTCTGCTGTCGGTGCCGCTGCGGCAGGGCGGCGCGCTGCTCGGCATGATCGTCGCCGCGCGGTTCGAAGCGCCGTCGTTCAGCGACAAGCAGATCGCGCTGCTCGAAAGCTTTGCGGCGCAGGCGGTCATCGCGATGGACAATGCGCGCCTGCTCGATGAAATCCGCCAGCGCCAGGCCGAACTGCGCGTCACATTCGATAACATGGGCGACGGCGTCGCGATGTTCGACGCCGATCTCCGGCTTGCCGCGTGGAACCTCAATTTTCAGCGGCTTCTGGAACTGCCGGACGAATTTGTCGCCAGCCGTCCAACCTCCGCCGCGTTCGTCCGTCATCTCGCCGAGCGCGGCGAATACGGCGAAGTTGATGTCGAGGCGGAGGTGCGGCGGATCACCGAAGGGCTGGCGTCGGAATGGTCGACCGAGCGCACCCGCCCCGACGGCACGGTCGTCGAAGTGCGGCGCACGGCGGTGCCGGGCGGCGGCTTTGTCGTGATCTACAGCGACATCACCGAAAGGAAGCGCGCCGAGGCGGAGATCCGCGCTGCGCGCGACGCCGCCGAGAAGGCATTGGCCGAACTCTCGGCGACGCAGCAGCAACTCATCGTGCAGCAGAAGATGGCCGCCTTGGGCCAGCTCACCGCCGGCATCGCCCACGAGATCAAGAACCCGTTGAATTTCGTAAACAACTTCGCCGACTTGTCGGTCGATCTGCTCGGCGAGTTGAAGGCGGATGCGGCGCCGGCCTGGGCGACGCTCGACAAAGACACGCGCGCCGACATCGACGAGACGATCGAGATGCTCTCCGGCAACCTCGACAAGATCGCCGAGCACGGCCGGCGCGCCGACAACATCGTCAAGTCGATGCTGGAGCATTCGCGCGGCGTCAGCGGCGAGCGCCGCGCTGTCGATCTCAACGCGCTGATCGACGAGGCGCTCAACCTCGCCTATCACGGCGCCCGTGCCCAGG
>JASIAN010000198.1 GCA_030042035.1 Alphaproteobacteria bacterium | reverse complement strand
CCCGCGACCTCGTGCCTGGTCTCAAGACCAGCGCGGACCTGGTACCGTTCGGCGAGGAAGGCGCCCGGGGCGACGTGTACCGCGCCGAACTCTACGAGAAGGCGCCACGCGTCGCCAGGCTAGCCGACGATGTTTCGCGCCGCTTCGAGAACGGGACCATGGCCGCCGTCGTGCCGTCTCTCGGCCTCGAAGACCAGCCTCTCGAACGACAGCGCTACGTCCTGTTCGCGCTCGGCAATCTCCTGGGAACCCCGACCGCGACTGAACCGCGGGACCAGCGTGTCTTGTGGGACGTCAAGGTGCGCACTGTGACCACCGGCCAGTTCGCCACGTTCTCCGAAACCGACGAGGAAGCCGAGTTCCACACTGATTCCGCGTTCCAATCCGATCCCGAGCCGATCTTCTTCCTATACGTCGTTCGAGCTGCGCGCTGTGACGGTGGGATGAGCTATTTCGCCAACGGCCGGCGCGTTCGCGACAGGCTGATGCAGACGTCGAGCGGTCGCGACACCCTCCACATGCTGTATCGGGCGAAGGTGCCCTTCCGTATTCCCCCTGCCTTCAGCCACGATCCGGACGTTGCTGAATACAGCGCCGGGACCGTCTTTGGGGACCGTCCGCTGATCCGTTTTCGCCGCGACGTGATCCTTCGCGCCCTCGACGCCCACCCAGCGCCCGGGAACGACGAAATCCGCGATGCAGTCAATCTGGTGGCCGACGTGGCGTTCTCCGTCAAGACGACCGACCACAAGTTGCCAACGGGCAGCATTGCGTTCGTGGACAATCACAATGGGTTGCATGGTCGGTCGCGTTTCAGCGATGCGGAACGACATCTGATCCGGGTGCGCGTTGCCGGCTGATCGTGTGTTCCAACCAATATCAGGCGGCGGTACCGGGGCGCTCGTCGCTCGATGCCGACCGGGACAAGGCGATCGAACGCATCCACGCTTCGGTGTCCTCGATCCTCAACCAATCCATGCGGTTCGGGCCCGAAGGCAAGAACGTACCCAGCCAATTCAGGGCCAAGATCGCCGCGTATGTCGAGGGTTACGAACTGTACGACGACGTGCTCCGGGCCGGGCGCAACCCAAGGCGGATGGCCGAACTTGAGTTGACCCAATACGGACTGGACCGCTTCGCGCTCGCCGGCAACCCAAAGGACTGGATCGAGCGCATCGGCGAACTCGCCGAACTGGGGGCCTCACGTCTCTGGCTCAGCACGGAAAGCGGCGATCTCGATCGCCAGATCCACTACATGAAAGTGTTCGTCGGACAGATCCTGCCGACGTAACCAGTGGGTGATAAAGCAGGCGCTGGACACCGGACTGTATGGTCTGGTGTTGCCCCACGGTGACCGGCGGGAGCATCTTCTTCGTGCAATATCCGGGTCCGACGACGGGTGCGCCGGCGATCTATGACGGCCGCATGAACCTGAAAGAGGCGCCGCCGCCGGCGCAGCAGGACTTGGAGCACTGATGCGCGTGCGTGACCGAGAAGCGCGACAAGCCGGCGAGGAGTAGCGGATGGCGTGGCAGATCGGGGTCGATGTCGGCGGCACGTTCACCGACTTGCTGGCGCTCGATCCGGAGCGTGGCTTCTTTCGCGTCGCCAAGGTGCCATCGACCCCAGAGGACCAGTCGGTCGGCTTCATGGCCGGGCTCTGCGCGCTCGAAACCGCTCTCGCCGCGGTAGCCGCGCTGGTGCACGGCACCACGGTCGCCACCAATGCCGTGCTCGAACGCAAGGGAGCGCGCTGCGGGCTGATCACCACGGCCGGGTTTCGCGACGTTCTCGAGCTCGGCCGCCGCACCCGCCCCAATCCGTATGGCATGACCGGGAGCTTCGAGGCGCTGATCCCGCGCGATCTGCGGGCCGAGGTGCCCGAGCGCATCGATGCCGCCGGCCGGGTCCTGACGCCGCTCGATGAGGCGGCGGTGCGGCGTGAAGTGCAGCGCTTGCGCGAGCGCGGCGCCGAAGCATTGGTCATTCATTTCATCCATTCTTACGCCAGCCCGGCGCATGAGCGGCGCTGCGCGGAAATTGCGCGGGAGCTGTGGCCCAACCGGTTCGTGACGCTGGGCAGCGACATCCTGCGCGAAGTGCGCGAATTCGAACGCGGGAGCACGGCAGCCCTCAACGGCTATGTGCAGCCGATCGTGTCGCGCTATCTCGGCCGCCTGTCGCAGAACCTGCGCGGCGCGGGGCTCGGCAACGAGCTTCTCGTGATGCAGGGGAATGGCGGCATGATGGCGGCGGGCACCGCGGTCGATCTTGCCGTGCACACGGTCTTGTCGGGTCCCGCCGCCGGAGCCATTGCGGCGGCGCAGATCGGTGCGCAGGCGGGATATCCCAACCTCGTCGCCTGCGACATGGGCGGGACCAGTTTCGACGTGTCGCTGATCGCAGCGGGCGAGCCGGCGCTGAGCGCGGAGAAGGACATCGCCTATGGCGTGCCGTTGCGCGTGCCGCTGGTCGACATCCATACCATCGGGGCCGGCGGCGGCAGCATCGCGCGGATCACCCGTGCCGGCCTGCTGCAGGTCGGGCCCGATAGCGCCGGCGCCCGTCCCGGGCCGATCGCCTATGGCAGAGGCGGCACCGACGTCACCGTCACCGATGCCAATCTGCTGCTCGGCCGGCTCAATCCCGATCGTCTGACCGGGGTGGCCGGAGGTGCGCCAATGGAGAGGATCACCGCTGCGATCGAGGAGCAGATCGGCGCGCCGCTGGGCCTGGATGCGATCGCCGCCGCCGTGGCGGTGCTCGCCGTCACCACCAATCAGCTGGCGCATGCGATCCGGCTGGTGTCGGTCGAGAAGGGGCACGATCCACGCGACTTCGCCCTGTTCGCGTTTGGCGGCGGCGGTCCGTTGCATGCCGTCGAAATCGCTCGCGAGCTGGGGATCCCGACGGTGCTGGTGCCGCGCTTTCCCGGCATCACCTCGGCTCTGGGTTGTGTGCTCGCGCCGGTGCGGCACGATTTTGTCCGGAGCATCGGTCAGCCGCTCGCCACTGTGGAAACCGGCGACATCGACGACCGCTTCGCCGATCAGGCCGCTTCCGGCCGGCAGCTTCTCGATCGAGAAGGAGTGCCGCTCGCCGAAATCGTGGTTCAGCATGAGGCCGATCTGCTGTTCCGCGGGCAAAGCCATGTGTTCCGGGTGCCGGTGATGGCGCCGGGTTTTGACCGCAGCGTGGTGCTGGCCGACTTTATGGCGAGTTACAAGGCGCGGTTCGACATCGAGCTGCCGGAGATGACGGCGATGCTGGCCAATTTGCGCACCACCGTGATCGGACGGCGCGCGCCGGTCGATCTGGCGATCTTCGCCCCGGCTGAACGGTCGGCGGCAAGGCAGCCGAGCGGCATTCGGCAGGTGCGCTTCAGCGGCGCCTGGATCGATACCCCGATCTACGACCGCGCTGTCCTTAACAGAGGGACGAAGCTCGCCGGCCCGGCCATCGTCGAGCAGCCCGATACGACGGTCGTCATCGACCCCGGCGCAACGGCCGCCGTCGACGCCCTTGGCAATCTGGTGATTTCGGTAGGTGAGCGATGAGCCTCGATCCGGTGACGCTGGCAGTGATCCAGAACGGGCTGCGGCAGGTGGCCAGCGAAATGGATCTCGTCCACGAGAAAACCTCGTTCTCGCCGGTCATCTCCGAGGGATTTGATCGGTCCAACGGGATCTACGACCGCACCACCGGCGAAGTCGTCGCTCAGGGCGAACTCGGCCTGCCGATCTTTGTCGGGGTGATGCAGTTCACCACCCAGGCAGTCATCGAACGCCGCCGCGACCTCGAACCGGGCGACGTGATCCTGGTCAACGACCCGTATCTCGGCGGCACCCATCTGATGGACGTCAAGATGGTGCGGCCGTTCTATTACCGCGGCCAACTGTGGTGTTACCTGTCGAATACCGGCCATTGGCCCGACACCGGGGGCATGGTGCCGGGTGGCTTTTCCGCGACAGCGACCGAGATCGTGCAGGAGGGGCTGCGCGTGCCGCCGGTAAAGCTCGTGCGGCGCGGCGAGATTTGCCAGGACATCGTCGACATCGTGCTGAACAACATCCGCGTCGCCGAGGAGCGCATCGGCGACATCCGGGCGCAGCTCGGCGCCCTCAGCGTCGGCGAGAGACGGCTGACCCAATTGCTCGACCGCTACGGCGTCGAGACCGTCGATGCCGCAATCGCGGAGCTGAAGGCGGGTTCCGAGCGGCTGATGCGCGCGCATATCGACAGTATCCCGGACGGGACCTATTCCGCGACTGCGATCGTCGACAGCGACGGCATTGTCGATCGGCCGCTCGAAGTGGTGCTGGACATGACCGTTTCCGGCTCCGACATCCATTTCGACCTGTCGCGGTCGAGCTCGCCGTGCCGCGGCCCGATGAATTCGGTCTGGGCGACGACGCAATCTTCCGTCTATGTCGCGATGAAGCACATTTTTCCCGACGTGCCGATCAATGCCGGCTGCTTCGCACCGATCCATATTGCCCCGCCCGACGGCACCTTTCTTTATGCCCGCTATCCGCGTCCGGTTGCTGGCTGCGCTGCCGAGGTGGCGCAGCGCATCATGGAGGCGGTGTTCGGGGCGATTGGCCAGGCAATCCCGGAGCGCCTCTTCGCGACGCCGGCCGGCACCAGCGGCAATTTCGGCCTGGGCGGCTATGACCCCGAAGAGAACCGGCATTACATCATGTACCTGTTCAGCGGCGGCGGGTACGGCGGGTGGTGGCAGACGGACGGGCTGACCAACGGCTGTTCGAGCGTCGGCATCTCGAAGACGCAGCCGGTCGAGATTCTCGAACAGCATTACCCGATCCTGTTCGAGCGCTTTGCCTTGCGCGAAGGCTCGGGCGGCGCGGGACGGCACCGCGGCGGCTTCGGGATCGACTACCGGATCCGCCTGTTGCGCGGCGAGGCGAAAGCCTCGTTCCTGATGGATCACGGGCGCGTCGGACCGCCGGGCCTGCTCGGCGGCGATCCCGGCGCGGTCAACGAGATTGCCGTCAGCCAGGGCGGCGCCGTCACGTCTCCCCCGCATCTCTCGAAGGGCGAAGGTTATGTGCTCTCTGCGGGCGATTGGATCGCGGTCAAGACGCCGGGCGGCGGCGGTTACGGGCCCGCCGCGGAGCGTGACCCCGCGATGATGCAACGCGACATCGCCCGCGGCTATTACACCGCCGACGAAGCCGTCAGGCTGTTCACCCGTCCCGCTGCCGCGGAATAACCCGTTCGAAGCTATTTGTTATCCGGCAAAGGGCGCCATCAGCTCCCGTGCGTCTGGCAGCGTTTCCAGCCGAGCGATCGCGGCCAAGGCTGCGTCCACGCTCGCACCGGAAAGAGGCCGCACCGCGTTCTTCGCGCAGTCACGGAACTTCGCCTCGAACTGGGCGTCGGTGAGCGGTTTTTGCGGCGAGCTGATCGGATCGGTGGCCTCGACCGTGATCGAGCGGCCGTCGGTCCGCGTCAGCGTGATGGCGAGCGATCCTTTCGCGCGATCGTGCTGCGCCACCCCGGTGATCCGGTCCGACAGGGCCAGTACCGCAGGATCGCCGAGCCCATCCACCTCGGCGATGCCGACGCGGCCGTGAACCAGCGCGGTCGCGACGAGAAACGGCTGTGCGAATTGCGCCTCGACGACCTGGGTCGGCGACGCCTTCTGCGCTCGCGAAGGCGCGATCGTGCGCCTCGATCTGTTCGGCGTAATTGGCACGGTAGCGGCGGTAGGCCTCTTCGTGGCGGGCCAGCGCCGCGGGGTGGAATTCGCCCTCTGGCGGCGGC
>JASIAN010000197.1 GCA_030042035.1 Alphaproteobacteria bacterium | reverse complement strand
GCGCCGTACGCGCGGGTGCGCCGGTGGCTCGATACGGTATCGCACGACTGGCTGGCGCTGAAGCAGAAGGAGGCGGAGCTGTTGTTCCGTCGCACCGGCGTCACGTTTGCGGTCTATGCCGAGGGCGGCGATCCGGAGCGACTGATCCCGTTCGACATCATCCCGCGCATCCTTGGCGCCGACGAATGGGATTTTCTCGCTCGTGGGCTCACGCAGCGCGTGCTGGCGCTCAATGCGTTCCTCTACGACGTCTACCACCGGCGCGAGATCGTGAGCGCTGGCGTAGTACCCGAGCGGCTCCTGCTGCTCAATGAGGCGTTCCGTGTCGAGATGCAGGATTTCACGCCGCCGCAGCGCGTCTATACGCATGTGTCCGGCATCGACATCGTGCGCACCGGCGAGCGCGAGTTTTACGTGCTCGAAGACAATTGCCGCACGCCTTCGGGCGTCTCCTACATGCTGGAGAACCGCGAGGCGATGCTACGGCTGATGCCGGAATTGATGGCGCAGCACCGGGTGGCGCCGGTGTCCAACTACCCCGAGGAACTGTGCGACGTATTGCGAGCGGTGGCGCCGCCGCGCTGCGCCGGCGAGCCGACGATCGTCGTGCTGACGCCGGGCCCGTTCAACAGCGCCTATTACGAGCATTCCTTTCTCGCCGACGAGATGGGAATCGAACTCGTCGAAGGCATCGATCTGCGGGTCGTCGACAATGTCGTTTACATGCGCACGACCGAGGGGCTGAAGCGGGTCGATGTGATCTACCGCCGCATCGACGACGACTATCTCGACCCGCTGACCTTCCGACCGGATTCGGTACTCGGCACGCCGGGTCTCTTCAATGCCTATCGCGCAGGCAATGTGACGCTCGCCAATGCCCCAGGCGCCGGCATCGCCGACGACAAATCGGTCTATCCGTTCGTGCCGGCGATGATCCGCTTCTATCTCGGCGAGCAGCCGATCCTGAAAAACGTGCCGACCTGGCGCTGTGGCGAGCGTCGCGACCTGGGTTACGTGCTTGACCATCTGCCCGAACTAGTCGTCAAGGAAGCGCGCGGCTCGGGCGGCTACGGCATGCTGGTCGGGCCGCACGCGACGAAGGCCGAATGCGCCGCCTTCGCCGAGAAACTGCGGACAAACCCGGAGAATTACGTCGCCCAGCCGACCCTGGCGCTGTCCACGTGTCCGACCTTCGTCACCAGCGGCGTCGCGCCCCGCCATGTCGATCTGCGGCCGTTCGTGCTGTATGGCGAAGAAGTGCGCATCGTCCCTGGCGGGCTGACCCGCGTCGCGCTGCGCGAAGGCTCGCTCGTCGTCAATTCGAGCCATGGCGGCGGTACCAAGGACACCTGGGTGCTGGAGCGCTGACCCATGCTGAGCCGCGCCGCCGAAAGTCTGTATTGGCTCGCCCGCTACATCGAACGGGCGGAAAATGTCGCGCGCCTTGTCGCGGTCGGCTACCGCATGGCGAGCATGGCCCGCTCGCTCGGCAGCAACGGCAACGAATGGCTGTCGACGCTGATCGCGACCGGCTGCGAAGGCGGGTTTTTCGCGAAATACGGCGAGGCGACGCAGGACGCGGTCACCGATTACCTGGTGCGCGACCCCGACAACCCGTCGAGCATCCTGTCGGCGATCGACACGGCGCGGCGCAACGCCCGCGCCGTGCGCACCGCGTTGACCATCGACATGTGGAACGCGCTCAACGACACCTGGCTCGGCCTGCACGAGATGGACCTGGATTTCTCCTGTTCGCGCAACCCGATGCAGTTTCTCGACTGGGTGCGGGCGCGCTCGCAGCTGTTCAACGGCGCCTATGCGAGCACGATGCTGCGCAACGAGGCATTCTATTTCACCCGGCTCGGCACCTTCATCGAGCGCGCCGACAGCACAGCGCGCATTCTCGACGTCAAGTACTACGTGCTGCTGCCGGGCGACGAAGGCGTCGGCGGCGCCCTCGACTATTACCAATGGCAGGCGATCCTGCGCTCCGTATCGGCGCTGCGCGCCTACCACTGGGTCTATCATGACCGGCTCAAACCGTGGCTGATCGCCGAGCTGTTGCTGCTGCGGCCGGAGATGCCGCGCTCGCTCTATAGCTGCCTCGACCAGATCACTGAATATCTCGGCCTCCTCGCCGATTCTTCCGGTGGCCGGCGCGGCGAATGCCATCGCCTGGCCGGTGCCCTGCACGCGCAGCTGCGCTACGGCCGCATTCAGGACATCTTTCAGCAGGGCTTGCACGAATTCCTTAGCGACTTTATCGGGCGCTCGATCGACCTCGGCGACGAGATCAACCGGCATTATTTGACCTGACCCGTTCGCGACGATGCGGCTGCGCGTTTTTCACCGGACCGGGTATCGCTACAGCGCGCCCATTGCCTATGCTGTCCAGAGCCTGCGGCTGACCCCAGTAGCATATGATGGTCTGGCGGTGCTGCATTGGCGGGTGACCGCGGCGGGCGACGACCGCGAATTGCCGAGCCTCGTCGACGGCCTCGGCAACGTCCTGCATTGCCTCTCGATCGCCGGGCCGCATCGCGAAACCGTCGTGACCGCCGAGGGAATTGTCGAAACGCGGCGCGGCGACGGGCTTGTCGCCGGCGCGCCGGAGCCGCTGCCGCCGGCGTTCTTTCTGCGCTCGACGCCGCTAACTACGGCGGATGCGGCAATCGTCCATCTCGCGCAGGAGGCTGCCGCCGGCGACGACCTGGCGGCGCGGCTCTCCGGGCTGATGCGCGGCGTCCACGAGAGCCTCGTTTATCAGCAGGGTCACACCGACACCGAGACGACGGCGGCGGCGGCGCTCGAACGCGGCCGCGGCGTCTGTCAGGACCATGCGCACGTGTTCATCGCCGCTTGCCGCGCGCTCGGCATCCCGGCGCGCTACGTCAGCGGCTATCTGTGGTCCGGCGGTGACGATGCCGCGCACGATGCGAGCCATGCCTGGGCCGAGGCTCATATCGACGGTCTCGGCTGGATGGGGTTCGATGGCGCCAACGGCAAGCACCCGGACGAGACCTATGTCAGGGTCGCGGTCGGCCTCGATTACCGCTCCACCGCACCGGTGCGTGGCGTGCGCTGCGGTCGCGCCGACGAAGAGATGCGCGTTAAGGTTCAGGTGCAGCGCGCCGGCGTCGACCAGTAGCGATTGACCGCACGATAAACAGCGCTAGGTAAGCTCGGAGCGTTTGCGGCCGTTTGCGGCATCGTCCGCTTCCAGGCCATTCCTCGTCTCGGCCTGTAGTTGCTGGCGGCGCAGGGCGCGGCCGGGCCGCTCGCCGGTGGGCTTGCCATCCGACCACACCGGGCGGCCATTGACGAAGACATATTCAATGCCGGAGGCCGGCTGCGTCGGCCGCGCGAAGTCGGCGCGATCGACAACGGTCTCCGCATCGAACACGGTCAAATCGGCATAATTGCCGGCGGCGACAGTGCCGCGTCGGCTGAGGCCAAACCGCGCCGCCGACAGGCCGGTCATCTTGTGCACCGCAGTCTCCAGCCCGAACAGCCCGACCTCTCGACAATAATGGCCGAGGACTCTGGGGAAGGTGCCCCATAGCCGGGGATGCGGATGGATGTCATGCGGCAACCCGTCCGAGCCGATCATCGTTCGGTCGAATGCCAGCACCCGCCGCACATCATCCTCGTCCATCATCCAGTAGATCGCGCCGGCCGGCTGCAGCCGGGCCGCGGCTTCGTGGGCGCCAATCCCCCAATCGCGCGCGATGTCGGCAAGCTCCCGGCCCGCCTGCTCGGGCGCCGCCTTCGACCAGGTGATCAGCACCGTCAGCGCCCTGTCGATCATCTCGGGGCGCAGGACGGTCGAGGAGGCGACGTAGGGATAGGCATCGAGCCCGATCTCCTGGGATGTCATCGCTGCGGCGAATTTGGGCAGCGTCGCGGCGGTGCGCCCGAAATTGGCGACGCCGGTCGTCTTGTGATGCGAAATCACGACCGGCACCTGCGCGGCACGACCTACCGCAAAACTCTCGTCGAGACTGTCGAGGACATGGTCGCCCTCGTCGCGCATATGGGTCGTGTAGAGCGCGCCGGCCGGCCGCAAGCGCGCTGCGAGGGCCTCGATCTCGGCGGGCGGGGCATGGGAAGCCGGGGCATAGAACAAACCCGTCGACAAGCCGATCGCGCCGGCATCGAGCGCCTCTTGCAGGCGCGCGCCCATGCCGGCGATCTCATCGGCGCGGGCGGCCCGGCCGAGTTCGGGCATGATTCCGACCCGCAAGGTCGAATGCCCGACGAGGCAGGCGGCATTAACCGCCGGCGGGGTCGCATCGAGGGCAGTGAGATAATCGGCAAACCGCGGATAGGCATAATCGGCAGCGTCACCCAGCAGGTCCAAAGGGGGTGGCGGCGGCCGGTCGAGCGTCAGCGGCGCAAGGCTGATGCCGCAATTGCCGGTGATGACCGTGGTGACGCCCTGGCTCGCTTTCGCTGCCATCTCGGGCGTGGCAAACAAGGCGCGATCGTCATGCGTGTGGACGTCGATGAAGCCGGGAGCAATGATCTTGCCGCTGATGTCGAGTTCGCGCGCGCCTGCCGCTTTAGCGATGTCGCCGACCGCTTCGATGCGATCGGCCGCGACCGCGACATCGGCGCGAAACCGGGGGCGGCCGGTGCCATCGATGACCGTGCCACCGCGCAGGATCCAATCCGTCATGCCGACCCCCAAAGCGCCCCGGTATTCGCGACGGGCACCGGCATCAGCGCGCCGTGACGCTGACCGGGACAGCAGCGGGGGTGCCGGCGAGCGCGGCGTCAAGTTCCTCGATCGTGCGGCCGCGCGTCTCGATGCCGATAAACAGGAAAGCGATCACGGCGAGCAGGTACCAGGCCGAAAAATAACCGTACGCCGGCACGATCGCGGCCAGCGTCGCCTTTGGCGAAACATAGTTCGCGGCGCCGGCGATGACCGCCAGACCGGCCGGGCCGATGAACTTGGCCACGTTCGAGCAGCCGTAGACGAGGCCGTAACCGCTGGCCCGCAGCTTCGCCGGCCACAACTCGGCCATGTAGGGGAAGACGACCGAGAAGGCGGCATTCGCGAAAAAGCTGCCGGACATCATCATCAGGAAGAACACCGAAGTGGTGCCGATGTAGATGTTGTGCCAATAGCCGGTCAGCAGCATCGCAGCGCCTGCCGCCACGGACAGCAGGATTCCGCCCCAGCGACGGCCGAGCGCCTCCGACAGCCAGGAGCCGAGGACGCGGCCCGGGATGCCGACAAGCGCCACCCACACCGACAGGTATGCCGCCTCGGCCGGCGTCACTTTCAGCACCAGCACCAGCAGCGTCGTGCCCCACAGCGCGGCGCCGACGACCCCGGTCGAACTCAGCCCGGTCAGGATCCCGGCGATGATGCTGCGGGGATACTTGAACAGTTCCAGCCATGACGCCCGCTGCGGCGCTGCGAGGGTCGCCGGCAGGCGGATATCCCCAGGGTCTACTTTGAGCGCCCACGCGAGCGAGCGTCGCGCTTCCTCGAAGCGGCCTCGGCTGAACAGCCAGCGCGGCGATTCCGGCACCCACAAGCGGATCACAAAGGCGAACGCCGCCGGAACCAGCCCGATCGCAAACAGCCCGCGCCAGCCGATCGTCGCGCCGAGTGTCGCGCTGAGCAGCGCCGCCAGGAGCGGCCCCAGCGGCAACAGACCGAGCGACAGGCCGCTGATGAGGCCGCGCTTGGAGGCCGGCACGAATTCTTGCATCAGCGGCACATCGACGGCGCCGAGCCCGCCGACGCCCAAGCCGACGATAAACCGCATCGCCGCGATAAACAGCCAGCCGTTCTCGGGCGCCAGCGCCATGACGCCGGTCGCAATCGAGAGCGTCAGGATCATCATCATGAAGACCGAACGGCGGCCGATTTTATCGCCCAGCCAGCCGAAGAAGATCGCGCCAGGTATCGATGCTATCCCCGAGGCGAACAGGATCGCGCCCGATTCTCCGAATGTGAGGTGCCAATCCCTTACGAAGAAGGCCAGGACAAAACCGATCAGTGCAAAATCGAAGAAATCGATGACAATCGAAAACAGACACGCAATGAAGATTTTCCATTGGTTGATGGTGAGTGTTTTCTGTTGTTCAAGCAGATCGAGCATGAGAGCCTCCGCGTCCGCGATGCCGCTCCAGGTTCCACGCGCGAACAACCACGCACGGTCCGAACGGGTTTGATGTTGGTTATGAGCTTAGATCAAATGCGTGCGTCCGGCAACCAGCCGTCTTAAACCGACATTCGCCTGGTGCCCGGTACCCGGCGCGGCGCACTGAGAGACATCTCTCTCGTTGCCCGGCTGCTCACCGGCCATTCGGCAGATTCCGATTTTGCGGCAAGGATTGCCCTTTTGATCGACTGCCGCAACGGCAAATCGAATTTGCGCAGACAGGACGGCCCGCGGCGGCTCGACCATTACGCGATCTTTATGGAAAACAATGCGCGCGACGTCGGATGCTGTGCTGCCGGCGAAGGCGCAGGCCTCTATTACACGTGCATCAAATTTTTGCGACGATCTGGGACGCTGGTGGACGCGTAGGAACAGCCAGAGAGCGGATGGGGTGTCCGCCTTCAATTCTAGAATTAGCCATTTTTTTCAGGATATTGGGTGATCCACATCCAGTGTACCCATCTTCTCGCCCATCCTAAGACGGTGGCTGCACGCGGATCATGGCGAAGGGGTTCGGACAAACAACCCGATCATGGCGTCATCTGGGATCGTGGGCTTGCTCGGGCGAGAGCAGCGTTCGGAGCGAGCGAACAAATACCAAACGCCGGCGCCCAACCCTCGTGGCCTGAAGGCATCCTTCGCCGATCAGCTCATAGACCTTTGTCCGCCCCAGACCTGTGGCCTCGCAGGCTTCGGCGATCGTGCACGTCAGCCGGTCCGGAAATGGGATGGTGGCCGATCCGATGGAGTTGCGACCCGT
>JASIAN010000196.1 GCA_030042035.1 Alphaproteobacteria bacterium | reverse complement strand
GCTGACCGCGCCCGAGCGGGCGAACGCCTCCCACGCGACGAGCAGCGCGATCAGCGTACCCGATGCGCGCAGCAGCCGGCCGAGGCCGCGCAGCGCCGGCAGCGCAGCGGCGCCCTCACTCCACTCGCGCGGCGCGGCGAGCGATTCCTCTATTCGCGCCATCGCAGCACCCGCCGCATCAGCAGCAGATAAAGCCGGTCGGCGGCAAACCCCAGCGCCGACACGGTCAGCACGACCGCAAACATCGAATCGTAGGCGCCGCCGTCGCCGAGCCAGCCGATCATGTAGCCGAGGCCCTCGCGCGCCGCGATCAGCTCGGTCGAGACCAGCAGCACAAACGCGAACGCGATTGCCGTGCGGATGCCGGCGAGGATTTCCGGCAGCGCGCTCGGCAGCACCACCTCGACGAGCGTGCGGTTGCGGCTGGCACCGAGGCTCCTGGCCGACCAGATCAGCACCTGCTCGGCGCCGCGCGCGCCGTTGAACGCGGATAGCGTCATCGGCAGCATGCAGCCGATGAAGATCAGCAGGATTTTCGACGCGCTGCCGAAGCCGAGCCACAGCACGACGACCGGGATCAGCGCTGATTTCGGCATCGGGTAGAGCGCTTGCACGAGCGGGTTGAACACGACGCGCACCGGCGCGAACCACGCCATCAGGATGCCCAAGGGGACGCCGACAACGATCGACAATCCCAGACCGGCGGCGCCGCGCGCCAGCGACACCCACGCGTTCGACACCAGATCGCCGCCGGCCAGCAGGTTCCACCATGCCGCGGTCACGTGGTCGAGCGACGGCATGACGAGGGGCGAGATGAGGCCGAACCGCGTCGCACCCTCCCACGCCAGCAATAGCAGCACGAGCGGCGTATAGCGCCACAGCCCGGCGAGGAGGCGCCAAGAGGCAAGCCGGTCGCGCAGCCGTGCCGGGCGCGCCGTCGCGGCGATCGCCTCAAGCGCCATGGCCGGTCGCCGCGCGCGCGGTGGCCCCGGCGCGTTCTGCGAGCACTGCCTCGGCGCGTACGAGGCCCCAGACGTGATCGACGGTTTCGACAAACCGCGGCGAGCGCATCAGGCCGGGATCCTCCTTGTCGAATTGGGTTTCGACGATTTCCTTGATATGGCCGGGCCGCGCCGACATGACGGCGATGCGCTCGGCGAGAAACACCGCCTCCTGCACGTCATGCGTGACGAAGATGACGGTTTTGCGCGAGGCCTGCCAGATGCGTAATAGCTCGGACTGCATCAGGCTGCGGGTCTGCGCATCGAGCGCACCGAAAGGCTCGTCCATCAACAGGATGTGCGGGTCGATCGCGAGCGTGCGCGCGATTGCGGCGCGCTGCTTCATGCCGCCGGACAATTGCGACGGATAGCTGTCCTCGAACCCGCCAAGACCCACCAATTCGATGAATTCGAGCGCCCGGCGGCGCCGCGCCTCGCGCCCCAGCGTGCCCTGTTTTTCGAGGCCGTAGAGCACGTTCTGCAGCACCGTCTTCCACGGAAACAGCGCGAAATGCTGGAACACGATGCCGCGATCAGGGCCGGGACCGGCAACCGGCCGGTCCTCGACCAATACCTGCCCCTGCTCGACCGGCAGAAAGCCCCCGATCAGGTAAAGGAGCGTGCTCTTGCCGCAGCCGGAGGGGCCCAAGAGGGCGACAAACTCGCGGTCGCGGACGGCGAGCGAGACCGCATCGAGCGCCAGCACCGGGCGGCCGCGCGCCGGCCGGTACTGGTGACTGACCCGATCGATCAGGATGTGCGAGGAACCGTTCACGTGCAAACCACAGCGAGCCCGAGCGTTATCGTCAAACCATTCTACCGTCAATCGGGGCGCCGCGCCGCGGCGATTTTGCGCCGCTCGCGGCGCGGTTTGCAGCGCCCCTGCGGCGCGGCATAGTGAGCGCCTCGGCCGCGCTACTCGAGGGAGCTCGCAGATGGCAACAACCTTTCTGATGCTGCCGCCGCAGGATGCCAAGACCCGCGACTGGGCGCGCCGCCTCGCGGCTGACAACCCCGAATTCGATGTCATCGCGCCCGAAACGATGGCAGGGGCCGAACAGGCGATCGCGCTGGCCGAGGGCGCCTACGGCACGATCCCGCCGGCGCTGCTCGCCCGCGCCGAGAAATTGCGCTGGCTGCAGGCACCGCAGGCGGCGCCGCCGGCCGGCTATTATTACCGGGAATTGATCGAGCATCCGGTCGTCATCACCAATTTCCGCGAAATCTACAACGACCACATCGGCGCGCACGTCATGGCGTTTGTGCTCGCCTTCGCACGCGGCCTGCACGTCTACCTGCCACAACAGCAGCGCCGCGAATGGAAGAAATTGCCGCCCGAGCGCGGTGTCGTGCACCTGCCGGAGGCGACGGCGCTCGTCGTCGGCGTCGGCGGCATCGGCAGCGAGGTGGCGCGGCTCGCCGCTGCCTTCGGCATGCGCGTGATCGGCGTTGACGAGCGGCGCCGCGAGGCGCCGCCCGGCGTCGCCGAACTCCATCGCGCCGCCGCGCTCGACGATCTGTTGCCGCGCGCCGATTTTGTGATCCTGACCGTGCCGCATACGCCCGAGACCGAGGGATTTTTCAACCGCGCACGCTTTCGGCGCATGAAGCGGGGGGCGTTTTTTATCAATATCGGCCGCGGCATGACGACCCGGCTCGACGATCTTGTTGCGGCGCTCGAAGCCGGCGACATCGCCGGGGCCGGGCTCGACGTGTTCGAACAGGAGCCGCTGCCGGCAGACCATCCGCTGTGGACGCTGCCCGGCGTGCTGTTGACGCCGCACACCGCCGGCTACGGCCCCTATCTCGACGAGCGCCGCTTCGATGTCTTGAGCGACAATGTGCGGCGGTTTCTTGCCGGCCAAGCGCTGCGCAACGTCGTCGACAAGGCGCGGTGGTTCTGAGCCGCGCGATCGCGCTCGGCGC
>JASIAN010000027.1 GCA_030042035.1 Alphaproteobacteria bacterium | reverse complement strand
CAGCCAGTGGGCGTCGCGCAGCCGGCCGACGGCGCGCTGCAGCCGGAGCCGTTCGGCCGCGCTCGGCGGCGCGGCGCGGCGCAGCGCGGCAGCAAGCAACAACAGCAGCGCCGGGAAGCCGAGTTGCAGCGAGGTCGCGAGTTCTACCGGCGGCATCAGCGCGGGCGCGATATAGACAAACAGAAAAATCTCGCGTTCGCCGCGGCGGAAGCCGTCGCGCAGCGCGAGCCGCACAAGAAGGCCGACCGCCAGCGCCGCCCACAACAAGTCGTAATAAAAGACATAGGGCGGCAGCAACAGCGCCGCGGTGAGCAGCGTCGCGGCCTTTGCCTCAAACGGCGCGTCAGGGCGCCGCCAGGCCCGCCACACGCACAGCGCCGCGAGGAGCGCCACCGCCATCTGCACCGCATGCGCGAGGCCGAGCGGACCGCCGAGCGAGCGCACAAAGATTTCCGCGCTCGGCATCGTGCCCCACGGCACCGCGCCGGCGTCGCCGATCGCCTCGGCCACCGGCAGATCGCGAAAGAACGCGGCCCAGTCGGGGACGCCGAACAGCGCGAGGCTGACGAGCGCGAGCGCTGCTACCGTCGCCGCCGCGGCAGCCATCGGGCGCCAGCGCGCTTCGGCGAAGAGCGCCAGCGGGAACAGTACGCCAAGCTGCGGCTTCACCGCGAGCAGCCCAATCAGGACGCCGGCGACGAGCGGCCGGCGCTTCAGCGATAACAGCGCAAACCCGGCAAGCGATGCGGTCAGGAACGCGTTCTGGCCGTCGAGCAGCGTAATGAGCCCGGCAGGCGCCGCGGCGGCGACGATCCAGGCCCGCCGGTCGGGCAGCACGCGGCGGACGAGCACGGCCCACGGCGCCACCGTCGCCAGCACGAACAGGGCCAGCGCCGCCGGATAGGGCAACAAACCGAAGGGCGCGATCGCGACGAGGAAGGTCGGCGGGTAATGCCAGGGGAAGATGATGCCGGGCAGCGCCGGCACGGCGGCATGCTGCACCGCGGCGATCGTCGGCTCGTCGAAGGCAGCGGCGGCATGGCCGGCCAGCGCCAGCCGCGCCGCGCTCCAGAACGCCATGAAGTCGTAGCCGAACGGCTTGCCGCTCGGATCGACGAGACGCGGCCATGACCGCGCCAGCCAGACGACATAGAGAACCGCGAAGATTGCGACGATCAGCCAGGAATAGACCCTGGCTCGTTCGCCGTTCAACCAATGGTCGGCGCTGTCGGATGGGCGCACGCCGCCGCTGTCGCGCATCGGGTCGCAGGCTAGCGATAGATCGTTTATGCCGCGTTAAGCATAAGCGGCAGGTTTCCGCTATCCCAACGCTTCGAGCGACTTGCTCCGCGCCGCGGAGCAAGGCAGCATAGCGCGAGGCCGCGCTGCGGCCGGCAACCGTTGCCGGGAGGTCCATATGTCCATCATCAAAGCCACCGATCTCGCGTACGGGCGGCTGCGCGCCCCCGATCTCGACAAAGAAGAGGAATTCCTGACCGCGTTCGGCATGGTGCGCTCCGAGCGCACAGCGACCGCGCTCTACATGCGCGGCACCGATCCGCCGCACCACATCCACGTGACGGAACTGGGCGAGCCGAAATATGTCGGCATCGCGCTTTATGCCGGCAGCATGGACGATCTCGAAAAGATTTCGCGCGTGCCAGGCGCCACGCCGATCGAATCAATCGATGAGCCGGGCGGCGGCAAGCGCGTGCGCCTCACCGATCCCGATGGCTATCAGGTCGAAGTCGTGCACGGCATCGCGCAATTGCCGAAGATCACGGTCGCGCGACCGGCGGTGAACCTTGGCGACGACAAGACCCGCCGTCGCAACCTGGCCTATTTCCAAAACGTCGATCGCGGCCCCTCGCACGTCAAGCGCATCGGCCATTTCGTCGTGCACACACCGCAGTTCGAGAAGACCTTGGGCTGGTACCGCGACATGCTGGGCTTCCGCTGCTCGGACGAGGTCTACGCCGACCGCCAGGACAACGTCATCGGCTCGTTCAACCGGCTCGACCGCGGCGACGACTATGTCGACCACCACGTCTTCTTCTGCATCCGCAGCGACAGGGCGGGCCTCAATCACCTGTCGTTCGAGGCGGCCGACATCGATGACATCATGACCGGCCATGAGCACCTGGTGGACAAGGGCTACGAGCACTTCTGGGGCATCGGCCGCCATTCCTTCGGCAGCCAGGTGTTCGACTATTGGGGCGACCCGTGGGGCCGGGTGCACGAACACTGGGCTGACACCGACGTCTTCAACGCGAGCGTGCCGCCGCGGCTGTGGAGCCGCGGCGCGATCGCCGGCCCGTGGGGCTCGCCGCCGCCGGAGCGCTTCATGCACCACGCCAGCCCCTGAATCGGATCGGGTGAGAACCCCGGCGGGTCGGCCCGAGGAGAACCTGCGATGTATTCTCCCAAGATTGTGATGCTGGAGTTCAACGAGCTCTGCCCTCCCTTGCTGGATCGCTGGATGGCGAGCGACGAACTGCCGAACTTCAAGGCGCTACACGACAATTCGCAGGTTTTCATCACCGAGGCCGATGCCGAACCGCCGGCGCTGGAGCCATGGATTCAATGGTATTCCATCCACACCGGCCTCAGCTTTGCGCAGCACCAGGTCTTCCGGCTGACAGACGGGCCGCGCGCACCGTATCCGGATATCTGGTCCATCCTCAGCCGGTCGGGCCTCGCGACCGGCAATTTTTCCAGCATGAACGCAAAGCGGTTGGCGGAGCCCGGATCGTTTTTTCTGGCAGATCCCTGGTGCACTACCGAGCAGGCCTATCCGAAGCGGTTGCAGCAGTTTCACAATTTCGTATCGCGCGAGGTCCAGGAATATTCCAACCGTGGGCGCGCCATAGAATTCGCCGCCGCAGTCAAATTTCTCGGGTTCATGGCGGCGCACGGCTTGCGGGCCGCCACTGTCGCCAACGTCCTGTCCTTGCTCGGACACCAGCTGTTCGTTGACCGGGCGAGCGGCTGGCGGCGAACGGTCGTGCTCGACTGGTTGCAGCGGGACGCGTTCTTTTCCTACTGCCGAAAGTACCGGCCGGCTTTTGCGACATTCTTTTTAAACAGCACGGCGCATTTGCAGCACTCATATTGGCGCTGCATGGATCCGAGCGCCTTTACGATCCAACCAACGCCGGACGAAATCGAGCGCTATGGCGAGGCGATCAAGTTCGGATATTTGAATATGGACCGCCTGCTCGGCGACTTCCGCGCGTTGGCGGCAGAAGAGGGGCTGACGCTCGTCCTGGCAACCGGGCTGAGCCAACAGCCGTTCTTGAGGTATGAGAACGAGGGCGGGCAAAATTTCTACCGGCCCCGCGATGTCAATGCGCTGTTGCGCGACATCGGGGTGCGCGCGGCGGCCTCGGAGCCGGTAATGACACACCAATACGTGCTGCGGTTCGCGGATGATGATGAGGCGCGGGCGGAGGCGAGAACGTTGATCGCCGACCTCGTCTGCGCCGGCCGCCAAGTATTTGAAATCGGCACCCGTGACCAGAACGCGCTTTACATCGGCTGCCAGCTGGCCACCACGCTGCCGCCGACCGTACTGTTGCAATCGAAGTCCGGCCGTTTCCCCGACTCGCCGTTCTTTGACACGTTCTACCACATCGACGCCCTGAAAAGCGGCTGCCATCACCCGGATGGCGTGCTGTGGATCGGCGCCGGCGAACCGCAAGTTCATCGCCAGAAGGTTTCGGTCCTCGATATTTTCCCGACGATCCTGGATATGCTTGGAGTGGATTACGCGCCGAGCGATGTGCATCCGTTCGGCGGCAGCAGTTTGCTCCCGCTATGGGAGGGCCCGGCGGAAAGGCCCGACACCGGCTGCTGTGGCATTGCCTCCGTGCGGACGAGCGAACCGGCCGTCTGACCACGTACGCTCGCCCTGACGCCGCCGTGGCGCGAGGTTCCGTCCGATCAAACAGGGCATTCGTTCAAATCGGGAGATCCCTCAATGCATACGTTCGTCCGCTGCGGGAAGCTGTTCACCGGCCGCGACGACGGGCCGATCGACGGCGGGATGCTGGTGTTCGACGCCGTCGGCCGCCTCGCCTATGTCGGCGCGGAAGCCGGGGCGCCGCAGCGCGCCCGCGGCGACCGGCTCATCGACCATTCCGGCGATTTCGTGATGCCGGGCCTCATCGATGTGCACACGCACTTGGCCTACGGCAACGCCAAGAGCGAGGAGGATATCGACCTCTACAGCCCCTTGGAATTCCGCACGCTGCGCGGCATGTTTTTCGCGCAGAAATGCGTCGCCGCCGGCTATACCGCGATCTGCTCGCCGGGCGATGCCGGGCAGATCTCGCTGTCGATCCGCGACGCGGTGAAGGCCGGTCTCTTCGACGGGCCGCGCGTCGTCGCGGCGGGGCCGTATTTGACGACGCACCAGGGCCTGACCGACTGGTACCCGACGTGGATCGGCGCGCCCGAAACCTCAATCGGCAAGCTTGTCACAAACCTCAACGAGGCGATCGAGGAGGTGCGGCGGCAGGTCAAAAACGGCGTCGATTGCATCAAGATCGCATTGGATGGCGTGCAGCGCCGCCCGGACGGCGAACTGATCGCTGCGTTCACGCAGGAGGAGACCGGCGCGATTGTGCGCGAGACGCACCGCCTCGGGCGCAAGGCGATCGCGCACGCGGTCGGCCGCGAGGCGACGCTCTATGCCGCGCGCGCCGGCGTCGATCTGATCTTCCACGCGTTCGATCTCGACGACGAATGCATCGCCGCGATGCTGGAAAATGGCTCGCTGCTGTGTCCGACGCTGACCCATCCGCGCAACCTGGTCGATTTCACGCAAGCGCACGAGCCGGCGGCGCAGAAGGGCCGCGTCGAAGCGACCGACAAGCGCTATCGCGAAGGCTGCGCGCGGCTCCGGAAGGCGGTCAGTGCCGGCGTGCCGTTCCTCGCCGGCACGGACAGCGGCTTTGCAATCACGCCCTACGGCGAATGGCATGCAAAGGAACTGGAGCTGTTTGTCGCCGATCTCGGCCTCTCGCCGGCGGCGGCGCTGCGCGCGGCGACCGAGGTCAACGGCCGCTTCATGAACAACGGCAGGGGCGAAGAGATCGGCGTCCTGGAGGAAGGGCGCGCCGCCGATTTCGTCGCATGGGACGGTTCGCCATTGGACGACATCCGCCTGCTGCAGGATCGCTCGCGGCTGAAGGGCGTCTATATCGCCGGCCGCCCGCTTCGCATCGAAGACCGGCCCTACGACCCGCGCCAGGTGACCGATTTCGCGCTGTCGAACTGGACCGACCTTTACACCCAGGCGCGCGTCGCCGAACTGAGAATAGACGCAGGGGCCACCCGGCCCCGGCTCGCCGCAGAATAGCACAAACCGCGAGCAAGGCTGAGCGTGGTTCGAGACGCGCCCCGGCTCCGCCGCGGCGCTCCTCACGATGACGCATTCCGGTGGCGCGATAACCCCACCCGTCAATCCTGAGCCGGCGCGCACAGCGCGCCGTGTCGAAGGATGTACCGCGATGCTCGCGATTCGGGGCGGCGGCGACCGGCGGTGTTGAAGCGCCTCGCGGCCGGGTTTATCGTGCCGCCAAACCGCCGTCGAGCCGGGAGGATGCGATGTTCAAGGGGTCGTTCGTCGCGCTGATTACGCCGTTCCGCAACGGCGCGGTCGATGAAGCCGCGTTCCAGGCGCATGTCGCCTGGCAGCTCGCGCAGGGCACGCACGGCCTCGTGCCGATCGGCACGACCGGCGAATGCCCGGCGCTCGAGGAGGAGGAGCAGGAGCGGCTCATCGCGCTGACCGTCGAGGTCGCAAAGGGCCGGGCGCCGGTCATTCCCGGCACCGGCTTCAACTCGACGACGCATACGATCCATGCGACAAAAGCCGCCAAAAAAGCCGGCGCCGACGCCGCGCTGATCGTCTGCCCTTATTACAACAAGCCGACGCAGGAGGGGCTCTACCAGCACTTCAAGGCGGTGCATGACGCGGTCGATCTGCCGATCGTCATCTACAACATTCCGGGGCGCTCGTCGGTCGACATGTCGAACGCGACGATGGCGCGGCTCGCCAAGCTGCCGAACATCGTCGGCGTCAAAGACGCGACGAACGATCTGACCCGGCCGTGCAAGCTGCGCATCGAGATCGGCGAGGATTTCAGCCAGCTGTCGGGCGAGGACGGCACCGCCGTCGCTTATCTCGCGCAGGGCGGCGACGGCTGCATCTCGGTGACGGCCAATGTCGCGCCGGCGCTTCTGTCGCAGATGCACACCGCGTGGCAGAAGGGCGACATCGCGACGGTGCAGCGGATCAACGAGCGCCTCATGCCGCTGCACGACGCGCTGTTTGCCGAGACGAGCCCGGCGCCCGTCAAGTATGCCTGCTCGCTCTTGGGGCGCTCTACGCCGGAAGTGCGGCTGCCGCTGGTCGAGACGATGCCGGCGACGCGGGACCGCGTGCAGTCGGCGATGCGCCGCGCCGGCCTGATCAATTAGTCCATGTGCGTCATGGCCGGGCTCGACCCGGCCATCCGCGAATGGCGCCCCGTCGATGCCCGGATCAAGTCCAGGCATGACGGTCTCATTGGGTCGATTGATGCGGGCGAGTGACAGATATGCGGCCGTCAACCGGCGCGCACGGCATGACTACCTGATCGAAGACACGCTTGAGGCGGGGCTCGTGCTGCACGGCACCGAGGTCAAATCGCTGCGCCAGGGCGGCGCCTCGATCGCCGAGGCCTATGCCGACGAAGAGAAGGGCGAACTCTTTCTCGTCAACGCCAACATCCCGGAATACAGGGCGGCGACGCATTTCGGCCATCAGCCGAAGCGGCCGCGCAAGCTGCTGCTCCACAAGCGGCAGATGAACCGGCTCTTGGGCGCGATCCGCCGCGAGGGCGTGACCTTGGTGCCGCTCTCGATCTATTTCAACGAGCGCGGCCGCGCCAAGGTCGAATTGGGCCTGGCGCATGGCAAGCGCAAGGCCGACCGCCGCGCCGCCGAGCGCGACCGCGACTGGCAGCGTTCGCGCGCCCGGCTCCTGCGCTCACGCGAACTTTAGATAAGGAGTTTTGCATGAACCCGTACCGCACGTTGCGCGCCGGCATCTTTCTGCCGCCGTTTCATCCCAACGACGAAGACCCGCTCCTCTGCATGGAGCGCGATTTCGAATTGATGCAGTGGCTCGACAAGCTCGACTATGCCGAGGCGTGGATCGGCGAGCATCATTCGGGCGGCTACGAAATCTACGGGCAGCCGGAACTCTTCATCGCCACCGCGGCCGAGCGCACGCGCCATATCCGCCTCGGCACCGGCGTCATCTCGCTGCCCTACCATCATCCGCTGATGGTCGCCGACCGCATCGTGCAGCTCGATTATCAGACGCGCGGCCGGGCGATGTTCGGCTTCGGCCCGGGTCTCTTGCCGTCTGACGCGATGATGCTCGGCATCGATCCGGAAACGCAGCGCGACCGGATGGCCGATGCGATCGACGTGATTACCCGCCTCCTTGCCGGCGAGATCATCACGCAAGAGCGCGAGTGGTACACGATGAAGGAGGCGCGGCTGCATTTGCGCCCCTATACGAAGCCGCGGCCGCATCTCGCCGTCACCAGCTCAGTGACGCCCTATGGCGGCAAGCTCGCCGGCAAATACGATCTCGGCATGCTGTGCGTGATGGCCGGGTCCCCCAACGGCTACGACACGCTCGATTACAACTGGGACCTCGCCAATCGCGAGGCGATGGCGGCGCGCGGGGCGCCAATGGACCGCGCCAACTACCGCCTGATGGCGCCGTTCCACCTCGCCGAGACACGCGAGCAGGCGATGAAAAACTGCCGCGCCGGCTTTGAGAAATGGCAGCTCTATTCCTATTCGGTCAATCCCGAGGGCGGCGCGGCGATCGGCCTGCCGAGCCTCGAAGAGATCAACGAGGGCGGCCGCGGCGCGATCGGCACGCCGGACGATGCGCTGCGCGTGTTGGAGAATTTTTGGACGAAGACCGGCGGCTTCGGCTGCATCCTCATGCTGGCGCACGATTGGGCCGATTGGGAGGCGACAAAGCGCTCCTACGAGCTCTTTGCGCGCTACGTGCTGCCTCGCTTCGAGGAGCGCAGCGCCTGGCGCGAAGAGTCGATGGCGTGGCTGCGCGCCAACAATCAAGAGTTCAGCGGCAAGCGCAAAGCTGCCACGGCAAGCGCCGTCGCCCGCCATTTCGCGACGGAAGGAAAGACCCAGCAAGCCGCGAAGTAGATGGTTGCGGCGTGCGGCGCCGCCGCGCGCACCCGCGGCGAGCCGTGAACGGGCGCCGCGCTCCTTCCCCGCTGGTCAGCCAAAGCGCGCCAGCAGGCGGACGAGGCGGCGCGTCAGCGGGCCGAACAGGGTGGGCGTGTAGAATTCGCTGGCGGCGCGCTTGCCGGCATCGCCGCGTGTTGGGTAGGGCACAACGAGGTTTGCCATCGCGCCGATCCTGAGCCGCCGCGAGATCGCGAGCGCCCAGGGCAGGATCAGGTCGCCCGCCGCGGCGCTGAGGATCGTCGCGCCGAGAATGCGGCCCCGCCGGTCGACGACGATTTTTACCTCACCCGCCGTGTCGCGCTCGGTGTGGGCGCGGTCGTTGTCGGCGAACGACCAGCGCAGCACCCTCTGCGCGCCTTCGGCCCGCGCCGCCCGCTCGCTCAGCCCGACCTGTGCGAGTTCCGGATCGGTATAGGTGACCCACGGCAAGGCCCGGTAATCGACGCGCGCCGGCAGGCGAAACAGTGCGTTGCGGATCACCACACCGGCGTGCTGCAGCGCGACGTGAGTGAAACGCGGCGCGCCCGCGACGACGTCGCCGATCGCAAAGACGCGCCGGTTCGTCGTGCGCAGCCGGCGATCGACAACGATGCCGGTCTCGTTTGCGGCGACGCCGGCGGCGGCGAGATCGAGTGCGGCGAGATTGGGGCGTCTGCCGGCCGCCAGCAGCAGATGGGAGCCGACGATCCGCTCGCCATCCGCCAGTCGCACCGCGATGTCGGCGCCAAGGCGTTCGACGGCGGCGATCGCGGTTGACGGACAGAGCGCGATGCCCTCGCTCGCGAGGCGGTCGGCGAGCCGTGCCGCAAGTTCGGGGTCGTCGCGCGGCAGCAACGGCCCGGCATCGATGACCGTCACGCGGGCGCCGAGCCGGCGATGCGCCTGCGCCAGTTCGAGCCCGACCGGGCCGCCGCCGATGACGATGAGGTGCACGGGCAGCGCGTCGTTATCGAAAACGGTCTCGTTGGTCAGAAACGGCACTGCGTCAAGGCCGGCGAGCGGCGGCACGACCGGCGCCGAGCCGGTCGCGATGACGAAACGGCGCGGCCGGACGGATATGGCGCCGGCCTGCACCGTGTGTGGGTCGGCAAACCGCGCTTCGGCCTGAATGACCCTGATGCCGAGGGTTTCGAAGCGCTCGATCGAGTCGTTCGGGGCGAGCCGCGCGATGACCTGCCGCACGCTGGCCATGACGGCGGCGAAATCGACCTGCGGCGGCGATTGAAGGAGGCCGAGTTCCCGGGCGCCGCGCCATGCATGCGCCGCCTTGGCTGCGGCGAGCAGCGATTTCGACGGGATACAGCCGTAATTAAGGCAGTCGCCGCCCATGCGGCCCCGCTCGATCAGCGCGACCCGCGCACCCATCTGCGCGGCGCCGGCCGCGACCGCGAGGCCGGCCGCGCCGGCGCCGATCACGCACAGATCGGGCGCCAGGGCCGTCATGCCCCACATCGCCGGCGGCGCCAGCGCCGGCAGACGACCGGCAGCAGCGACAGCCCCGCCAATCCGAGCAGCGGCAGCAGGATGCTCGGCCGGAACAGCACGCTTATGTCCGGGCGCCGGCCTGCTGCGATGAGCGCGTCGAGACCGGCGCCGAGGCTGGCGTAAATGAAGGCGCCGGGGATGATGCCGATTAGCGTGCCTGCGACAAAGGTCCGCAGCTTGAGGCCGGCGGCGCCGGCGACGATGGTGATGAGCCAGAACGGGAAGACCGGCAAGAGTCGCAGGAACAGGAGATAGTCGAAGGCGTTGCGACGGAACCCGGCGGCGAGGGCGGCGGCGCGCGGGCCGGTGCGTGCCGCGAGGCCGGCGAGCCCCGCCCGCGCCGCGAGAAACATGATCGTCGCCCCGGTGGTTGCACCAATCACGGCATAGAGCGTGCCGAACCAGCGGCCGAACAGAAAGCCGCCCGTTATCGTCAGCAATTCAGCCGCGGGAAACCACAGCGCGACGAGAGTGGCGTAAACGAGAATATAGGCCGCCGACGCCGCGACCCCGGCGCGAGCGACGGCAGCGACCAGCCAAGCACGGTTGGCGGCCAACGCCGCGATGCTCAGATGACGCCCGCCACCCAGCAGGAGGAACAGCGCGCCCACCAGCATCAGCAGCAGGAGCGGCGCCAGTCGGCGAAGTTCGGAAAAGCGCGGCGGGCCCATCGACATGAACATCAGCATATCGCGTTCGCCGATCGCTGCATTGACGTCGCCTGCCACGGCTGGTATATTGCGGCGCATCATGACCATCGCGCGCAACGAGCTGCGACTTACGATCCTGGCGTCCTGAGGGCGCCAGTTTCTCGCTCGTCCGTTCCCGCCGGGGAACATTTTCCGTCGCGTTGGGTCTCTCTGATGATGTCGATCGAGTCGGATTACCGCCGCACCACTCCCGCGACCGGATTGCGCCGGCTGCGACTTAGCACCGGCCGGCGGCGCTGAACCCGCCGGCCCGGCCGCTCATCCGATCCAGCGCTGCGACCGTCGCATTTCGTCTTCAACCGGCGGTCCCCTTCCCGGAGATGTTCATGTCGACGATGCCGATCCATAAATACCGCTCGTTTACGCCGATCAACCTGCCCGACCGCCAGTGGCCGTCGCGCGTCACAACGAGAGCGCCGCTGTGGTGCTCGGTCGATCTGCGCGATGGCAACCAGGCGCTGATCGAGCCGATGGGGCCGGAGCGCAAGCGCCGCATGTTCGACACGTTGGTCAAGCTCGGCTTCAAGGAGATCGAGGTCGGCTTTCCGGCCGCCTCAGACACCGATTTCAGCTTCATCCGCCAGATCATTGAAGACAATCTCGTCCCCGATGATGTGACGATCCAGGTGCTGACGCAGGCGCGCCCCGAACTGATCGAGCGCAGCTTCGAATCGATCCGCGGCGCAAGGCGCGCGATCATGCATCTTTACAATTCGACCTCGACGCTGCAGCGCCGCGTCGTGTTCGGCCTCGACAAGTCCGGCATCACCGAGATCGCCGTCAACGGCGCCAAACTGATCCGAGAGCTCGCCGCGGCGATGCCGGAGACCGAAATCATCTACCAGTATTCGCCGGAGAGCTTTACCGGCACCGAGCTCGACTATGCGGTCGAGGTGTGCGAGGCGGTCATGGAGGTGTGGCAGCCGACGCCCGAGAAGAAGGTCATCCTGAACCTGCCGGCGACGGTCGAGATGGCGACGCCCAACATCTACGCCGACCAGATCGAATGGTTCGGCCGGCATATCCGCGACCGCGACGCGATCGTGCTGAGCCTCCATCCGCACAACGACCGCGGCACCGCCGTTGCCGCTGCCGAATTGGGTGTCATGGCTGGCGCCGACCGGGTCGAGGGCACGCTATTCGGCAACGGCGAGCGCACCGGCAATGTCGATGTCATGACGTTGGCCTTGAACCTGTTCAGCCAGGGCATCGACCCCGGCCTCGAAATCCGCAACATCGACGAGATCGTCCGCACCGTCGAATACTGCAACCAGCTGCCGGTGCACCCGCGCCATCCCTACGCCGGCGAACTCGTCTACACGGCGTTTTCCGGTTCGCACCAGGACGCGATCAAGAAAGGCTTCGAGGCGCTCGAAAAGCGCAACGACGATCTGTGGGAGGTGCCGTACCTGCCGATCGACCCGAAGGATCTGGGGCGCACCTACGAGGCGGTGATCCGCGTCAACAGCCAGTCGGGCAAGGCCGGCGCCGCGTATGTCTTGAAGGCCGATCACGGCCTCGATCTGCCGCGCAACCTGCAGATCGAGTTTTCCAAAATCGTGCAGGAGGTCGCCGACCGCACCGGCAAGGAACTGACCAGCGCCGACATCTGGTCCTTGTTCGCCGATACCTACCTGGCGCGCGGCGCGGTTCGTCTCGTCGATTACACGCTCCTGCCCGAGCCGCGGCCGGGCGAACGGCGCATCGATGCGACGGTCGAGATCGGTGGCGCCGAGCGCCGCATCGACGGGGTCGGCAATGGTCCGATCGCGGCGTTTGTCGATGCGCTCGCCAAGGATTGCGGCATCGCGCTGACCGTCCTCGACTACCAGGAAAACGCCGTCACCGCCGGGGCCGATGCGCAGGCTGCCGCTTACGTGCAGATTCGCAACGCCGACGCAGAGGAGCCGCTGTTCGGCGTCGGCCTGGACAGCGACATTGTAACCGCCTCGCTGAAGGCGGTGGCGAGCGCCGCTGGCCGGGCGATGCCGCGCCGGCCGGGCGGCTGATCGGGCGGAGGATCGCGCACGGCGGTTGTCGTGGCTGCGCAAATCCTGCCGGATGCGACCACCGCCCGCGCTGACGCCGGCGCGGCACTGCGCTAGACTGACGAGCGCGATCGAGAAGGGCGCCATGCCGATGCTGACCCGCCTTGCCAACCCGGCGCGCTTCATGCGCGCGAGCAGCACCGCGTTGCCGTGGCTCGGCGCCTTGGCCACTGGCGTCATCGCGGTGGGGCTGGTGTGGGGACTGGTGTTCGCCCCGCCGGATTATCAGCAGGGAGAAAGCGTCCGCATCATGTTCGTCCACGTCCCGTCGGCGTGGATGGCGATGTCGGCCTACCTGTTCATCGCGGTCGCGAGCGGGGTTGCGCTGGTCTGGCGCCACCCGCTCGCCGATATCGCGGCGCAGGCGGCCGCCCCGGTCGGCGCCGGGTTCACCGCCGTGTGCCTGGCGAGCGGGTCGTTGTGGGGCCGGCCGATGTGGGGCGCGTGGTGGGTATGGGATGCGCGGCTGACCTCGGTGCTCGTGCTGTTCTTCCTTTATCTCGGGTACATCGCGCTGGTGAACGCGTTTGATGATCGCACCCGCGGCGCACGCGCCGGTTCGCTCCTGGCGCTGGTCGGCGTCGTCAATCTGCCGATCATCAAGTTCTCGGTCGACTGGTGGAATACGCTGCATCAGCCGGCGAGCGTGCTGCGGCTCGGCGCGCCGACGATCGCCTTGTCGATGCTGCTGCCGCTGCTGGTCATGGCGTTGGGGTTCATGCTGCTGTTCGGCTGGCTCGTCCTGCTGCGCATGCGCGCTGCATTGAACGAGCGGAAGGCGCATGCGTTGCGGCTTTACGGCCAGCTTGCAGCGGGCGAGCCACGCCTTCCGATGGCGCCGCCGGTCGCCGATGTCGCCGCCAGGGCGGCGCTGCGTTAGGGCCGTCGATGCTGCATGTCACGCATTGGCTGGCGATGGGCGGCTATGCCGAATACGTGTGGTCGGCCTATGGCGTGGCCGCCCTTGTGCTCGGCGGACTAGCCGTGCACTCCTGGCGCTGGCACCGCGCCAGCAGCGACGTGCTCGACCGGCTGCAGCACCGCACCGGGCGCGACGAATGACCCGAAAGCAGCGGCGCCTGCTGGCGGTCGTGGCGGGTTTGTCATTGTTTGGTGCGTCGGTCGCGATGGTGCTGGCCGCGTTCAGCAGCGACCTTGTGTTCTTTTACAGCCCGAGTGGTCTCATCGCGCGCGACATCGCACCGGGCCATCGCATCCGCATCGGCGGCATCGTCGAGCGCCACACTGTCGTGCGCGAGGACGACGGCAAGACCGTCGCGTTCCGCATTACCGATGGCAAGACCAATATCGCGGTAACCTATACCGGCATCCTGCCCGACCTGTTCCGCGAGGGGCAGGGCGTTGTCGCCGAGGGCGAGCTGCTGCCCGACGGCATCTTTGCCGCGAGCACGATCCTCGCGAAACATGACGCGAAATACATGCCGCCCGAAGTCGCCGAGGAGCTTAAAAAGACCGGGCACTGGACGGAGGGCAGCGTGCCCGCCGGCCGCCCCTACGTAATGCCTGCCGCCGTCCGCTGATCGGGCGCTCGCAGCATCGCACAAAGATGACGCCTGCGAGCGGCTGGCGGCCGCGCCGATCGTAGCGGTGGCGCGGTCCAATGATTATGTGTTCGGCACCGCCGCGAGGGAGCCCGACGATGCCAGGCCGAATCGATGAGACGCGTCCGTTTCTGTCCGTCAATATTGCGCTGCTAACGGTGTCGGATACCCGCACGGAAGCTGACGACCGCTCCGGCAGCACGCTCGCCGAGCTGGTCGCGGCGGCTGGACACCGGGTCGCCGCACGCCGTATCGTGCGCGATGATCTTGCCGCGATCACCCAGCAGTTGCGGGCATGGATCGCCGATCCCGACATCGATGTCGTCATCGCGACCGGCGGCACCGGCGTCACCGGCCGCGACGTAACGCCGGAAGCCTTTCACAGCGTCTACGAGAAGGAGATTGCCGGGTTTGGCGAATTGTTCCGCTGGCTCAGCTACGCCAAGATCGGCACCTCGACGATCCAAAGCCGCGCCACCGCCGGAGTTGCCGGCGGCACTTACCTGTTTGCCTTGCCGGGGTCGCCCGGCGCCTGCCGTGACGCCTGGCAGGACATCCTCGTCCACCAGCTCGACAACCGCTTCCGGCCATGTAATTTCGTCGAGTTGATGCCGCGCCTGCAGGAGCACAAGGCAGCGTAGGGGAGCGTGGCGATTGCCGGCTGACGGGGAGCAGCGCCGCCGCCTCAGCGCCGCTGCCGCCTGACAAAGATCGTCGGCGCCCACGGCGGCGGCCAGCCTCCGATCCGCCGGCGGCGTTCGAGGTCGTTGTCGATGCGACGGCGCGCCGACTCGCCCTCGGGTTGGACGGCGCCTTCGCGTTCGCGACGCAGTTCTTCC
>JASIAN010000195.1 GCA_030042035.1 Alphaproteobacteria bacterium | reverse complement strand
CAAGCGCAACAGGCTTAGCGGAGGCACTCCGTCGGCGACCGGTCGAAGGGGATGGGCCGGTCGCAGGCGTAGCTGAAATGTCCTGCCCTTTAATGTCGGGCTGCGGTCGTAAATGCCGCGGCCCGACGGCTTTTTGAAGGGTTATTGTTGCAGCATAACCGTCGTTCCCGCGCAAGCGGGAACTCAGGTCCGTCGCTCGCCGCTTACCCTGGACCCGCGCTTCAGCAGGGGCGACGGGAGTGGCGCTCCGTGGCGGCCTTGAGCCGGCCACCCATGTTTTGTTTGTGATGCGACTGCAGCGACATGCGGACGGCCGGGTCAAGCGCGCCCGAGGGTAGGATGGGTTGAGCAACGCGAAACCCATCACGAGCGCTGCCGTGCAGCCGCGCGGCATTGATGGGCATCGCTTCGCTCAGCCCATCCTACGCTTGCTGTTTTAAGCTCGTCATGCCCGGCCTTGTGCCGGGCATCTCGTAACAAGATGGCCGGGTCAAGCCCGGCCATGACAAGGTTGGGCGGGATTGCTTCGCGCTGCTCGCAATGACGATTGCGGGATCAGTCCGATGGCGCCCATTCGCCGAGCGCGGCGATCAACGGGCCGAGATGCGCGCGGTAGCGTTCGGCGCGGCCGCGCGAGGTTTGGTAGATCGGCTGGCGGACCTGCTGCGCACTCGCGGTCAAAACCGGCCGCTCGGCCTCATGGAAAGCGAGGCAAGCCGGATCCCAATCGAGGCCGCAGAACGCGACGAGCCGGCGCGCCTCGGGTTCGAGATCGGCGACGACGTCTTCATAGCGGATTTCGAGAAAAC
Organism: Alphaproteobacteria bacterium; assembly: GCA_030042035.1. Classification (GTDB taxonomy): domain Bacteria; phylum Pseudomonadota; class Alphaproteobacteria; order ATCC43930; family CGMCC-115725; genus DATARH01. The sequence goes on along the minus strand of JASIAN010000195.1, from coordinate 36,052 downwards.
GGTCGGGCGGCAATAGCTCGCTCCAATACTGCATCAGGCTCGCGTAACGCGCGTAGAACCGGCCGAGTTCGCCGAGGTCGTAGGTGCATTCCCATCCCTCGGTGAACAGCGTCGAATAGCACGACAGGCAGCAATCGATCGGGTTGCGTCTGACGTAAATGATGCGCGCGTCGGGCAATGCCAAATGGATAAGTCCGAGATAGAACACCTGCCCCAACGCCTTGTCGGTGATCCGGATGGCATTGCGCGCACGCCGCCGCAGCCCCGCGAGATAGGTTCGGCCGAACGCCTGAAGCTCGCGATCCGACAGCGATGGAACGCATTCGGGAAAGCGGAGCGTGCGATCGGCGCTGGCCCGCAATGCCTCGACTTGCTTTGCCAAGTCCATCAACTCGCCGGCGCCAAAGACCGACGGATGGCTCGACAGGATCTGCTCGACGAGCGTCGTGCCGGAACGCGGCATGCCGACGATGAAGATCGGCAGGTCCGACCGATGACCGGCCCCTGCTCTGGCCTCGATCAAAGCACGGTCGAACGTGGTGCGGGTGAGGTCGAAGACCTCAACACTGCGCCCCTCATCCCAGGCATTCGGATTGACCTGGCTCCGCCTGAGCGCGTTGCCCTGCGACAGATGGCGAAAGCTGTCGTCGACCCGGCCCATATCGTCGTAGGCCTTGGCCAACGCGTAGCGCAGGCGCACCTGCAACATGTAGGGAAGCCCGACGCCGGTGCGCAGCAGCCCCTCCATTGCCGGCACAAGCGGATCGCTCGGGGTGAATTTCTTTAAGAGCGATAATTCGTAATACAGGTCGGGATCGCGCGAGTTGAGAGCTAACGCGATCTCGAACTCCCGTCGAGCATCGTCGAGTTGGCCGCTGAAGCGATAGATGCTCGCCAGATTGCGATGGTAGCGCGCGTTCGATGGATCGATCGCGATCGCACGGCGCAGCAGGCTGATCGTGCCCGTGATGTCTTCCGATTGGAAGGCGATGTCGCTCAACAGTGCGAAGGCTGGCGCCCATTCCGGCTGCTGGCGCAGCACGCTGCGGCCCAGCTTGGTAGCGGCGTCCAACTTGCCGGCGCGCAAATGCTGCTGCGCGAGAGCCAGGCTGTCTTGCGGCGATAATGGCGCGCTCACGCGGCCCTCCAGTATCGTAAGCTCATGTTTGTCAGGGATTTTCCCATAGCTTGACGGGGCTGCCAAGCGGCTCTGTCGTTAACGCAGCGCTGCGGCGCTGGGGTCCGGGCGGCCGGCGAGCCAGGTGGCGAGGACGCGGATGTCATGGGGATCGAGCCCGACGAGGTCGGCGCGGCAGCCCGGTGCGAGGCGGCCGAGCCGGTGGCCCAGGCCGAGAAACGCGGCGGGCACAGCGCTCGCGATCCGCAGCGCCGCGGGCAGCGCGACGCCCAAGAGCCGTACCGCGTTGCGCACCGCGCTCGCCATATCGAGGACGGAGCCGGCCAACGTGCCGTCCTCCGTCGTGCAGCGTCCGTCCTTTGCTGTGATCCGCCGGCCGCCGAGCATGAAATTGTCGCGCGTGCCGCCGACCGGCGACATCGCGTCGGTCACCAGCATCGCCCGGCCATGCCCGCGCAGAGCGAGCCTCAGCATCGCCGGCGCGACATGCACGCCATCGACGATGAGGCCGTAGAACGCGCGCGGCTCTTCGAGCGCCGCCGCGATCGGCCCCGGCTCGCGCGCGCTCATCGGCCGCATCGCGTTGAAGAGATGCGTGAAACCGGTAAGGCCCTCGGTGAGCGCAGCGCGCGTCTCGGCATAGCTCGCCATCGAATGGCCGAGCGCAACGATGACGCCGGCCTCCGCCAGCGCTGCGACAACGCCGGGCGGCACGCATTCCGGCGCCAATGTCACGAGCGTCCGGCCGCCGCCGGGGGCTGCGAGCCACGCCAGATCGGCTTCGCTCGGCGCGCGAAACATCGCCGGGTCGTGCACGCCGGCACGCTCGGGCGACAGAAACGGCCCCTCGAAATGGATGCCGAGCACGCCCGGCGATTGCGCCATCGCGAGGCGCACCGCCGCGCGCGCCATGCGCATCTTGGCGGGCGTATCGCTGATCAGCGTCGGCAACAGGCTCGTCGTGCCGAACCGGCGGTGCGCCGTGGCGATCGCGAGGATCGTCTCGGGCGCCGGCGCGTCGTTGAACAGCGCGTCGCCGCCGCCGTTGACCTGCACGTCGATAAAGCCGGGTGCGAGCCAGGCGCCTTCCGGCAGGTGGCAAATCGACAGCCCGGCCGGCACCTCCCGCCGCGACACGAGCGCCCGAATGTCGCCGTCGTCGATGATGACGGCGCCATCGCGATGGACGCGCGCGCCATCGAACACGATATCGGCGGCGAGCGCCCGCTGTTTCATCGAGAGTTCACCAAGTCCGCCCATCCTGCAGCGACGGCGCCGCCCACGTCGTGCGATGCCGCCTTGCGGCAGCATCGCACAGAACCAGCGTCCATTTGATGCGTTATGCGTGCAGAGCCCGCTATGGAAACTGAACGTCACAGCCCGCGCTATGCCGCGATCGACCGGTGGAGCGCCGCCGACATCCTCGATGCAATGCTGGACGGGCAATTCGCCGCGGTCGCGGCGGTCTATGCGGCGCGGCCGGCGCTGGAGCAGGCGGCGCTGGCGGTCGAGGAACGGCTGCGCGGCGGCGGCCGACTCGTCTACGCCGGAGCTGGCACATCGGGTCGGCTCGCGGTACAGGACGGCGCCGAACTGATGCCGACCTTCGGGTGGCCGGCCGACCGACTCGTCCTGTTGATGGCAGGGGGGCGCGATGCGCTGGTGCGCGCCGTCGAGGGTGCCGAGGACGAGGTCGGGCACGCGGCACTGCAGCTGCGGTGCCATGCCGTCGATGCACACGACGCGCTGATTGCCGTTGCCGCCAGCGGCACGACGCCGTTCACTGTCGCCTGCCTGCGCGGCGCAAAGGCGCGTGGCGCGCTGACGGTCGGCATCGCCAACAACCCGAAGACACCGATCCTGGACGAGGCCGACCGTTCGGTCTTTCTTGATACCGGCGCCGAACCGATCGCAGGCTCGACCCGCATGAAGGCCGGCACCGCGCAGCGCGTCGCGCTGACGCTGCTATCGTCGCTCGTCATGATCCGGCTCGGGCGAGTCTATGAAGGCTTGATGGTCGATGTGCAGGCCACCAATGCGAAGCTCGTGCGGCGCAGCGAGGCAATGCTCGCGCAGCTGACCGGGCATGGGCGTGAGCGGGTGAGCGAGGCGCTGCGTGACGCGGAGGGCAGCGTCAAAGTGGCCCTGTTGCTGCTGGAAGGCTTTGCGGTGGATGAAGCGCGCCGCGCCCTCGACCGCTCGGGCGGCGATCTGCGCGTGGCCAGGGTGGCTCTCGCAGCTGCGCCCAAGGCCGGCCGGTGGGAATAGTCTCAATTTTCGGATTGGCGCATCAAGCCGGCGAGCGCGGCGCGCAACACGGCGGCCTCCGGCGATCCGGCTTCGCCGCCGAGATACAGATCGAGATTGGCCGCCGCCAACGCCAGCCGATCGTTTGTCTCACGGACTCCCGCCGGCGCGGCTGCATCGCTTGTCGCCAAGCATTCTTGCGCGCCGCGCTCGCCGGCGAGTTCGAGCGCGGCAATCCGCTTCTGCAACGCCTGCAGCAGCGGATCCGGCGCCGCGGGCAGCCGCCGTCGTCGTAGCCCGCGCAGCTCCGCAACGATGCCCGCGAGCGGCGCGACGGCTGCCTCGGCGCGGCCCAGCGCGGTGCGGTCGAGCGGGCGGCCGCACCCGGCGCCGAGCCACAACGCATAAAGAATGAGGTTGACATCGCGGCCGGCGCGATCCTGCAACATCAGCAAAGCAGGCGCGACGCCGGGCCTGGCGTACAGCGCCAGCGAAAACCGCCAGAATGCGGCACCCGCCGCCGCGCTCGCGACTTTTGCGTCGTCCGCCATCGACTCCCCGATGCAAGCATCGTCGATTGTGCTATATCATAAGAGCCGAATCGTCAGAGTTTACCCTGTCGGCACGCCCTGCCGACGATGTTGCGCCGATTGACGCGATGGACCTCGACGTCGAAACGCTGAAAGCGAAGCTCGCCGCGCTCAAGATCGAGCATCGCGACCTTGACGATGTCATCGCCCGCATTGCCGAGCGGGCGCCGTTCGACCAGCTGCAGCTGCAGCGCTTGAAAAAGCGCAAGCTGCTGCTGAAGGACCAAATCTCAAAGATCGAAAGCGAATTGCTGCCCGATATCATCGCGTGAGGGGGCTGCTCGGCGCAGTCGCTCGCCGCCCAACCTCAGCGGTCTGATGATGGCATGCGCCGTTCATTATGCGCGGTTGGTCGGCGCGGTTCGTTTCTGCTCGTACATCTGGCGGTCTGCGGCTTCGATCGCCTGCTGCGGGCTGTCACCGCCGGAAAACGCGTAGACGCCGTAGGCTGCCGACAGCGGAATCGGCTCCCCGCACCATTGCAACGGCTGCGCGGCGATCGCTGCGGCGAGCGCGGCGGCCTTGGCCTGTGCCTGGGCGTGATCGGTCTGCGCGAGGATGACGCCGAACTCGTCGCCGCCGAGCCGGCCGACAATGTCGCTCGAGCGGATGTTGTCGCGCAGCACCATCGCGATGCGGCGGAGCGCCGCGTCGCCCGCCGGATGGCCGTACACGTCGTTGATGTGCTTCATGTTGTTGACATCGAAATAGACGACGCTTGCCGGCACGCCGTAGCGATGGCTGAAGCCGATCATGCGTGTCAGCTGGCGCACGAAGGCGCGGCGGTTCGCGACCGGCGTCAATGCGTCCTCGTCGGCCAGCCGCTCCAACGAGGCAATGCGGCTGCGTGCCCGCGCCAGCTCTTCGCGCAAGCGGTCGCGCTCCGCTGCGAGGCGGTCGATCAGCTCGCGCAACGCCGTGGGGGGTGAAGCGGCGGTGACGCCTGAGGTGTCGGCGAGGATGTCCGAATCGGTTGCACCGGCCGCTCCGGCGCGATGCCGCCGCACCCGCTCGGCGACGCCATCCGCCGGCTTTGACGCGCGCCTCGGCATGATCGGACCTGTCCTCATTCGTTAAATTTGTCTCTGCCTATAATCGGCGGAAGCCGATTTTTTTTGAAGCGAATTCACGGTTTCCACGGGCCAATGGCGGCGTGCCGGGTGCCTGCTTGTGAGGGCGCTGACCCTCCCTATAATCGCCCCGGATGGTGGCCGCGCGCCGACCGTGATCCGAGGAGCGTCATGAGCGACGAGGCCGCCGCAATCGGCATCATCATGGGCAGCCGGTCCGATTGGGAGACGATGCGGCACTCCGCCGAAACCCTCGACCGGCTCGGCATCGCCCACGAGCGGCGTATCATCTCGGCCCATCGCACGCCAGAGCGGCTCTATGCCTATGCCAAGAGCGCCGAGGCGCGCGGTTTGAAGGCGATCATCGCCGGTGCGGGCGGCGCGGCGCATCTGCCGGGCATGACCGCGGCGCTGACCCCGCTGCCGGTGCTCGGCGTGCCGATCGAGAGCCGCACGCTGAAGGGGGTCGACAGCCTGTTGTCGATGGTCCAGATGCCGGCCGGGGTGCCGGTTGCAACATTTGCGATCGGCCAGGCGGGGGCGGTCAATGCCGCGCTCTTCGCTGCGGCGATTCTCGGACTTGCCGATCCGGCCGCCGCCGCGGCGCTTGCGGCATGGCGCCGGGCACAAACTGACGCCGTCGGCGAGCGGCCGGACGGCGCCTGATGCTACCGCCCGGCAGTACGATCGGCATTCTCGGCGGTGGCCAGCTCGGCCGCATGACGGCGATGGCGGCGGCGCGCTTCGGTTACAAGACGCATGTCTTCGCCAACGAGGCCGATGCGCCGGCGGCGCAGGTTGCCGCCGCGGTGACGGTTGCGCCGTTCGGCGACGCGGCAGCGGTCGCGCGGTTTGCGGCGGCGGTCGATGTTGCGACTTGCGAATTCGAAAATGTGCCGGCCGCCGCGCTGCGGCGCGTCGCGGCGACGCGGCCGGTATTGCCGCGCCCCGATATTCTGGAAATTGCGCAGGACCGGCTGCGTGAAAAGAATTTTCTGCGCGGCATCGGCATCGCGACGACCGAGTTTCGCGCCGTCGGCGGGCCTGATGAGCTCGCCGAAGCGGCCCGCGGGCTCGGCCGCCCAGCGGTGTTGAAGACGGTGCGTCTCGGCTATGACGGCAAGGGGCAGGTCATGCTCGATGCCGACACCGGCGCCGAGGAGGCTTGGCGCCGCATGGGCGCGGCGCACGGCATCCTCGAAGCATTCGTCGATTTCCGCTGCGAGATTTCGGTCATCGTCGCGCGCGGCGCCGACGGCGCGCTCGCCTGCTATGTCCCGGTCGAAAATAGGCACAAGAATCACATTCTGCACCAGACGATCGCGCCGGCACGCATCACGCCCGACCTCGCCAACGCAGCCACTGCCATTGCCTGCCGCATCGTCGAGGAAGTCAGGCTCGTCGGGGTGCTCGCGGTCGAGATGTTCGTGACGACAGCGGGCGCAATCCTCGTCAACGAGCTGGCGCCGCGGCCGCACAATTCCGGCCATTGGACGATCGACGCCTGCGTAACGAGCCAGTTCGAGCAGCTGGTGCGGGCGGTCTGCGGCCTGCCGCTAGGCTCGCCCGAGCGCCATTCGGACGCGGTGATGACAAACCTCTTGGGTCGCGAGGTGGCGAACTGGCGCGCCGTTCTCGACGAGCCCAACGCGAAGCTGCATCTCTACGGCAAGAGTGCGGTGCGGCCGGGCCGCAAGATGGGCCATGTGACCCGACTCTTGCCGCGCCGCGAAGCCCCGACGCGATGAAAGGGCGGCGTCACATCTGGGCGTCGTCCCCCGACTGTTCGAGGGCGCGACGTGCGAGGGGGAGGGTGACCGGTCGCTTGACGCCGAGCGACAAGCCATCGATCCGGTCGACGAGCGCCGCGGCGGCGGCGAACGAGCGCTCCATGCGCGGAACGAGAAACGCGATGATCTCCGGAGCCGGGTGCAGCTGCCGGTCGGCGAAATGCTTGACCAGCACCGCGGCGAGTAGCGCGTCGTCGGGCGCGCCAATCGCGACGGCCGGCGACGCCCGCAGGCGCGATCCCAGGTCGGGGAGCGCGATCGGCCATGCCGCCGGTGGCCGCCGCGCGACAATGAGCAGGCCCGTGCCCCTCTCGCGGCAGCAATTATAAAGATGCAGCAAGGCGCGTTCCGGCGCGGCTTCCGCCTCGTCGATCGCGACCGCGCGCTCGGCTGCCAGCTCGGCGGGATCGCGCTTGCCGAGCGCATCGCCCACGACAAGCGCCGCGCCGGCGCGGGCCTGCCACAATCCGGCCAGATGGCTCTTGCCGCTGCCGGCCGGCCCGTGCAGCACCAGCGCGAAGGCCGGCCAAAGCGGCCAGCGCTCAATCCAGCCGAGCGCCGCCTCGTTGCAAGCAGAGGCGAGGAAATCGGCGCGACCGAGCGCGGTGTCGTGCGGCAGCGCGAGCGTCAACTGCCTCATCGCAGCCGGGTGACATTGGCCGGCGTCTCGCCGTCCGCCGCCGGCGCATCATAGAGGCTGCTGTTCTTATAGCGCGACAATGCAAACCGGGCGAGAACGCCGATGACCGCCGCCGCCGGCACCGCAACCAGAACGCCGACAAAGCCGAACAGCGTGCCGCCGGCAAACAGCGCAAAGATGACCCACACAGGGTGCAGATGGATGCGTTCGCCGATCAGCTTCGGCGTCAGAAAATTTGCTTCGATTGCCTGGCCGAACGCAAAGATGCCGGCAACGATGATGATCTCGCTCCACGTGCCGTATTGCGACGCAGCAAAGGCGATCGCCAGCACGAAGCCGGTCGCGACGCCGAGGATCGGGATGATCGCGAGGACGCCGATCAAGACGCCGAGCGCCAGCCCGTCCGACAGCCTGGCCGCGGTCAGCGCGATCGCGTAATAGACCGCGAGGATCACGCAGACGAGCGCCTGGCCGTGCACGAAACCGACCAGCGTGTCGCTGACCAGCCGCGCCTGCGCGCGCACGGTATCGAGCGACTGCCGCGGCAGATTAGCATCGATGACCGCGACCATCCGATCCCAATCGCGCAGCAGGAAGAACGTGACGATCGGTGTGATGATAACGAGCGAGATGATGTTGAGGATCGCGAAGCTGCTGGTGATCATGCTCTGCACGATGCCGGCTAGCCATGTCAGCGCCTCGGCGATCTTGGCGCCGACGACATCGCGCAGCTTGCCGGCCTCTTCGGCCGGCAGGTGCCGCTGCAGCAGCTGGATGAGGTGACCGAGGTCCTTTTGCACCGTTTGCACAAACCCCGGCACACCGGCGATCAGCTGCACGATCTGGCCCTGGATCACCGGCACCAGGATCACCAGCACGGCGGCAAGGCCGAACAGGAAGAGGATCAAGACCGCGAGGCTGGCGAGACCGCGGTGCACGCCCCATCGCTCGAGCCGCGCCACGGAGGGCTGCAGGATATAGGCGATCGCAAAACCGGTCGCGAACGGCATCAGGATGCCGCGCAACAGGCCGAGCGCCAGCACCGCGCCCAACAGCAGGCCAAGCCAGAACAGGAGACGCCACGTGCGCGGGCTCACAGCGCCGGTTCCGAACGCACCAGCACACGGGCCCAGCGCGCGAGATAGGCGAAACCGGACCATAACGTGGTCAGCCCCGCCGCGTCGATCAGCATGGTCGTGATGGGCCCCGCCGCGATCCCGAGAGCGAGACGCGCCAGCACAAACGTGATCAGCGCCAGCTGGACGAGCGTGTTGACCTTGCTGATGAAAATCGGGCCCACCCCCTGCTGCGCACCCTTCAATTGGATCACCAGGTAGCCCAGCACGATCAGGAAGTCGCGCAACAACACGAGAAAAACCAGAAGACCGGGAAGATGCCCGTCGTGCCACAGGCTCAGGTAAACGACGACGATCAGTGCCTTGTCGGCGGCCGGGTCGAGCAGCGCGCCGAGCGGGGTGCGGCAGTGCCACCGTTTGGCGATCCAGCCGTCGAGTGCGTCGGAGAACCCGGCCGCGACAAACACCGCGAACGCGGCATCATAGCGCAGGTGGAGAATGAGCCGCAGCACCACCGGCGCCGCCACCAGCCGCGCCAGCGTGATCAGGTTCGGCAGATTGCGTAGAATTTCCAGGCGCCGAACGTGCCGACACGCGCTGCGCGGCGATGCGATCTTTCCCTCTGAGGTCGTGTCGGGCACCATGCCGCGCGCGTTATGGCGCAGCGCCCGAGCCGTTGCGGGCGAGCCGCCACTGCGGGGCGCCGCCGACAAGGCCGAAGCTGATCTGCGCCAATCCCGCTTTCAGCTGATCGACGCTTCCGACGTAATCGATCTCGATCGTCGCCTGCTGCCGTGACAACGCGATCAGTTCGAGCTTCCTGATCTGCGGCACGGCCTCGAGGCGGGCGCGCTCATGCAGCCAATCGGCGAGGCTCCCGATCGGCAGCACCGCGATCAGGCTTGCCGGCGGGCCGGTCGCGTCGGTTGCGGTCCCGCTCCAATCGCCCTCGACGGCGGCGGCAACTGCGGCGACGGCGCGGCGCAGCAGCGCGTCCTCGCTTTCGCCCGGGTTCGCGGTCAGCTTCTCGACGTGGTTCGCGATAAGCTGGCCGGCGCGGTAGGCGCGCACCGTCACATCGACGCCGCTCGGCTTGTCGACCGGCCCCTGCGGCGCGGCCACCGCGACGAGCGCCTCGTCGGCGCCGTTGCGCCGGGCGTCGGCAGCAAGCGCCTGGAGGTCTCCGGCTTCTGCCTGGGCGGCATCGACCGTCGTGACATCGCCGGCGTCGCCGAGCGGGATCACGAGCGGAACCGGGCCGGTCGCCGTCGGCCGCTGGTTCCACGCGTCACGCCACGGGTTGGGGTCTTCCCACAAGGCTGTCTGTGTGCCTGTCCGCCAAACCGGCAGCACGACGACGGAAAGGCTACCCGGCGTCGGGCCGGGCAGTGGCGGGGCCGTCGCAATCGGAGGGGTCGGCGCCGGAACGAGCGCGATGTCGGCCTCCTGCAACAAGTCGCGGATCGCATTCGGGCGGAAATGAAACGTATAGTCGGCTTGATAGCGCACCGACGACATGCGCTCGTTCGCCACCGCGAAGCTGGCGACGAGATCGGTGATGGCCTGATCGCCGAGCTGCGGCAGCTTGGCCGGCGCCCCCGGCCCGCCGAGACCCTGGACGACGGCATCGAGCGCGCGGCGCTGGCCGGCGAGGCGCGCCGTCTCGCGCGCTTTGACGACGGTCGCGGCGGTGGCATCGACCGGCACCGTTGCCGAGAAACGGTCGCCGGCCGTCTGCTGCGCCCACCCCGGTGCGATCGCCAGCCCGAGCAGCAGCGCCACCGCGACTGCAACGCCCGCCGCGCGGCATCCCTGCCGCCCGCCGGACGGCCTCGATAGGAGCCGCAAGCTCATTGCAAACCGGCCTCGATCCCGTATTGTCGCAGCAGCCCGCATCGCGCACGGTGATAGCGCAGTTTTCGCCGGGACGCCATCGACAGCGGGCGCTGGCCCGACCGATGGATCGGCCCGCGGCATCATCGCCGCAACAGGGCGGCGCGGGGTTTTGTCTGTCCCGGCACGACAGGCCGCGAGGGCGCAGCGATGGCACGGCTCAGGGTCGGGGTCTTGATTTCCGGCCGCGGCTCGAATTTGCAGGCGTTGATCGATGCCGCTGCCGATCCTCGTTATCCGGCGGAGATCGTCCACGTCATCAGCAACAACGCCGCCGCGGCGGGGCTTGCGCGCGCCGAGCGTGCCGGGATCGCGCATTCGGCGCTGCCGCACCCAAGCCGAGCCGCGTTCGCGGCGGCGGCCGATGCGGCGTTGCGGCAAAGCGGCGCAGAGCTTGTCGCGCTTGCCGGTTTTATGCGCATCCTCGATGACAGCTTTGTCGCCGCCTGGCGGGACCGGCTCATCAACATCCACCCCTCGCTGCTGCCGGCCTTCCCCGGCCTTCACGCGCAACGCCAGGCGCTCGGGGCCGGGGTCAAGATCGCCGGCTGCACTGTGCATTTCGTCCGCTCGGCCGTCGACAGCGGGCCGATCATCGCGCAGGCGGCCGTGCCGGTGCTTGTCGACGACGATGTGGAAAGCCTCGCCCGGCGCATCCTCGCCGCCGAGCACCGCCTCTACCCGATGGCGGTACGGCTCTACGCCGAAGGCCGGCTGCGCATCAGCGACGACCGGGTCGCAATCCTCGGCGCCCCGGCCGCGGCGGGCGTCCTGTTCAATCCCTCGCCGGCGTGCTGATTCGGCACCTTGCCTCGCGGCTCGATTTGGCTATACCTCGCGGCGGCGGTACGGTGAGTGGCGAGGCGCACATGACAGCAATCGATCCGGAATACCAGCGGCATCGCCGCACCTGGATCGGATTCACCCGGTTCATCAAGATCTCGCTGGCGGTGATTGTCGTGATTCTCATCGGGATGGCGATCTTTCTGCTGTGATTTGGCTGCACTGTCGTCATCACCGGGAGTCACCCGGCCATCCACGATCGCGTCGCGCCGCCGCGCTCCGCGATGCGTCCAGCCGATCGGCCGGTCAGGGACAGATTTCGATCGCCGCGAAGAAGAATGCGATTTCTGCGGCCGCCGTCGCGGCGGAATCGGAGCCGTGCACGGAATTGGCTTCGATCGACAGCGCAAAATCCTTACGGATCGTGCCGGGCGCCGCCTTGGCGGGATCGGTGGCGCCCATGACCTCGCGGTTTTTTGCGACCGCGTCCTCGCCTTCCAGCACCTGCACAACGACCGGACCCGAACTCATAAAGTCGACAAGGCTCTCGTAGAACGGCCGCTGCGCATGCACGGCGTAAAAACGCTCCGCCATGTCGCGGCTGAGGCGCAGCCGCTTCTGCGCGATGATGCTGAGGTCGCTCTCTTCGAAGCGCCGGTTGATCGCGCCGGTCAGATTGCGCCGGGTGGCGTCCGGCTTGATGATCGACAGGGTGCGCTCGACGGCCATGGCTCTTCTCGCAAGGCGACGGAAAGGGGCGGGTTATAGCTGCGGCTCGGCGCGCCGGCAACCGCCGCCCGCCATGGGTCCGTCACGGATTGCAGATTTTGCGGGCGGCAGCGACCGCTTGGGCTATGAGCGAATGAAATCGTCATAACCGACGTTTGCACTCATATCGATGTAAATTAAAGCCCTTCATCATCATTTTTCATATTTATGGTGTTATTGGTAAAGAAAAAAACGCATGTTATTAGTGTTCATCTTCCCACCGCTCGAAGGAACAATCCTTTGCCTTCGCCGCCGCGCCGATTGCTTTATAATAATCGTTCAATTTTTGAATATCGGTGTTCGTTTGTTTAATTTTCGATTCAACCTCTTCAAGATGCGACGAAATTTGCGCACAATATGAATTTGATTTTATTTGATTATCGCAATGAATGTCCGAATATTGTGATTGAAAACCTATCAACTCTATCGCATAAACCTCCGCTTTGCCAACAATAGTTCCATTGATCGTCATCACCGACCCTTCTAACGCCTCCAGTTTCTCACAATTCAAGTTTTTCAGATATTGCGGCGCGGGGCCTGGAAGCTGAATCGCAGGGCGGACCACATCTGCGGACCGCTGGGCTTTGGCCGTGCCGATTGGCAAAAGAAGCAGCCCCGGGGCGATGACCACCGCCATCATGCGGGCACGTTGAAAGTGCGTCGCCATTTCGGCGATTATGCTAAATGGAAATATATACTAAATAGTAAATGTTGCCCCGCCAAAAGCTGGACGGTCGAGCGCCGCGTCATCGCCCGCCGAGACCGAGCCTCATCACCCCACCGGACGGCGCCCCGATGAATGGTCCGGGCTAGACCTGCGCGTGCACCATCGCGCTCTTGCTGTCGAGCGCCGGCATGATCTCCTCGGCAAAGGTGCGCAGATGCGCGATCGAAGCGCCGGGCGCAGCGAACAGCACGTTCTCGACGCCGCCGGCCTGCAGCCGCTCCAACTGCGCGATGATCTCCTCCGGCGTGCCGAGCAGCGGTGCGTCGTCGAGTTCGAACGCGTCGGGATCGTCGCGGATGTGATGGTAACGTTCGGCGCCGGGGCCGCGCGCCAGATCGCCGATGTTTTTCAGGACTTCGCGGCGGGTGGCGATGGCGCGATGGCGCTCTTCCTCATTGTGGACGATCTGCAGGCCGCGCGTGACGCCAACCATCGTCGGATTGTAGGGGCGGCCGATCGCCTCGCATTCCTCGCGAAAGACGCGCACGCGGTCGATGATTACGGCGGTCGGCGCGATTTGATCCAGCAGCAGATTGTAGCCTTCGCGCGCAGCGCGGCGGATCGACTCGGCGCTGCCGGCGCCCATCCAGAACGGCGGATGCGGCCGCTGGATCGGCGCCGGCTCGACGATGATGTTGTCGTAGTGCCACCACGTGCCGGCATAGGAGAACCGGCCCTCGCTGGTCCATGCGTGGCGAATCACGTCGATGGCCTCGTCGAAGCGCGCCGTCGCCTCGTCTTGCGGAATGCAGAAGCCGGAGAACTCGTAAGGCCGGTAGCCCTTGCCGACACCGAAATCGAGCCGCCCGTTGGACAACAGATCAAGCGTCGCAGCCTCTTCGGCGACCAGTACCGGGTTGTGCCACGGCAACACGACGACGGCGGTGCCGAGGCGGATCGTCGAGGTGCGCGCCGCCAGATAGGACAACAGGTTGAGCGAAGCTGAGACCTGGCCGAAACCGGTGAAATGGTGCTCGACCAGAAAGACGCTGGAAAACCCCAGCTCCTCCGCCCTGACGACGTATTTGATGAAGTCCTGGTAGCCGTCACTGTCGCCGGCCGCGCCGCCGCGTGCCCGCGCGCCGCCGAACAATCCGAATTTCATTACGTCTTCTCCCGCCGCCGTCCCGGACGTTGCCGCCGACGCCTGCATAACGGCTTTCGCCGGTCGGGCGCAACCGGTTGTCAGCCGGCGCCGCGGCCGGCTGCGACGATCGCGCGGCGCTCGTCCTGCCAGCGGCATTCGACGGTCGCGAAGCCGCCTGCACGCAATGCGACAAGATGCGGTTCGACCCCGTCGAAGAACAAATCCTCCTCGATAAACCAGCCGCCCGGTTTCAGGAGACTGCAGATCGCCCGATAGCAGGCGAAAATCTGCGGGTCGTTGCGCAAATTGTGCAACGCGATCGCCGACACGGCGAGATCGAACGGCCCGCCGACCTGCGATGCCCACGCCGGATCGGTCAGATCGCAGGTCACGAAGCGCAACTGGCGCGCGTGCGCCGCAAGCCGCCGCTTCGCCTCGCTCAGCATCGGCTCGGAATAATCCTGCAGCGTGACCTGCGCCTGCGGGAACACCGCCAGCAGTTCCTCGGTCACTGCGCCATAGCCGGCGCCGACATCGAGCACGCTGAGGCGCGAATCGGGCGGGAACGGCGCCGCCGCGAGCATCTCCCTGAGGCGTGGCCGGCGCACCGGGTCGCGCGCCTCGTCATGCGCGATCCAGTCCGCGACGTATTCCTGCGAATGCCACTCGTGCGGCCGCTCCAGGCGGAACCCTCTGTCGGACGGCATGGTTTCGCCCTCCCTACGGCTTTTTTGCGGCCAGGATCGCGGCCAGATAGGCATAGCAAAGCCGGCCGTCCCGGTCGCGGCTGACCGGGATGCCGAGCCGCTGATCATCAAGCGAGGCCGCGAACAGATCGACGATTTTCTGGTCGTCGCCCGGGTTCGGGAACGAGCGGGCGAGCAGGTTGTCGACCGAATCGCGCAGCTCATAAAAGCTTGCGGCCGCCTCGCCGAGCCCGCTCTCGCGGAACAGGCCTTGCAGCTCGGCGAGCGCGAGGCAGCGCCGGTGCGACGGGTCGCGCAGCAGTTCGAGCCGGTTGAATTCGGCCGCTTTTGCCGGATCGGGCGACGCATACGTATCGGCGACGACGATGCGGCCGCCCGGCGCACACACCCGCCGCATCTCGGCAAATACCGCCCGCGGCTCGGGGAAATGGTGCATCGCAAAGCGCGTCACGACGATCGTGAACGCGCTGTCGGGGAACGGCAGACGCGTCACATCCCCTTCGCGCCACGCGACATTCGCGACACCCGTTTCGGCGGCGTGCCGGCGGGCGCGCTCCAGCATCGCCGGCGTCATGTCGATGCCGGTTGCGTGGCGCACATGGGGCGCGAAGGCGCAGACGACGATGCCGCCGCCGCACGCGACATCGAGCACCGTGTCGTCGGGGCCGGCCTCGGCCGCCTCGACCAGCATTTTGAGCGCGGCCGCGTCGGCGATCGGCGCCGCGGTGCTGAACGGCACCGCCTGGCGGGTAAACTGATCGCGGATCAGCGCATCGTGCGCGGCGTCGCTCATCGCCTCACGCCGGGATTCGCACCGGCAGCGAACGGATGCCGTGGATAAAGTTGGAATAGACGCGTTTCGCCGGCCCCATCACTTCGATGACCGGATAGCGCCGCATGATCTCTTCCCACAGGATGCGCAGTTGCAGCTCGGCGAGGCGATTGCCGACGCAGCGATGGATGCCGAAGCCGAACGACAGATGCTGGCGCGGCCGCTTGCGGTCGATGATGAAACGGTCAGGCTCATCGATCGCGTCAGGGTCGCGGTTGCCCGAGACGTACCACATGACGACCTTGTCGCCCTTTTTGATGTGCTTGCCGCCGAGTTCGGCGTCGGCCAATGCGGTGCGGCGCATGTGGATGACCGGCGTCACCCAGCGGATGATCTCCGGCACCAGGCTTTCGATCAGCGCCGGGTTGTTGCGCAGCTTCTGGTATTCCGCGGGGTGCTGGTGCAATGCCATGAGCCCGCCGGTCATCGAGTTGCGCGTCGTGTCGTTGCCGCCGACGATGAGCAGCGACAGATTGCCCATGAACTCGCGGAACGGCAGGGCGCGCGTCGCATTGCTGTGCGCCAGCATCGACAGAAGGTCGAATTTCGGCGGAAGCTGCGCGCGTTCGGCGAAGAGTTTGCCGAGCGCTTCGGTCATCCTTGTCAGCTCGGCGAATTTCTCCTCTTCCGAATGCACCGGCGACTCGGGCGAGCGGACATCGGCGATGACGACGTCCGACCAATAGGTGAGCTGGCGTCGATCCTCCCACGGGTAGTCGAACAGGGTCGCCAGCATCATCGTCGTCAATTCGATCGACACGCGATCGACCCAATCGAAGGTCTCGCCGCGCGGCAGGCCATCGAGCACGCGGCCGGTGCGCTCGCGGATCAGGCCTTCCATATTGGCGAGGTTGGAGGGCGCGACGGCGGGGCTGACGGTGAGCCGCTGCTCGTCGTGCTTCGGCGGGTCCATCGCGATGAAGCTCTGCCGCTCCAGCCCCTTCGGCGGGTCGAGGATCGAGATCGCGCCATCCGAAGAATAGACCTGGTGGTTGATCTCGACCTGCATGATGTCTTTGTACTTCGTTACCGACCAATACGGCCCGTAATGGCTCGCCGGGCAGTAATGCACCGGATCGTCGCGCCGCAGCCGGGCGAAATAGGGATAGTAGATGTCGTCCTGGTAGAAATGCGGGTCGCTCATATCGAGCGTGTCGAGCGTGAGCGTTTCGATGTCGCTGGCGAGCGGGGCGTCGAGCGGTGCCATGATCGCTGCTCTCCGGTCGGGTGTGCGCGCAGGCTACGCCTCGCGCCGGCGGCTGTCAAAAAGGTCGCGGGGCGACGGGATTTGAACGCGGCCGGATTGGAGACCCGCGTGTTTCGAGACGCCGCATTGCGCGGGGCTCCTCAGCATGACGGAACGGCATTGATGGCGTCCGCCAAACTTCGTCATCCTGAGGAGCGCCCCCACGGGTCGCGCTCCGCGCGGCCCGAGGACAGGCTCGGGGCGCGTCTTGAAGGACGCAAGGCGGTGATCCAGCAACAGACATTCTCGACTGCCGCAGGTTCCATGGTAAACGCGCCACTATTCGGCCATGCGCGGCGCGGCGATTTTCTGCTCGCCGACGGCATCGCGCACCTGAACCACGGCTCGTTCGGCGCGGTGCCGCGCGGCGTGCTCGAGGCGGTGCAGGAGTGGCAGCGTCGCATCGAAGCCGACCCCGACAC
Organism: Alphaproteobacteria bacterium; assembly: GCA_030042035.1. Classification (GTDB taxonomy): domain Bacteria; phylum Pseudomonadota; class Alphaproteobacteria; order ATCC43930; family CGMCC-115725; genus DATARH01. The sequence continues at coordinate 19,036 of JASIAN010000195.1, read as the reverse complement.
GTTCTTCCGCCGCGACCTGTTGGCATTGCTGCACGGCGCGGCCGACCGGATTGCCGGCTTTCTCGGCGGGCGGGGCGGGGACTGGGCCTTTGTCGAAAACGCGACATCCGGCCTCAATGCCGTCATCGCCTCGCTGCGCCTCGAACCCGGCGACGAGCTCCTCTGTCTGTCGCAGGTCTACGGCGCGGTCGGCAATGCGCTGCGCTACCATGCCGAGCGCGCCGGCGCGCGGATCGTGACCGTCGCGGTGCCGGTGCCGTTTGGCGATCCGGCGCCACTGCTCGATCGCCTCAAGGCGGCGCTTGGGGCCCGCACCCGGCTCGCGCTGTTCGACCACATTGTCTCCGGCAGCGCCGCGGTATTGCCGATCGCCGACATGGCGGCGCTGTGCCGGAAGCGCGGCGTGCCGGTCGCGATCGACGGCGCGCACGCGCCGGGCCAGATCGCGCTCGACGTGCCCGCGCTCGGCGTCCAATGGTATGTCGGCAATCTGCACAAATGGGCGTTTGCAGCGAAGGGCACCGCAGTGTTGTGGTGCGCACCGGAGCGGCAAGCGGCGCTGCATCCGACCGTGATCTCGCACGATCTCGGCAAGGGCTTTCCGGCCGAATTCGCGTGGACCGGCACGCGCGACCCATCGGCCTGGCTCGCCGTGCCGGTCGCGCTCGACTACCTCGCAGCGCTCGCTGCCGACGCCGTGCGCGCGCACAACGCCGCGCTGGCGCGCGCCGCCGCGGCGCTGTTGATCGACGCGTGGGGCACCGAAGCCGCTGCGGCGCCGGAGTTCCGCGCCGCGATGGTGTCGGTGCGGCTGCCGCTGAGCGCCGGCGCCGATCGCGATGCGGCGCATCGACTTATCGACCGGCTGCGGTGCGACCACGCCATCGCCGTCAACGTCGCGGCCTTGGATCGCGCGTTATGGGTCCGCGTCTCGGCACAGATTTACAACGAGCTCGACGATTACCGCCGCCTCGCCGCGCTGGGCCCCCGCCTTCTCGCGTGAACCTCAGCGCTTCGGCAGCGCGCCTTCTGCGACCAGCACCTCGTGCGCGGCGCGGAATGCGTCGAGCCCGGCCGGGATACCGCAATAGGCGGTCGCGTGCAGCAGCGCAGCTTTGATCTCCGCGACCGTGACGCCGTTGTTGAGCGCGCCCTTCACATGCAGCTTGATCTCCGGCGCGCGGTTGAGCGCAGTCAGCATCGCCAGGTTCATCAGGCTGCGCGTCTTGCGGTCGAGCGTCGCGTCGCCCCACGCCCAGCCCCAGGCCCAGGCGGTCGTCGCCCGCTGGAACGACATCATGAACTCGTCGGCCCGCGCCATTGACGCATCGACGTAGTCGGGGCCAAGCACCGCGCGCCGGATCGGCATCCCCTTGTTGAACAGCGCGTCGTCGTCAGCCATGCCTCACCTCCTGACCCTTTTATCACCGGCGGGTTGCCGCGGGCCCACTGTCGCACGGCCGCCAGCGACTGGCGAGGCGGGTTCAGGCGCCGGCAGCGAGGCCGCGGGCGAAGCGGACGATGCGGCGGCCGGCCTCGGCGAGGCGCGCGTCGGCGACACTCAACGCAATCCGCAGATGCCCCACGGCGCTCGCCCCGAAACCGTCGCAGGCGAGGACCGCGACCCCTTCGGATTCCAGCAGGCGCTCGGCGAATTCGGGCGCCGCGAGGCCGCTCGGCCGGATGTCGAGCAGCACGAACATGCCGCCCTCCGGCGGGACGACGCGACAATTCGGCGCGTCCGCCAGCAGCTCGGCGACGAGGCGGGCGCGGCGCGCGTAATCGGCGCGCAGGCTCGCCACCTCATCAAGATCGGCCGCGAATGCGGCCAGCGCGCCGGCCTGGATGAAATCCGGGCTGCCATACGTCATGCTGAGCAGCAGACGGAACAGATGCCCGGCAAGCGGCGGCGGTCCGATGATCCAGCCGAGCCGAAATGCCGGCACGGCGTGCGATTTCGACAACGAGGAGACGACGACGGTGCGCTCCGCCATATCGGTGAGCGACCAGGCGCCGATATGCGGCCGGGCAAACGCCAGGTCTTCGTAGACCTCGTCCGACAACAGCCACAGATCGTGCCGACGGCACAACTCGGCGATCGCCGCCATCTCATCGTGTGTGAAGACGGCGCCGGTCGGGTTGTGCGGCGTGTTGATCCATAAGATGCGGGTGCGCGGCGTGATCGCGGCGGCGATGCGGGCGGGGTCGGGATGAAAGCCGTGCGCCGGATCGAGCGCCGCCGGCACCAGGCGGGCGCCGGCGGCGGCGGCAACGCCGGCATAGGTGGCATAGGTCGGCTCCAGCACGACAACCTCGTCGCCCGGCCCGGCGAGGCACAACAGCGCGCAGAACAGCCCGCCCTGAGCGCCCGGCGCGACCGTGACATTATCGGCCGTGCACGGCTGGCCCGAGCGGCGGGCGTGGCGCGCCGCGATCGCCTCGCGCAAAGCCGCATGGCCGAGGATCGGCGCATAGCCGGTGCGGCCCGCACGCAGCGCCGCGATCGTCGCATCGATCAGCGGCGCCGGCGGTTCCTGGTCGGGGTCGCCGACGGTCAGCACGATGACATCGCGCCCCGCGGCGCGCAGCCGGCGCGCCCGGTCGCCGATGCTCCAGGCACCGGCGCCGTGGCCGGCGAGGCGCTCCGTCAGCGGGGAATACCGCATTATCGCGCTGCGCGCCCGGCGGCTCGACAGGCCGCTGCCGGCGTCACGCCCGCTTGCGGCGCCGCGGCGCAGCCGGCTCTGCCACCGGCTTGGCTGCCGGTTTCTGCTCCCCCGCCTTGCCGCGGCCGCCTGACACCGGAAGCAAGAGGCTGCGCTGACCGGTCGGCGCAGCAGCCTTCCGGCCGCGGCCGGCAGCCTTCGCCGCCGGCGCTTCCGGCTTGCCTGCCGGCGCGGCTTCGGCCTCGGCGAGGCTGCGCTTCAGCGCATCCATCAGGTTGATCACCTGGGCCGGGCGGCGTTCCGGTTCCGGCGTCGGCACCTTGCCGGCCAGCTTCTCGTTGATCAATTCACGCAGCGCGACCTGATAGCGGTCGGTGAACTCGGCGGGATCGAACGCCCGCGTCTTGCGCCGGATGATCTGGTCCATGATCGCCAGCTGATCGTCATCGACCGCATCGGCGGCGATGCCGGCGAAATAATCCTCAGGCCGGCGCACCTCGTCGGCATAGCGCACCGCATTGCCGAGAAGGCCGGTGCCGAGCGGCCGGATCGCCAGCGTCCGCTCCTGGCCGTTGATGACGACGCGGCCGACCGCGATCTTGCCGCTCTGCGCCAAGGCTTCGCGAATGACGCGATAGCCCTCCTCGGCGACGCTGCCGTCGGGCACCAGGTAATACGGCTGATCGAAATAAATCGGGTCGATCTGTTCGACGAATTCGACGATGTCGATCGTGTCGGTTGTGTCGAGCTTGAGGCGCTTCACGTCGTCGGGATCGACGGTGATGTAGCAGCCCTTTTCGTATTCGTAGCCCTTGACGATGTCATCGCGCTCAACCGGCCCGATGCCGGGCACGACGAGCTGCTGGCGCACCCGTTCGCCCGAGGGCGCGTGAATCTGGTGAAAGCGCACGCGATCGCGCTCGCTCGTCGCGGTGTAGAGGCGGACGCCGATCGTCACCAGCGACAATTTCAGAAACCCGGTCCAATACGGTCGCGCAGGGACGGGCATCGACGGCTCCGATCTCTTTCTAATTCGAACAATACCGCCGAACCGTGGGTTCCGCCATCGCGAAGGGGATGCGTGCCCGCGCTGCGCGCGGTCGCCATGCGGCTCTGCGGTTATATCGAAATAAGCAATGCTATTATCATAATTATCAGCAATTGTCAAGCATGGACGTGAGTGATTTCATCGGATGGCAAGCCCGGCAGCGCTGGCGTTGTCGCGATGCTTGACGAGGCATCGCGCATTGGCCGCCGTTCCGGCCGCCGCCGGCACGCCGCCCGACGCCTGCCCGTCAAGCGTCACGTCGCGAGGTCGGCCCAGCTGGAGGCCGCCATCAGTTCGGCCCAGCGGCGATAGAAGCCGCGGTGGTTCGCTTCGCTGTAGCGGTAGTCGCTGGTGACGGCGCCGCGCTCGGGATCGAACGTCTCGCGCCCGAGGCCCATCTGGTAGCTCAGGGGATAGCGCCGCGCGACGATGCCGCGGCCGGTCTCGGTGCAGCCCTGCCAGTTGTCCATATCGTCCTGTTCGAACGTGCCGCCCGGGCCAAATACACGCGCGCCGGCCAGCCGGATCGCCTTCTTCACCTCCGGTGGCGCCGCCTTGTCGACATAGACAAAGGCCCAGCACTCGGTCTTGTCGGGGCCGCGCGGATGCCAGACGCGCAGCGTGCGCGAGGTCGGCCGCAGGATCGACAGGTTCGGAAACACGGTGCCGGCGACCGGTTTCCCGAGCGCGATGCGCGGGCCGAGCCGGCGCTGTAATTCCGGCTTGATCCGCTCCTCATAGGCGAGGACGGCAGGGTCGGGCATGTCGGCGGGCATCTCAGGACCGGCGAACATGACGCTGTGGCCGTTGCCCGGCGACATCGCGCGGCCGGCGTCATCCGGCCGGGTGCGGAAATCGCCGCCCGAGCCAGTCTGCACCGCCGACAGATGGCTCCAATGCACGTGATAGCCGTCACCGGCGAAATTCTCGGCCGGGAATTTCCAGTTGCACGGCATGATCCATTTGTGGGTGCCGCCGATGAATTCGATGCCGCCGTCGCGACGGTCGAAAAAGGTGTCGAGATACCACGCCATCTCGCCGAGATAGTCTCGCAGCGGCGGCGCTTGCGCGTCGAATGTCGCAAACCACAGGCCCTTGTATTGATCCAATTGCGCGACCGGCACGAGGCCCCATTGGTTGCGGTCGAGTTCGTTGTGGTAGGCCTCCTTCAGATACGGCACGCCCGATAATCGGCCGTCGTTCGTGTAGGTCCAGCCGTGGTAGGCGCACGTGAAGCTGGCGGCGTTGCCGTGATCGGCGCGGCACAGGCGGTTGCCGCGATGGCGGCAGACATTGAGGAAGGCGTGCACCGTGCCGCCGCTGTCGCGCACGACCAGCACCGGGTCTTCGCCCATCCAGGTCGAGAAGAAATCGCCGGGCAGCGGGATCTGGCTGTCGTGACACAAAAACAGCCAGCAGCGCGCGAAAATCTGCTCGAGTTCCTGCTCGTAGATGTCGGGCTCGATAAAGACGCGGCGGCTGACAAGGCCCTGCTCGCTATCGACCAGCCCGTTGGTGTCGCGGATCATCGTCATCGTCCTCCGTGCGGCGAGCGCGGCCGCGGCATGCGCAACAGGCCGCCGGCATCGACCTGGACGATCGTGCCGGTTATGCCGCGCGCGTCACGCCGCGACGCGAGAAACAGATAGGCGCCGGCGAGGTCGGCCGGTTCCAGCGCAATATGCAGCGGGTTGCCGGCGCGCAGCCGTTCGGCCATATCCGGCGCGGCGAATTGCGAGCGGTCGTCGTTGCCGAGCGATTGCAGCCCGCGCAGATCGGTCAGCGTGCCGCCGGGCGCGACGCCGTTGACCCGGATGTCGGGGGCCAGTTCCACCGCCAGTTCGCGCACGAGGCCGACGACGGCGTGTTTCGAGGCGGTGTAGATCGCGCCGCCGCCGCCTGAATTGAGGCCGGCAACCGAGGCGGTGAACACCATCGCGCCCTTCGTCTTGCGCAATTCCGGCAAGGCGGCGCGGGCACCGAACATGAGGCCCTTGACGTTGACCGCAAACAATTCGTCAAAGGCGCGCGACAATTGCTCTTCCGGCATCTCTTCGACCGAGGCGTAGACATCGAAGATGCCGGCGTTGCCGATGAACGCATCGAGCCGGCCGAAAGCGCGCACGGTCTCGGCGACGGCACGCTTGTTGTCGGCAAGCTGCGCCACGTCGCCGGCGATCGCAACGACGGCGTTGCCGAACTCGCGACGAAGCTCGTCGCCGCGGGCGGCGACCCGCTCCATGACGCCGACCCGCGCGCCCTCTTCGACAAAGCGTGCGACGACGGCACGGCCGATTCCTGAGCCGCCACCCGTCACCAGCGCCACCTGTCCGTCGAGCCAGCCCATGCGCAGCCTCCTATTGATACGCCCGCCGACTTTAGCACCGGTCGCCGCGGCGCGTTGTCGCGGCCGGCATTATACACCGGCGCGGGCGCGGCGGCGGAAAAGCTCCGCGCTCGACCGCGGCGTCTCGGCTCTTGCCGTGAGCGCGGCGGCAACGCACTTTAGGTGCATGGCCACGCTCCGTTCCGGACCGCGCGCTTTCTCCTATTCTCCATCCGGCCGCCGGGCGCCGCGGCTCGTCGCGGTTCTGGGACCCACCAACACCGGCAAGACGCATCTTGCGATCGAACGCATGCTCGATCACCAGTCGGGCATGATCGGCTTTCCGCTGCGCCTCCTGGCGCGCGAGAACTACGACCGGGTCGTGCGGCTGAAAGGCGCACGCGCGGTGGCGCTGATCACCGGCGAAGAAAAAATCCTGCCGCCCAATCCCTCGTATTTCGTCTGTACGGTCGAATCGATGCCGCTCGACCGCCCGGTCGAGTTTCTTGCGGTCGATGAAATCCAGCTCTGCGCCGACCCCGAACGCGGCCACGTGTTCACCGCGCGGCTCCTGCATGCGCGCGGCCTCAGCGAGACGATGTTTTTGGGCGCTGATACGATCCGCCCGCTGATGCGCCGCCTTGTGCCCGATGCCGAATATGTTACGCGGCCGCGCTTCTCGACGCTGCGCCACACCGGCCACAAAAAGGTGACGCGGCTGCCGCGACGGAGCGCCGTCGTCGCGTTCAGCCTGGCGGACGTCTTTTCGCTCGCCGAACTGGTGCGCCGGCAGCGCGGCGGCACCGCCGTCGTCATGGGCGCCTTGAGCCCACGCGCCCGCAACGCGCAAGTCGGCATGTTCCAGGCCGGCGAAGTCGATTATCTCGTTGCGACCGACGCGATCGGTATGGGCCTCAACATGGATTTGGACCATGTCGCATTCGCGCGGCTCGCCAAGTTTGACGGCCGCGGCCCGCGGCTCTTGTCGGCGGCCGAGATCGCCCAGATCGCCGGGCGCGCCGGCCGCCATATGGCCGACGGCACATTCGGCACGACGGCCGACGAGCGCCCGCTCGACCCGGCGATCGTCACCGCGGTCGAGGAGCACCGCTTCGAACCGTTGGCCCGGCTGTCGTGGCGCAACACGCGGTTGCGCTTCGAGACGATCGGCGCCCTGTTGCAAAGCCTCGATGAGCGGCCGTCGCAGCCCGGCCTCGTGCAGATCCGCGATGCCGACGACCACCGCGCATTGCGCCACTTGTCGCGCAATGCCGAGGTCGCGGCGCGCACGACAAATCCCGGGGCGGTGCGGCTATTGTGGGAGGTCTGCCAGATCCCCGATTTCCGCAAGGTCATGAGCGACAGCCATGCGCGTTTTCTCGCGCATTGCTTCCTGCATCTGACGGGGCCGCAGGAACGGCTGCCGACCGCCTGGGTCGGCGCGCAGATGGCACAGCTTGACCGGCTTGACGGCGATATCGACACACTGATGGCGCGGATCGCCCACATCCGCACCTGGACGTACATCACGCACCGCCCGGACTGGATCGACAACGCCACCGACTGGCAGGAGCGCGCCCGCGGCATCGAGGACCGGCTGTCGGACGCCCTGCACGACCGCATCACGCAGCGCTTTGTCGATCGCCGCGCGGCGTTTCTGGTGCGCCATCTCGAACGCGACGGCGAACTCTTCGCGGCGGTCGACAAGGGGGGCGAGGTCACGGTCGAAGGCAGCTATGTCGGCCGCCTCGACGGCTTCCGCTTCGTGCCGGATGCCGTAGGCGGCGAGGCGGCTCGCACGCTCTTGACGGCTGCCAATCGCGTGCTGCGCGGCGAAGTCGCGGGACGCGCGCGGCTCCTCGCCGCCGACGGCGACGATGCGTTCGCGATCGACCCCGCGGGCAGTGTGTTGTGGCGGGGCGCGGTGGTCGGGCGGCTCGCCGACGGCGAGAGCGTGCTAGCGCCGCGGGTCGAGGTACGCGCCGGCGATTTCCTTGACGGCGAGGTGAAGGAACACGTGCGCCAGCGCCTCTTTCTGTTCGTCAAGGGTGAGATCGAGCGCCGCCTCGCGCCGCTCTTCGCGATGCAGCAGCTGCCGCTTGCTGGCGCGGCCCGCGGCCTCGCGTTTCAGCTGGCCGATGCGCTCGGCTGCCTTGCGACGGACGATATCGCGATCCTGCCGGGATCGCTCGATCGCGACAGCCGGCGGGCGCTGGCGCGGCTCGGCGTGCGCTTTGGCACCGAGACGATTTATATTGAGCCGCTGCTGAGCGCCGATTCCGTGCGCTTTCGTGCGCTGTTGTGGGCCGTGCATCACGGCCGCGCCGTGCCGTCGCTGCCGGGCGCGCGACGCCGCGGCAGAGCCGTATCGATCGATCCTGACGTGCCGCCATCGTTCTATCCAGCAATCGGCCGCCGCGTGCTGGGTGGCCTCGCGCTGCGCCCGGACGGGCTCGAACGCCTGGCCCAGGCGGCGCGGCAACGGGCCCGCGCCGGGCGCTTTGCCGCCGATTCCGAACTCGCCGGGCTCGCCGGCGTCGCGCCAGACCAATCGCGCAGGCTGCTTCTGGCGCTCGGCTATCGTGCGGTCATTGAGGACGGCGCGGAATTGTTTGTCGCCGCGAAGCGGCGGCAGCCACGCGTTGCGGCGACGCGCAAACCGCGCGAGGGCCATCCCTTCGCCAAGCTGAAGGAGGTGAAATTCGCTTGACTCTGCGTCCATTGGGCGCCGCCGCACCCGAGCGCGCCAAAGCCCGCCTCGACCAGTGGCTGTGGTTTGCCCGCTTTGCGAAGAGCCGCTCGCTTGCCGCCCGGCTGTGCGCGGCGGGTGCCGTCACGCTCAACGGCGCCGCGGTCGGCAAAGCCAATCAGGCGGTCAGGGTGGGCGACATCGTCATGTTGCCGCAGGGCGGCTGGCAGCGCACGGTGCGGGTCGCGGCGCTCGGGGCGCGACGCGGCCCCGCCGCCGAAGCGCGCCTGCTCTACGAGGAACTGGCGCCGGCGCTGCGCCTGCGCGACCTGCGCCCGGAATGGCTGCCGCTGCTCGATGTGGACGAGCCGCTCGAAGCGAGCGAGTTACCGTAATACCGGCTGTTGCCGCCCAGCGCGCGTCACATTGAATTTTGTCATGAACGGTTTTGCATCGAGCATCGAGCGTGCGGCACAAACCGGCGCACACGACGAGCTGCTGCTCGGGTCATTTGATCAGTTTGAGCCCATCCCGAAAATATTGGTTGTCGGCGGTGCCCAGCCACTCGAATACGACCATCTCGGTCGTCACGATGTCCGCGCCGTGCTGCTCGATGCGGCGGATCGCGGTCTCCTTGCTTTCGGCGCCGCGCGAGCCGACCGCATCGCGCACGAGGTAGACGCGCTTTCCCGCGGCGAGCAAGCCAAGTGTGGTCTGCAATACGCAGACATGCGCCTCGCAGCCGGTCACGACAATTTGCGGCCGGCCGCCGAGCCGGTCCAGAAATCCAGGTTCCCGGCAGGCGTCGAAATTCATTTTATGGGCGGTGCGGCCAACGGCGAACGACGCGAGTTCCGGTACGGTCGGGCCGAGGCCGTGCGCGTTTTCCTCGGTGAACAGGGCCGGCACGTTGAGCATTTCGGCCGCTTGCAGCAGGCGGCGAGCATTCGCGGTCACCGCCGCGCCGCCGGTGATCGCCGGCATGAGCCGCGCCTGGAAATCGATGATCAGCAGCAGCGACGAATCGCCGTCGAGCGTCAACATCGTCAGATGTCGATCGTGCCGCGCATGACCCCGACGCAGCGCCCGCCGATGCGGGTTTGGACGACCCGGCCGCCGCGTTTGTCGGCTTCGGCGTCCATGAGGCTCGGGCGCCCCATCTCGATCCCCTGCGCGATGCGCAGGCGCACGTCGAGATCGTCCTCCGGCCGCAGGCTCGCCAAGAGGCCGGCGAGCGCCACGTTGGCGCTGCCGGTCGCGGGGTCTTCCGGCACGCCATAGAGCGGCGCGAACATCCGCGCGCGGATGTCGATGCCATCGGCGCCGTCGCGCAGATAGAGATGAATGCCGGTTGCGCCGGCGACGGGGAAATGCTTCGCGAACACGTCGGCGCGCGGCTCGGCGCGGGCGAGGGCCTCGCGGCTCTTCACTTCGGCAAAGACGAACGGCGTGCCGCAGCCGGCGATGCAGGGCATGTGATGGCGGGTCTCGATATCGTCGATGTCCAGTCCGCATGCCGTCGCCACGATGTCGCCATAGACGTCATCGTCGCCGCGCTGCAGCGGTTGTGGCGCCGTCAGGCGCGCGCCGACGACCGCGCCCGCCGCATCGAGCAGCTCGATCGCCACCAGCCCCGCCTTTTCCTCGAAGATCAGCCGGTCGCGCCGCGGACCTTGCCTGCCGACGACAAAAGCGGTTCCGACATTCGGGTGACCGGCAAACGGCAATTCGAATTTGGGCGTAAAGATGCGCACCTTGGCGGCATGAGCCGGATCGCGCGGCGGCAGCACGAAGGTCGTTTCAGACAGGTTGAACTCGCCGGCGACCGCCTGCATTTGCGCCGTCGTCAAGCCATCGGCGTGCGGGATGACGGCCAGCGGATTGCCGCCGAAGCGGCGGTCGGTGAAGACATCGACGGTCAGAAATTCAAGGCGCATCGCAGCCGTCCTGGTGCAGCGGGTGGGCGTGGTCGAGCGGCCCATGGCCATGGCCGAAGCCCGGTGCGCTGACGATTGCGCGGCGGACATAGTCGCGGGCGCGCTCGACGGCGGCATCGATTGCGAGGCCCTGGGCGATCCCGGCGGCGACCGCCGAGGCGAGCGTGCAGCCGGTGCCGTGCGTGTGCCGCGTTGCGATGCGCGGGCTGTCCCACAGACGCTCGCCCGACGCGGTTGCCAGCACGTCATGCAGCGTATCGCCCGCCAGGTGGCCGCCCTTCAACAATACCGCGCGGCAGCCGAGCGCCAAGAGTTCGTCGGCGGCGCGGCGCATCGCGGCGAGATCGGGGATCGCATGGCCAGCGAGGATTTCGGCTTCCGGCAAGTTCGGCGTCAAAATTGCGGCGCGCGGGATCAGCAGGCGCTTCAATGCGTCGATCGCCCCCGGCTCGATCAATGGCGCGCCGCCTTTCGCGACCATGACCGGATCGACGACGAGGGGTACATCGGCTGCGCGTTCGGCCAGAATCTCCGCTACGGTCTCGATGACCGCGGCATCGTGCAGCATGCCGGTCTTGACCGCGTCGGCGCCGATGTCGTCGAGCACGACATCGATCTGCTGGCGGATGAATTCCGGTGCGATCGGCAGGACGCCGAACACGCCCAGCGTGTTCTGCGCGGTCAGCGCGGTCAGCGCCGTCATCGCGAAGGCGCCGAGCATCGTCACCGTCTTGATGTCGGCCTGGATGCCGGCGCCGCCGCCCGAATCCGAGCCGGCGATGATCAGCACGCGGCCGCGCATGCCTATTCGGCCGCCTGCACCGGTACGACTGTGATCGGCGCCTCGATCGCCTCGATGCCGCGGTCGGCCGAGAGGATCGCTTCGCAGATGTCGTCAACGACGCTGGCGAGCAGGTCTTCATCTTCGCCCTGCGCCATGACGCGGATGACCGGCTCGGTGCCGGAGTTGCGGATCACCAGCCGCCCGGCATCGCCCAGCCGCGCCTCACCCTCGGCGATCGCCCGCTGCACCAGCAGCGATCCGAGCGGGTTGCCGTCGCCAAACCGGACATTGCGCAACAACTGCGGCACCGGCTCGAAGATGCGGCACACCTCGCTCGCCTGATGCCCGGTTTCGACGATCGCCGCCAGGACCTGCAGCGCCGCAATCAGCCCGTCGCCGGTCGTTGCATAGTCGCTCAGGATGATGTGGCCGGACTGCTCGCCGCCGAGGTTGCAGCCGTGAGCGCGCATTTTTTCGACGACGTAGCGGTCACCGACTGCGGCGCGGTGCAGCCCGATGCCATGGGCGGCGAGGCAGCGTTCGAGGCCGAGATTGGACATGACGGTGGCAACCAGCGCGCCGCCTGTGAGCCGGCCGCCGCGTGCAAAGCTCGTCGCAATGAGGCCCATCAACTGGTCGCCGTCAAGCAGGACGCCGCGCTCGTCCGCGACGATGAGCCGGTCGGCGTCGCCGTCGAGCGCAATCCCGATATCGGCGCGCCGTGCCAGCACCTCGTGCCGCATCTGCTCGGGCGACAAGGCGCCGCATTCGCGGTTGATATTGAGACCATCGGGCGACACGCCGACCGAAAACACCTCGGCGCCGAGTTCCCAGAACACGGTCGGCGCGACCTTGTAGGCGGCGCCGTGCGCGCAATCGACGACGACGCGCAGCCCGTCGAGCCGGAGCCCCTTCGGAAAACTCTGCTTGACGAATTCGATATAGCGGCCGCCGGCATCCTCCAGCCGCTTGGCGCGGCCGAGTTCATTGGGCGCGGCGCGGCGCCGCGGGCCGCTTTCGAGGCTGCGCTCGATTTGCGCCTCGAGTTCGTCGGACAATTTGTAGCCGTCCGGCCCGAACAATTTGATGCCATTGTCGGCGAAGGGGTTGTGCGAGGCCGAGATCATGACGCCGATATCGGCCCTGAGGCTGCGCGTCAGCATTGCGATCGCCGGCGTCGGCAGGGGGCCGATCAGCACGACATCCATGCCCATCGTGATAAAGCCGGCGGTCAGCGCCGGTTCGAGCATATAGCCCGACAGGCGCGTGTCCTTGCCGATGACGACAAGATGCTTGTGGTTGCCGTTGCGGAAGCATTCACCGACCGCCATCGCGACGCGAAGCGCCGTCTCCGGCGTCATCGGCTCGCTGTTGGCGGTGCCGCGGATGCCGTCCGTTCCGAAAAGCTTGCGCATCATCGGGTCGCCGCTTGCCATGTCCAGCCCGCCGCCCATCAGCGCAGCGACTGGGACGTGAACAATAATTCTAACGGATTAATCCTAACAGATCACGGTTACGAAATCGTCGCCAACCGTCGCGTCGCCGCACTCGCTCAGCCGCCTTCCAGCTTCGGGATGAAAAAGATCTCGCAGCCCGGCCGCAGCACCTGAAAATAGGTCGGCTGGTCATGGATCTCGCCGTCGATCGCGACCGTGGTTTCCTCTTCCAGGTGCTCGCCGAGGCCGGGGAACCGGCGATCGAGCTCCTTCAGCACGTCGCGCATCGTTTTTGCTTCGATGTCGAATTCCCTGAGGCCGCCGGTATAGCGCCGGCTGAAGCCGCTCGACAGCACGACATGCGCCGGCGCCATTGCCGCTCCTCCCCGCGTCGCCTCGTCACTGCGAGAAGCGGGCGGCGAAGCAATCGCGATCCGATGGATTTTTCTGCGGTTCGGGATTGCTTCGCTCCGCTCGCAACGACGATGCCTGAGCCTAGTCGGCCGCCAGCTTCGGCTGCGCCACGTCGAGCGCGGCAACGATCTTCGGCGGCGACATCGGCAGTTCGGCAAGCCGTACGCCAAGGGCGTTTTCGATCGCGTTGGCGATCGCCGCCATCGGCGGGCAGATGTTGACTTCGCCCACCCCCTTGGCACCGTAGGGATGCGTCGGGTTCGGCACCTCGACGACGATCGTGTCGATCATCGGCAGGTCGGAGGCGACCGGGCAGCGGTAATCGAGGAAGCCGGCGTTATCGAGCCGGCCCTGTTTGTCGTAGATGTATTCCTCATTGAGCGCCCAGCCGATGCCCTGTACGACGCCGCCCTGCATCTGCCCTTCGACATAGGACGGATGGATCGCCTTGCCGGCGTCCTGCGCCACAATAAAGCGCAGAATCGTGACCTTGCCGGTCTCCGGATCGACCTCGACATCGCAGAACTGGGTGGAGAAGCCGGGCGCCTGGCCGCCGGCATTGACCGAGGAAGCAGCGGTCAGCGGGCCGCCGGTCAAGGCCGCCTTGGCCGCGATCTCCTTCAATGGCATCGGCTTGAAATCGCCGACGTTGCTGGAGGCCGGCTTGGCGCAGCCGTCCTCCCACACGACGCCCTCGGGATCGACGCCCCAGATCATCGCGGCGCGGGCGCGCATGTCATCGATGAGCTTCTTGCAGGTCTCGACGACCGCCATGCCCGTCGCGAACGTGACGCGCGAGCCGCCCGTGACGTGGGTGTAGCCGATCGAAGCGGTGTCGGCGACGATGCAGCGCACCTGCTCATAGGGCACCCCGAATGTCTCGGCCGCCATCAATGCTTGGCTGGCGCGCGAGCCGCCGACATCGACGCTGCCGGTGGCGACAAGCACCGTGCCGTCGGCGCCGATCTGCACGCTGGCGCTCGATTCGCCGCCGCCGTTGAACCAATAGCCCGAGGCGACGCCGCGGCCCTGGTTCTTGCCCAATGGCTTCTTGTAGTCGGGGTGGTTGAGGCAGGCCTCGACCGTTTCGAGGTAGCCGCCATGCGCCAGTTTCGGACCGTAGATCATCGGCGTGCCGGGGCCGGCGGCGTTCCGGCGGCGCAGCTCCAGCGGATCCATGCCGATCTTTTTGGCCAAGATGTCGACGACGCTCTCGACCGCAAACGCCGAGATCGGCGAGCCGGGCGCGCGGTAGGCGGCCGATTTCGGCCGGTTGCACACGACATCGTAGCCGGTCGTGTGGGCGTTCTCGATCGCATAAGGCGCGAACGCGCACAGGCACGCGTTCATGACCGGCGAACCGGGGAAGGCGCCGGCCTGGAACTTGAAGATGCCTTCGGCGGCGGTAATCTTGCCGTCCTTTGTGACGCCCATCTTGACCCGCATCGACGAGCCCGAGGTGGGGCCGGTGGCCTTGAACACCTCGTCGCGGGTCATCGTGATCTTCACCGGGCGACCCGATTTCTGCGACAGCAGGGCTGCCACCGGCTCGAGATAGATGACGGTCTTGCCGCCGAAGCCGCCGCCAATCTCGGCCGGGGCGCAGCGCACATCGCCGACCGGCTTGTTGAGGAGCTTGGCGGTCAACGCGCGGACGACGAAATGGCCCTGGCTCGACGACCACACCTCGGTCTGGCCGTCGGCATCGACCCGGACGCAGCAGGCATGCGGCTCGATATAGCCCTGATGCACCGCGGCGGTTTTGAATTCCTCGTCGACGACGACGTCGGCCTGGGCAAACCCGGCGTCGATGTCGCCGATGCGAAAGTCAAGCTTCTTTGAGATGTTCGACGGCTTGGTCGGTGCCGGCTCGACGCCGCGGGTGATCATGTCTTCGAAGAGGAGCGGGGCGTTCTCGGCCATCGCGTCGTCGACATCGATGACGTGCGGCAGCACTTCGTAATCGACATCGATCAGAGCGAGCGCCTCATCGGCCGTCGCGGCGTCGATTGCGGCGACAGCGGCCACCGCATGACCCTCATAGAGCACCTTTTCGCGCGCCATGACATTGCGCGTGACATGCCAGAAATTGACGGCGACACGCTCCGGGCCGACGTATTCGAATTTCTGCTCCGGGACATCCTTTGCGGTTATAACCGCCTTGACGCCGGGCAGCCGCTCCGCCTTCGACGTGTCGAGGCGGCGGATGCGGGCGTGCGCGTGCGGCGAGCGCAGGATCTTGCCGACGATGGCGCCTGGCATCGTGTAGTCGGCGGCGTACATCGCCTTGCCGGTGACCTTCGGCACGCCGTCCGGACGGATCGGCCGGGTTCCCACCCACTTGAAGCGCCCCACGACATCGTTCACGGCTCTTCTCCTCATCGCTTGGGAGCATCGACTGCCCCCTAGAGTCGCGCGGTGCGACGGTGAACACAAGACCCTATGCGCCGTCCAGTCGCACCCGAGGCCATCCGCCGCGTGCATGCCGAAATGCGTTTGGCGCAGCGCGGCCGCGCGAACACCGTTCACGCTGACGGCGGAAATGTGGCATGATGTCCCGGTCCGGGTGCGAGATTTAGGATACTGACTTGGAAAAGGACAGGAATTTCCGGCAACAGCGCCGCCGTCGCAGCTTTGACGAGCAGGAATTCGAGCCGCCGCCACGCGATTTCGGGTCGGCGCCACGGTTTCAGAGGCCGCGTTTCGAGGAGCCGTCCGGCCCGCCGGTCGGCGCCGTCGTAAAATGGTTCAAATCCGAAAAAGGCTTCGGCTTCGTCGAGCTGTCGGATGGCTCCGGCGACGCGTTCCTGCATGCGACGGTGCTGGCGCGCAGCGGGGTCGCCGCGGTGCAGCCCGGCGACACGCTGGAAGTGCGGGTCGCGCAAGGCCAGCGCGGGCCGCAAGTCACCGAGGTACTGAGCGTCGACACCAGCACTGGCGGCGCGGTGCGGCCACCGCGCAGCGGCGGCTTTCGCCCCGCCGCCGAGCGGCCGCCGCTCGAAGTCGTCGGCCAGGAGACCGGCACGGTCAAATGGTACAACGCGATGAAGGGGTTCGGCTTCATCGTGCGCGACGGCGGCGGCAAGGATGTGTTTGTGCACGCCTCGGCGCTGCAGCGCGCCGGCCTCACCAGCCTCGATGAGGGTCAGCGCGTCGTCGTCGATATTGCCGAGGGCCGCAAGGGTCCGGAAGCCGCCGCAATCCGTCTCGCCTGAGGCCCCCTTCGCGTTCCCTGCCCGAAGCCGGGCAGGGAACGATGGCCGAGAGCCGATCGCTGCGCCGCCGCCTGGCGGCAATGCTCGCCGCCGACATCGCCGGTTATTCGCGGCTGATGGGCGCCGACGAAGAAGCGACGGTGGCGCGGATCAAGGCGCTGCGTGTCGAGCTGATCGACCCGGCACTCGCCGAGCATCGCGGCCGCATGGTCAAGACGACCGGCGACGGGCTGCTCGTCGAATTTCAGAGTGTCGTTGATGCGCTGCGCTGCGCCCGCGGCGTACAGCATTTTCAGACTTCGCAACGCCCGAGCCCGCGCGGGCAGAGGATGGAGACATTTCCTCTCCGGGTTGCGACTGGCAGCGAGTGACGCAGCAAAGCATTAATTCTAAGCCACCAGTTGCACGACTTCTTGCCCATCCGCGGTGCGGCCCTGGGCGCGGTATTGGCCGATCTTTTCGAACAGCGGCCGGTCGGAGCACAGATAGAGCACCGCGTCGCCGGGGCCGCGGTTCTTGTGGCGCCGCCACAAGAAATTGGGGATCACGAACAGGTCGTTCTTCGCCCAATCGAAGCGTTTGCCGGCGATCTCGGTCGTCCCTTCGCCGTCGAGCACGATGTAGAAATTGTTAGCGGTCTCGCGTTTCCAGCGCGTCGCTTCGCCTGACCGCAGCAATTGCGCCGCATAATCGAGGGTCGGAAACACGGCGGCGCCCGTCGCCGGGTTCACAAAGCGCAGCCAGACCCCCTCGTACGGGTCACCCATCTCGCCGCGCAGCGCGTCGAGCGCCGCGCGGATCGCGGCGCCGCGATAGTGGAAAACGGGGCTCGTCATGTGGCCGATGCCGCGCTGATGCGCGACAAACCCCGGCAGGATGCCACCTTGGCCATAGAGCCGCGCCGAATGGCCGTTGCCGAAGATCGGCTTCTGGGCGCGCGCGTTGCCCTCGCGCTCGCCCGGAAATTCTTCATCGATCCAGTTGCAGTCGAGAAATTCGAGCAGCGGGAAATCGAGAATGTCGGCCCACACGACCGGCGTCGAACCGTCATTGCCGTGGTCGTGCCACGTGCCGTTCGGGGTCAGGATCAGGTCGCCGCGCGCCGCCTTGCAGCGCTCGCCCTCGATCGTCGTGTAGCCGCCATTGTCGGACAGGATCGTGCGGCTGGCGTTGGGCGCATGCATGTGCACCGGCGCGACATCGCCGGGGTTATAGATCGAGACGGCGCAGCGGATCGTGCTTGCCACCTGCAGCCGCCCGCCAAGCCCGGGATTGACCAGCAGGAACTGCTGGCGGTCGGCGAATTCGATCGGCGACACGTCGGCGGTGCGGGCGATATCGGCAATGCGGTCGAGATAAGAACCGATGTCGCGCCACGGCCAGCGATAGGGCGCGGCTTTCATCTGGTTCTTGCCGACCCGACCCTCGGCCAGCGCGCCGCCCGCGGCGATGCCGAAATCAGCAAACCACGGGCGCTGCGCCGGCGCGTTGGCCTGGGTGCGCAGCCAGATATGCAGCCCTTTTGCTTCGGCCTCGCCGTTGAGCTGCTCCATCGCCGCCCGCGCCGCCGAATTCAATGCCGCTGCCGCCATCGCCCGCCTCCTCAAACATCGCGCCGAGCCTATCACAACGCCGCGATGCGCGGGCGCGGTCAGGCTGCCGGCGCGGCGGCCTTCCGGTCACGGATGCGGCGGTGCAGGTTGTTGACGATCAGGCCGGTCAGCCGCCCGTCGTGCATGAACAGGCGCTGGCCGATCGGGTAGGGGTCCTGGCGCGTCACCGGGATCGGGCCTTGCAGGATTTCGTCCGGTTCGACGCCGCGCTCGACAAAGGTTTCGACAAAGCCGACCCAGTTCTCGACGATCTGCGCCTGCTCCTTCAGATAGGCCTTGCCGCATGGCTCGCCGTGGCCCGGCACGATCGTCTCGACATCGAGCGCGGCGATCTGATCGAGCGCCGCCAGCCACTCCCACGGATCGCATTCCTGCAGCCACGAGCGGCATTTGTGGAACACGTTGTCGCCGGTAAACACGACGCCCTCCTCGGGCACGTGGATCGAGGTCTGCGGCGCGGTGTGGCCGGGATGATGGATGATGTTGAACGTATGGTCGCCGACATTGAGGGTGAGCCTGTCGGTGAAGGTGAGGGTCGGCGCGTTGGGGTTGGCGTAGTCGGGATGGCCGACCAGAAAGACACTGTCGGGGTCGATTTGTTTGAAGCGCTCGCGCTTGTCGTCGAGCGAGCCGAACGCGGCGAGATAACGGTCGAAGCATTCCTGCAATTTGACCTGGCCGACGACAGTGATGCCAGGAAAATATGCATTGCCGGAAATATGGTCGCCGTGCGGCTCGGTGTTGATCAGGTAGCGGATTGGCGCCTTTTCTTCGAGCCGCTCGCGCCAGCGCACGGCGTCGATCGGCTGCTGCGGCGAATCGATCATCACGTAGCCGTCATTCGTTTCAACAAAGCTGGGGTTGCAGCCGGCGAAATAGACTTCGGTAAAGCTGTTGCGTCCGATCCT
>JASIAN010000194.1 GCA_030042035.1 Alphaproteobacteria bacterium | reverse complement strand
GCGAAAGTCGTTGCCCCGCAGCGCCGCCGCCAGCTCGCTGCCGAAGGTTGGCCGCGACGGCGGTGTCGCTACGGCGGCACCGCGCCGCGCGTCTTCGAGCATGCGTCGGAGATCGGCATTCTCCCGCGTCAGGCGTTCCGCGAGATGGGCGTGCGCCGCGCGGAATTCGGCGAATTGCCGCGCGCCGGCGGTCGCCTCGTCGCGCGCTTCGCCAAGCTGGCGCTGTACTTCCGCCAGCTCCTCAAGCGTCTCGGCCTGCCTTTGTTCTGCGGTCGCGAGCCGGCCGCGAAGCTCGCGATTCTCGCGGCTCAGCCGCGTCTCTTCTGTCGCCGCAGCGGCAGCGTTGGCGGCCCGCAGCGTGCCCGTCAGGTCGGCACAAATCTCGCGCAGCGTCCATGCAGCAACGATGCGCCGGAACCCGTGGACCGCGGCGATAACCTCATCATCGCCGGTATTGGGGTGCAGCGCGACCTCCAGGCAGCGGATCGCGGTCTCCCATCTGTTGCGTTCCATCATGCCGCCTCTGTTGACCGGCCGGGCCATCGGCCCTCGCTCCCTCTAAAGACGGACAAGCGCCCGCCCTGTTGCTGGCGCCGAGAGCGGCACGTCGTCATGACGGACCGGTGCCGCGGTTGATCAGCGCGATCAGGATCGGCAGCACCAGCAGCACCGTGATAACAGCCAGGCGAAACCGAAACCTGCGGCGGCGGCTCTCGCGCCCCGGACCGAAGTTGAATTCGACTGCCGGCCACAGCCGCTCGACCCAGCCGACGAGGCTGCGCGCCAGCACCAGCCACGGAAGCGCAAACAGGATCAGAAAGGTTTCGTAAAGCACCAGCCGGTGTTCGCCGAAGAACCGCGCGACCAGCGACGGCGGCGGACCGCCTGGGGGCGCCGGCAGCAACAGCTGGAGGTTGCGGCTCAACACGATCGTCCAGGAATAAGCGATCGCGATGGCGGCCGGGATGATGATCACCCATCGCAGCCGCGCGATCAGTTTCGACTGCGGATGCACCGCTGCCAACACGCGTTCCAGCTCGGCGAACCGCGCATCGACCCAGGCCGCATCATCGCCGCTGACCGTAAATGCGCTCTTGTGCCAGGAACCGCGTTCCGCCTCCTCGAGAATCACCAAGATCCGCCTGGCGCGATGATCGGAATAGCGCAGTTCGATCCGCTTGCTCTTGCGATGATCGACGATGTCATCGTCGAAGATCGTCGGATCGTCGGTTTCGGTGATCGTGCCGTCGCCGCAGACGATCATCACCATTGGCGGAAAGCCGGCCTCGGCATCATCCGCCGCCTGGCGCTGCAGCAACGCGAACAGCTGCGTCAAGTCCGCCTTGCTCAGCACGACATCGGCGATCGGCTTTGAGCGGGTTCGCTTCATGCCCGCGGCGCCACGTTGCCGCCGTCTGCTGCGGCCGATCCGCCGGTGCGCAGCACGCGCTGCGCGATCGACCAGCGGTGGACCTCCGATGGCCCGTCATAGATGCGGAACGGCCGCACCTCGCGAAACAGGCGCGCAACGATCGTGTCGTCAGTGACGCCGAGACCGCCCAGAATCTGCATCGCCCGATCCACGACGCGCCAGATCGCCTCCGAACAGATGACCTTGGCCACGCTCGATTCGTGACGGGCGCGCTCGCCGCGGTCGAGCAGCCATGCGGTATGCCAGATCACGAGGCGGCAGGCGTGCAAGTCCATCTCGTTGTCGGCGAGCATGAAGCCGACGCCCTCGTGTTCGCCCAGCGGCTTGCCGAACGCGCTGCGGCGGCGGGCATGATCGGTTGCGATGTCGTGCGCCCGCCGGGCCGCGCCGAGCCAGCGCATGCAGTGCGTGAGGCGCGCCGGCGCGAGCCGCGCCTGGGCATAGCGGAAGCCTTCGCCGACCCGCCCGAGCACGGCGCTCTCCGGCACGCGCACCCCCGCCAGCCGCACGACCGCATGGCCGCCGGTCATGTAGCGGTCGAGCGTATCGAGCACGCGTTCGATGTGGATGCCGGGCGCATCCATCGGCGCAAGGAACATCGTCGCACCGGCCGGGCCCTGCTCATCGTCCGCATTCTTCGCCATGATGATCGCGAGCCGGGCGCCGACGGCGCCGGTGATCAGCCATTTCGCGCCGTCGATGACAAAATCGGCGCCGTCCCGCCGCGCCATCGTCAACAGCATTGACGGGTCGGCGCCGGCACCGGGCGCGGGCTCGGTCATCATGAAGCACGAACGGATCGCGCCCGCGGCAAGCGGAAGCAGCCATTCCTCCTTCTGCCGCTCGTCCGCGACCTGTTCCAACAGGTGCATATTGGCCTCATCGGGCGCGAAAATGTTCATCGCGATCGTCGCCAGCGGCGCATACCCGGCCGCCTCGAACACGACCGCCTTGCCGCGATGGTCGAGTCCGAGGCCGCCCCATTCGCGTCCGACATGCGGCGACAGGAGGCCGGCGCGCCGCGCCATCGCGACAAGCTCAAGCCGGAAGTCCTCGGCGAGGCCGTGCGGCCCCTGTCGCGAATCCCGCTCGCGCGGCAGGATCTCGTCCTGCACGAAGCGCTCGACGCGCTCGCGCAGCGCCTGAAGCTCGTCGGGGATCGAAAAATCCATGGCGCGCTCTCCTCTCCATCCGCCGCCATCCTATCGCGGCCCGAGCGCCGCGCGGGACGATTGGAGGCGAGCCATCGTTAAGGAGGCGTAACATCGGCGATTTCCGCTGCTTGACCTGGATCAAGGCGACGCCGTCGCCGCCCGCGATCATCGCGCCATGCCCGAATTCTCGACCGTACGGCTCGATCGCTTCTTCGCCGATCAGCGCCCGGCGACGCCGTGCCTGGTGCTCGATCTGGAGACCGTGCGCGCGCAGTATGCCGCGTTGCAGCGCCACTCATACGAGTTGCCGCTCGACCTGGCGATCGGCGACCCGGTCGATTTTCTCTCAGCCGGCGCCTACACCGCGAGCGCCGCCGCGGTCGCGTTCAACGGCTTTCCACCGCTCGCAAGCCACGTTGCGTGAAACTGGAGGACGCCTCGATCATGCCCCAACCCGCCCCGGCCACCGCCACCGAAATTGCTGCAATTATCGGCACGGCCGATGATGATCTTGTGATGCGGATCGTCGCGACCGGCGCGACCACGGCCGAAGTGCTGGAGGCGTTTACGTGGTTCAGCGCCGACGACCAACTCGGCACCGAACTCGAACGCGGCCCGCGCGGCGCCGTCACGCGTGTTTATGAGATTTTGAAACGGGAGGAGGCAGAACCCGACGAGCGTTGACGCTTATACGCCGGCGCCAGTCTCCACGACGACAATCCCGCTGTTCCCGGCTATGCTCGACCCGCCCGACGCGGAGAGAGGCGATGCGCGAGCTGACGTACAACGAGGCGGCGGTCGAGGCGATCGCCGAGGAGATGCGGCGCGACCCGAAAATCTTCTACATGGCGACCGACGCGTTGCCGCCGCTGCTCCAGGAATTCGGCCGCGAGCGCGTGCGCGCGACGCCGATCGCCGAGGCGGCGCTGACCGGCATGGCGATCGGCGCGGCCGGGAGCGGCTTCCGGCCGATCGTCGATTGGCGGCAGGTGACGTTCTGTTTTGTCGCAATGGATCAGATCGTCAACCAGGCTGCGAAAATCCATTACATGTTCGGCGGCCAGGCCAGATTCCCGATCCTCTACCGCGCGGCGGTCGGCGGCGGCGGCCGCGTCGCGGCGCAGCATTCGCAGTCACCCTATTCGATGTTCATGAATGTCGCTGGCCTCAAGATGTTCCTGCCGTCGACGCCCTACGACCTGAAGGGCCTCATGAAAACCGCGATCCGTGACGACAACCCGGTCATCGCGTTTGAAGCGAGCCGGCTCAACGCGATGCGGGGACCGGTGCCGGAGGCGGATTATCTGATCCCGCTCGGCTTGGCCGATGTGAAGCGCGAGGGCCGCGACGTGACGATCGTCGCGCTCGCGTGGCTCGTGCATGAGGCGCTGGCCGCCGCCGACGAACTCGACCGCGAGGGGATATCGGTCGAGATCGTCGATCCGCGCACGCTGGTGCCGCTCGATGCCGAGACGATTCGCCGCTCCGTGCAGAAGACGGGCCGCCTCGTCATCGCCGACGAAGCCGGGCCGACCGCCGGCTTCTCGGCCGAGATCGCGGCGGTGGCGAGCGAGGATGCGGCGACATTCGCGCGGTTGCGGGCGCCAGTGAAGCGGGTCTGCGCGCTGCCGGTGCCGATCCCGTACAGCCCGGTGCTGGAGAACCACGTCTTTCCCGATCGCCGCCGCATCGCCGCGGCGGTGCGCGAGGTGCTCGCGGCGACGCGGCCCGCGGCTGCGTGAACCGCGACGGAGGCGCCGCATTCGGGGGAGGCGGCGTTATGCCAATCCGATCGCGGCCAGCGCCGCATGGTCGGCGACCTGGACCGAGCCCTCCCAGATCAGCCGCAGCGCCACCAGCGTCACAATGCCGAGCCCCATCCACGACAGCCAGAACAGGCGGTCGAGCAGGCGCGCGACGTAGGTCGACGCGACGCCCATCAGCGCCACCGACAGCGCGAGCCCTATTGCCAGCACGTAGGGATGATGGCGCGCGGCGCCGGCGACCGCCAGCACGTTGTCGAGCGACATCGACAGGTCAGCGACGATGATCTGCCAGAACGCCTGCGCCTGCGTCTTGTCGCGCTGTCGCCGCGGCGAATTCCGGCGGACAGGATCGGGTACAGCGGCAACCGGTCGGGCGGCGCAAATCTCGCGGTACATCTTCCAGGCGACCCACAACAGGAGAAGGCCGCCGGCCAGCCGCAGGCCGATGACGCTTTCCAGCATCTCGACGGCAACAAAGGCAAACGCGATGCGCAGCGCGGTCGCAACCGCGACACCGAGCCCGATGACCGCCCGCCGCCGCTCGGGCGGCAGCCCCGATGCCGCGAGGCCGACGACCACCGCATTGTCGCCGGCAAGCACAATGTCGATGATCGCCACCGAGACGAGTGCGCTCGCCTCGTGCAGAAGGAACAACACTCGCGCGACATAGGCATGCCGGGGGGCGGCGTCGAGGGTCGGGTTGCCGGCGGCGGGATTCTATGGCCTGTTTGTCGGCTCGCGCCGAGGCAGCGACGAGGACCGGGCGATGCTGACACATTACGAGGGCGGCTGCCATTGCGGCCGGGTCCGTTTTCGCATCGCGGTCGATCTGGACGAGACACCGATCGGCGAGTGCAACTGCTCGATCTGCACGAAAAAGGGGATACTGCACCTGCCGGTCGCCCGCGAGCGGCTCGAGATCCTGAGCGGCAGCGACGACCTCGCGACCTACACGTTTAACACCGGCACAGCGCGGCATCTGTTCTGCCGGCATTGCGGCATGCATCCGTTTTATCACCCGCGCACCGACCCGGAAAATTACAGCGTCAACGCCCGCTGCCTCGACGCCTACGGCCCGGCGACGATGGCGCCGCGCCGGCGGTTCGACGGCCGCCATTGGGAGGACGCGTTCGCCCGTTCACAGGACGAGTGGGCGGCCCGCCGCTGAGCCGCGGCGACGCCCTCAATCCTCGACCGAGGCGGCGAGGATGAGGCTCAAATGGCACAGCGGCTGGCCGCTTTCTTCCGCCCAGATGTTGAACGCGTGCTGCACCTGCGCGCGGTCCTTACGGTTTTTGGGCGGCGCGGCGATGGCGCCCCACTGTTTGAGCGCGGCCGTCACCGCCGGCGTCAGGATGAACGTGTCCTTGCCGACCATGCGCAGAAAGCTCGGGCCGGAGTTGCCGCCCATCTGGCTGAAGCGCTGGGCGAGCGCCTCCCACAGCCCGACGATGTCGTCGCCCGGCCAGCCGGCGAGCCAGGCGCCGAAACCGCCATGCGCGGCAGCGATATCGAGGAGCGCGGCGGCGTTGTCGCGCACCGATTTGAGCTTGCCCCAGTGGCGGATGAGCCTCGCGTCGGCGAGCAGTTTTTCGAGGTCCTCGTCCGACATCGCGCGCACGCGGCGCGGCGCGAAGCCGTGGAACACTTCCTCGAAGGCCGGCCATTTGGCATCGACCATGCTGTGCTTGAGGCCCGCCTGGAAGATGCGCCGCTCCATATTCGACAGATAACGGTCGTCCGGTGTCGCGCGCAGTTCGTCGGCGCTCTTCGGCGTCGGCAGCCGCGCTTCCAGCGCCGCCGCGCCGTGCCGGACGCATGCCCGATCGAGGATATCGGCAAACCGCGCGATGGTCATGCTGCCGCCTCCCAGCATGCTTAACAATCCACGATTATTCCACCGTATCGCGCATCGCGCCAACCGTTGAGCAGGACTGGTACGATTGGCGGCGCACCCCATATCGGAGCAACGCATGGCCGTGTTCGATACCCTCGGATATGCTCGTTATCTGCGCGACGGCGGCGTACCGCAGGATCAGGCGGAAACGCACGCCGACGCAGCCCGGCGGTTTATAATGGCTGATCTGGTCACGAAGGACGATCTTGACGTTCAAACCTTGCGCATCACCGTGCGCCTCGGGGCGATGCTGGTCGCCGGGTTCGGCATCATGACCGCGATCATCGGCTTGCTGCTTAAGTTTCACTGACGAGCGGCACGGTTGTTTTACTGAAGCAGAGAGACCTCATAGTCTCCCCACGGTGCTACACGCTTTCACCCGTCATTCAGGCTCAGTTTGCCAGTTTCGCCGGGCTTTGCGGCCTTTTCATTGTCATACCAGCGGAAGAATACCTTCACCGACACGTTCAGTTTGTTCGCGATATGGGAGACCGCCTTCCAGTAGGCGTTCGCATCCTGTCCTTGAACCGAGATACCGGCAGACGGGACGAAGCGATACCCATTGTTGGCCTTCGGACCGATAACGCGGTTCACGATCACAAGTTCGGCAACCTCTTCGCCGGGCTTCGCCTTCGTGGCCGCGAGCTCGACCATCGCGATGCCGGGGGAGATGAACCTGTGTCTCATAGCGGTCGATCAGTTTGTTGATTACACTCTCGATGTCATCAACGAGCGGTTCGGCGCACCAGCGGTCGTTCTGTGGCCCGATTGCTTATGGAGATCGACGGGAGATTGGTCGGCCTCCCAGCCAACCCCCTGTCCCGCGGCTTATTTCAGTACGCCGACCCGGTCGGCAGTTTGTCCGTCAGATCGAATTCGGGCACGGCGTATTTCTCGCGCAATCGCATCAGTCGGTAACCGAGGCCGATATAGACGCCGCAATGGGCGCGGGCGGCGAGGAATTCGGCCGGCGTCGTCTGATGCCGCTCGCGCAGGTGGGCGAGCGCGACCGAATCGACCGGGATGCGGCTGAAATCGCCGAGCAGCATGCGGCAATGCGCCGCCGCGTAGGGGCCAATCCCCTTGAGGCCGATTAGATAATCGTGGTCGAGCATTGCCGTCCTGCCATGCCCGTCCGCATCAATCGCGCCGTCGTCCAGCATGCGCCGTGTGGCGAGAAGCGCGGTCGGGGCGCGAAAACCGAGTTTGGCAACGGCGCGCAGCCGCTCTTCGCCGTAATCGAGGATCGCCGCGGGCGGCGGAAACGCGCCGCCGCCCGGCTCGGCGACGAGCGCCGCGCTCATCCGCACCGTGCCCGCCCAGCTGGTGTTGACGGTCAACAGTGTTTTCACGAAGTCCTCATAAAAGGTCGAGCAGCGCAGCAACCGCCCGCCGCCCTGGGCGACGAGCGCCGCATCGTCCGGGAACGCCGCGCCCAAGGCAGCGACGGCCGGCGCCGGGTCCCATTCGGCCGAGACCCACCGCGCGGCGCGCTTCAGGATTTCCGGCGCGGCATCCTCACCGAACCGCTCCCACGTCACATCAAGGGCAGCGGGCGCACGCTGTGTCGTCGCGATCGTGCCGACCCGGTCGGCGATCCGCTCGCGGCGAGCGAGACGGCCCTGCTCCGGGTCCCATTGCCACGGCGCGAGATAGGCCCAGCCATGGCTTGCGACGGTCAGCCTGAGATCGATCGGCCAAGCGAAGCGCAGCTTCGCTGTATTGCCGTCGGGATTGCTTCGCTGCGCTTGCATGACAAAGCGGGGGTCATCATTCGGGAGTCACGCCGTCATTGCGAGGAGCGGAGCGACGACGCAATCCTGACGCGGCCTCACGCCTTGTCGAGCGCTTGGCGGAGGTCGGCGATGATGTCGTCCTTGTGCTCGATGCCGAGCGACAGGCGCACATAGCCGTCGGTGACGCCGGTCGCCAATTGCTCCTCAGGCGTCAGCTGCGAATGGGTTGTCGAGGCCGGATGGATCGCGAGGCTGCGCGCATCGCCGATGTTGGCGACATGGTAGAACATTTTGAGCGCATCGATGAAGCGCCGCCCGGCATCCTTGCCGCCCTTCAGCTCGAACCCGAGGAGGCCGCCGTAGCCGCCCTTCAGGTGGGCGTCGGCGCGGCGCCGCGCCGTGCCTTCCATCAGCTTCGGATAGATGACCTTGACCACCTTCGGATGGCCCGTCAGGTAGTCGGCGACCGCCGCGGCATTCTCGCAATGCGCCCGCATGCGCAGCGGCAGGCTTTCGAGCCCCTGGATGTGCAGGAATGAGTTGAACGGGCTGGCGGCGGCGCCGATGTCGCGCAGGCAGGTGACGCGCATCTTGATGATGTAGGCAATCGGCCCCAGCGGCTTCACGGCCTGCGTCCACACCGCGCCGTGATAAGCGGGATCGGGCTGGTTCAACAGAGGGAAGCGATCGGCGTGCTTCTCCCAGTCGAAATTGCCGCCGTCGACGACGATGCCGCCGATCGAAGTGCCGTGACCGCCGATATATTTCGTCGTCGAATGCATGACAATCGCGGCGCCGTGGTCGATCGGCCGGCAGATGACCGGCGAGGCCGTGTTGTCCATGATCAGCGGCACACCCAGTTCGCGGCCGATCTTCGCGACCTCGGCGATCGGGAACACTTCGAGCTTCGGATTGGGCAAGGTTTCGGCGTAATAGCAACGGGTCCTGGCGTCGGTCGCGCGGCGGAAATTCTCCGGGTCGGCCGGGTCGACAAAGCGTACCTCGATCCCCATCGTGCGCTGCATCGTGTGCAGGAACAGGTTCCAGGTGCCGCCGTAGAGGTCGGTCGAGCTGACAAAATTGTCGCCCGCCTGCGCGACGTTGTTGACCGCAAACAGCGAGGCCGCCTGCCCCGACGCCAGCGCCAGCGCCGCGACGCCGCCTTCGAGCGCAGCCACCCGCTCTTCCAGCACCGCATTCGTCGGGTTCATGATGCGGGTATAGATGTTGCCGAGTTCCTTGAGCGCGAACAGGTTGGCGGCATGCTCGGTGTCGCGGAACTGATAGCTCGTCGTCTGATAGATCGGCACCGCGACGGCGTTGGTCGTCGGATCGCTGCGATAGCCGGCGTGCAGGACGATCGTCTCGGGGTGCTTGCTCTCGGTCGGCATCAATGCGTCTCCGTTTCGAGGAACCTCGCCTCGGCCGCACTGTGCCATGCCGGGCGCCGCGGCGTAAGCCCAATTCCGACGCGTTGATTAAGAAATAATACCGCTTTGCAAATGTAAATTTGGCCGAGGCGGGGATCACGCCTCCCGCTGGCCGCAATCGAGGATGCGGGCAGGGCCGGCGACATCCGCCTCCAGCACGGCGACGCTCCAGTTGCGCGGCCGGCCGCCACTGCCGAACCATTTTTCATTGACCTCGGTGACCGCCATTTCTCGCGCCTGTTGGTCGCTTTCGGCGATCAGCGTGGCATAGAAGATTTCGCCGATGCCCATCAGCGTGCAGCTGTACTTTGTCATCACGATCCTCTGATCTGACGTTACGGCTCGTTGCGTTGCCCCGCCGGGGACTATAATCCCGCATCGGGCGTTGGCGGAATGGCGGGCGCTTGCGGATGCGTTTGGATGCAGAGACCAAGCGATGGTTGATCAGTTCAAGGCCCGCAGGCCGGTTCGGCGATGATGAGCGGGAGACTTTCCCGCGCGACCTGGATCGCGCTCGCCATTGCTGCCGCGGTCGTCGGGGCGGTCGCCGTCGTTGCCGCCGGGCTGTGGGCGACGATCGGCACCAGCGAGATCACCCCTGCCGGCTGGGTCGCGTTGATCCTCGGCGTCTTGCTGACCCTCGCGCTCGGGATCGGGCTTGTGAGCCTGATGTTCTTCAGCAATCAGCACGGATATGACGACGGCGACCCGCGCCGTTGATCGGCGACGCCGCGGCCACCATCTAGTCGCGCAGCCGCACCGTCCGGGGCACCTCGGATTGCCGCCAGGCCGCGCGCGCTGCTGCCGGGGGCGTGTCTCATGCCAATGAAAAAAGAACACCAGTATCACGCCTGGTATTGGATCGTCGCCTTTGCCGCGATCATGATCATCCAGGCGATCTTCGCCTCCTATACCCAGATTCACCAGATCCCTTACAGCCAGTTCCAAGACGATCTCAAATCTGGTAAAATCCAATCGGTGCGCGTCAGCGGAAATTACGTCCAAGGTACCTTTAAAGAAAAGGACAAACAGGGCTATACCGAATTTATTACCACTCGCGTCTCGCCTGAAATTGCCAATGAGCTGGAGAAATATCACGTCACGTTCGCCGGCGAGATCGAAAGCCATTGGCTGAGCGACATCCTGTCGTGGATCATCCCGGTGGCTCTGTTTTTCGGCGTGTGGATGTTCCTGTTTCGCCGCTTTGCGAGCGAGCAGGGGTTCGGCGGCGGCTTGATGTCGGTCGGCCGCAGCAAGGCCAAGGTCTATGTCGAGACCGACACGAAAACGACATTCGCCGATGTCGCCGGCGTCGACGAAGCGAAAGCCGAACTGCAGGAGGTCGTCGCGTTCCTCAAGGACCCGCAGCGTTACGGCCGGCTCGGCGGCCGGGTGCCGAAGGGGGTGCTGCTGGTCGGCCCGCCGGGCACCGGCAAGACGCTCCTGGCGCGTGCCGTGGCGGGCGAGGCCAGCGTGCCGTTCTTTTCAATCAACGGGTCGGAATTCGTCGAGATGTTTGTCGGGGTCGGCGCCGCCCGCGTGCGCGACCTGTTCGAGCAGGCGAAGCAGAAGGCGCCGTGCATCATTTTCATCGACGAGATCGATGCCCTCGGTCGCGCCCGCGGCGCCTACCCGTGGGGCGGCGGGCACGACGAAAAGGAGCAGACGCTCAATCAGCTGTTGTCCGAGCTGGACGGCTTCGATGTGCGCACCGGCATGATCCTGCTGGCCGCAACCAATCGGCCGGAGATTTTGGATCCGGCCCTGTTGCGCGCCGGCCGCTTCGACCGGCAAGTGCTGGTCGACCGGCCGGACAAAGAAGGCCGAGTGCAGATTCTCATGGTGCATGTTCGCCGCATTCACCTCAGCCCTGAAGTCGATCTCGAGACCGTGGCGGCGTTGACGCCCGGCTTTACCGGCGCCGATCTCGCCAACCTCGTCAACGAGGCGGCGCTCGTCGCGACGCGCCGCGGCGCCGATGCCGTGACGCTTGCCGACTTCACGAACGCCGTCGAGCGCATCGTCGCCGGCCTCGAAAAGAGAAACCGTCTCCTCAACCCGCACGAGCGCGAGGTCGTCGCGCACCATGAGATGGGGCATGCGCTGGTTGCGCTGTCGCTGCCCGGTACCGACAAGGTGCATAAGGTGTCGATCATCCCGCGCGGCATCGGTTCGCTCGGCTACACGATCCAGCGGCCGACCGAGGACCGCTATCTGATGACCCGGCAGGAACTGGAAAACAAGATGGCGGTGCTGCTCGGCGGCCGCGCCGCCGAGACGATCGTGTTCGGCGAACTGTCGACTGGGGCCGCCGACGATCTCGCCAAGGTGACCGACATCGCGCGCAGCATCGTGACCCGCTACGGCATGAGCGACGAATTAGGCCTCATCACCTACGAGAAGAGCCAGCAGGGCTTTCTCGGCGGCGA
>JASIAN010000193.1 GCA_030042035.1 Alphaproteobacteria bacterium | reverse complement strand
TAGGGCGTGATGTTGGGCGCCGAGGCGTGCACCAGATTGCCGTGGAACATCAGCACCGAGCCGGGCTTGCCGGTGGGCGCGACAATGCCGCCTTCGTCGACGAGGCGGGTCACGGTCGCGTTGTCGAGCGTCCACAGCGGATATGACGTCGTCTCCTCATCGTGGCCGGCAGACAGCACGCCGTGCTTGTGGCTCTTCGGCACCAGCATCAAGGGGCCGTTGATCGGCATGACCTCGTCCATGAACACGGCGATGTTCATCGCCCGCGGCTCCGGCATGCCGTCGTCACGCGCCCAAGTGCCGTAATCCTGGTGCCACTGCCACACATCGCCCTCGAACGCCGCCTTGGCGTTGATCTTATATTGGTGCATGTAGAGGGGTTCGCCGAAGACCTGCTGGACCGGCCCGATCAGCCGCGGATGGTACCCGAGCAGGCGAAAAGCCTCGTTAAAGGTGTGCGCGGCAAAGGCAGTGCGCGGCGCGCCGGTCTTCTCGCGCCACACCTCCTGACGGTTGGTGGCGTAGATCGCCTCGGCCTCGTCGCGCAAGATCGCGACCTCCTCTTCGGCAAAGCAGTCGGGCAGAAACAGGTAGCCTTCCTCAGCGAACTGCTGCAGCTGTTGTGGCGTCAGCGGCATCACGTTTCCTCCCGTTGACGAAGACGATTTAGGACGCCGACGATTGGCGCAGCCGGCGCGCCGTTTCGCTGCCGGCGCGGTCGGTGTGGCCGCGCGCTGCCCGCTCCGCGCCTGGGGCATCTCCCGCGAGGACGCAGCGGAGAATTTCCCGGTGTTCGGCCCACACTAATGGACGCTGTTTGGGATCGTCGAGCACCGCGCCCATCGAGCGCTTCAGGTGCGGCCATTGCGCCGCCACCGTGTCCTCGATCGCCTGGTTGCCCGATAGGCGATAGAGCGCGATGTGGAAAGCGACATCGGCCTGGATGAACGCCAGCACCGGCGCATCCGGCAACAATGTAAGACCTGCGGCGAGCGCGCGCTCGGCCGCCTGCGATTGCGGCGCGGCAATCAGCCGCTGCGCGACGAGGTCAGCGGCAAGGCGCGCGGCCAGCGCGTCGAGTGCACTGCGGACCTGGTAGAGATCGCGGACTCTTGCGGGGTCGATCTCTGAGACAACCAGCCCGCGCCGGCCGCTCTCCTCCACCAGCTTCTGCTGCTTCAATAATTGCAGCGCGTGGCTGATCGGCTGCCGCGAGACACCAAGCGCGCGGCCGAGTTCTTCCTGGCGGATGCGCTGGCCGGGCGCGAGCGTGCCGTCGGCGATGGCGGCGACCAACTGCTCGTAGGCGCGATCGATCAGCGCCGGCTGGGGGTCGAGAGGCTGCATCGGGCGCGTCGGTTTCTGAATTCGGAATTCGATAGTGTCAATTCCATCGAGGCAAGTAAAGGATTTATCGCGGTGTGCGCGCATATACCGCTGGCCGGCGGGCACCGTGCGGATCGCCTCGCCGCTCGCGCGCGCATCCCGCGGTTGCATCGCCTGGCTTTTCTTGTTGCGTGAGGGGAGTCCGGATGGCTCAAGTCAACGGGTGGTCGCTCGCGATCCGGTCTTCGGCTCCGCTGATCAGCTCCAGTAACTCGCTGGTTATTTCGTCCTGGCGTGCCTCGCGAGCTTCCTGATGCAGGCGATCGAGCCGCTTAGAGACGTTGTCGTGCGCCGCTTCCATGGCGGCGAAGCGTGCCGCGTTCTCACTAAGAAGCGACTCGACGGCGGCCTCGACAAGCAGCGCGAAGATATGATCGGCGATCAGTTCTTGCAGCAGAAGCTGCGGCGGCAGGTTGCAGAGCGGCGGCATCCGAGCTTGCAGTCGCGCCGGCGCTTGCGCCCCCAAAGGCAACAGCTGCCGGGTTTCGATGACTTCAACGCGGCTCTGCTCACGGCGAGCAAACACCACTTCGACCCGGCTCAGTTCGCCCGCTGCAATTCGCCGATAGAGTTCGCCCGTGAGATGCCGCACTGTTTCGACGATCCCGTTGGTACGGGTCGCCATCGGATGGAACCAGTCGATTTTACTGCCGCTTTCCGCCAGCCGCGCCGCGCCGCGGTGGCCGAGGACGAACAAAACATCCGTCGCGGCGATCGACACCTCGGCCGCTGCGCAGATGCGTTCGTCAAAGCCGCCGACAAACCCGTGTTCGGCCATGCACAGGACGAGCCCGCGGCGGCCGACCCCTGGGTGCGCTTCCGGCGGCGCCGCGATCAAAGAAAGAGCGGCGCCGATTGCGTCCGCCACGGTTTGACCGTAGCGGCGCACGCCCGGTAATGCGCGCTGTGCTTCCTGGACGCGGATGCCGGCCAGCGAGCGCAGCGCGCCGATGATGTCGCGCAACTCGCCGATGCTGCTGATATGCCGTTCGAGTTCGACAAAACGCATCGCAGCCTTTCTAGCCCGACACCGACCCGGCCAGCGCGCGCAGCGCTGCGATCAGTCGTGCCTTCAGCGCCAGGTCAAGCGCCGGCGTGTGCTCGGTGAGTGCCAGCGCTTCGGGGCAGTGCTCCGTAAGCCAGCCGGCGAGTGCGCTGCGAAACGCATCGATGCGGTCGAGCGGCAGATCGTCGATCGCTCCCTCGGCGACTGCCAGCAGCAGCGCAACCTCCTCGCCGAGCGATAGCGGCGCGAATTGCGGCTGTCGCAGTACCGCCCGGAGGCGGCGCCCATGCTCGATGACCTTGCGGGTGCGCTCGTCGACCATCGTGCCGAAGCGCGTGAACACCTCCAGTTCGAGAAACTGCGCGTATTCGAGCCGCAGGCTTTCGGACAGCGCCTGCAGCACTGGCGCCTGGGTTTTGCCGCCAACGCGCGAGACGCTCTTGCCGACATCGATCGCGGGCTTCTGATCCTCGTTGAAGAGGCGGGGATCGAGATAGATTTGCCCGTCGGTGATCGAGATCAGATTGGTCGGGATATAGGCGCTGATATTGCCGGCCTGGGTTTCCGCGATCGGCAACGCCGTCAGCGAGCCGCTCCCCCGTTCCGGCGCGAGCTTGGCGGCGCGTTCAAGCAGGCGGGAGTGAATGTAGAAGATGTCTCCGGGATAGGCCTCGCGGCCGGGGGGCCGGCGCAGCAACAGCGAAATCTGGCGGTAGGCGGCGGCATGTTTCGTCAGATCGTCGATGACCAGCAGTACGTCGCGGCCGGCCGCCACGAAGTGCTCGGCCATCGAGCAGGCGCTGTAGGGGGTCAGCCATTGCAGCCCGGGCGGCGCGTCGGCCTCACCGACAACGAACAGGCAGCGTTCTGGCGCACCGTACTGGCGGACCGATGCGATGACTTCGGCAACCGCCGACGCCTTCTGGCCGACCGCGGCATAGACGCAGATCACGTCGCTGTGGCGTTGGTTGATCATCGTGTCGACGGCGACCGCCGTCTTGCCGGTGGCACGGTCGCCGATGATCAGTTCGCGCTGGCCGCGGCCGAGCGGGATCATCGCGTCGACGACGAGCAGACCGGTCGCTAGCGGCCGCGTCACCAGATCGCGCTCGACGATCGCAGGTGCCGGCTGCTCGACTGGCGCAAAGGTCGCCGCCGCCACCGCTTCACCGCCGTCGAGGGGCTGACCCAATGCATCGACAGTCCGCCCGAGTAAGGCGTCGCCGACCGGCACGCGCGCCACCTCGCCGGTACCGCGCACGATGCTGCCGGCCGCAACCCTTGTCGCGTCGCCGAGCAGCACGCAGCCAATCGCCTGCTCGCCGAGATCGACCGCGAGACCCTGCACCCCGCCGGCGAACAAAAGGAGCTCGTCAAGCCGCGTCTCTGGCAGGCCGCTCACCGTCGCCACCCCGTCCCCGACGCGCATGACTCGGCCGATCTGTTCGAGCGATGGCTGCAGCGCGAGGCGATCAATGCGGTCACGCGTCAGCCCCACCCAATGGGCCAGATCTTCAACGAGCCCGGGCATCGGCCTCGATCTCCGTCCGCATCGCGGCGAGCGCGTTCTGCCAGCAGAGGTGCAGGACAGCATCCGGGAAGTGCAGGTCGGCGCCGGCGACCAGCTGGGGATCGACGGCGAATTCGACCGCAAATCTCCCGCCAAGCATCTGCTGCAACATGTTCCGCCAGGTCTCTGCCGCAGCGGCCGACAGCGGCGCAGCAGTGACGATCTGCAGCTGACCGCCATTCACCAGCTGCTTCGCAAGCCCGGCCCGTTGCGGCTCAGGGAGCGCGGCAAGATACTGTCCGACGCGGTCGCTCCACGCCGCCGCGCGCAATTCGCCGGGCACTTGCGCCAGCAGGCGCGTGGCGATGTGGGTGCCGAGGTCGAGGGCAGAGCGGCGCGCCTGCGCCAAAGCCTGTGCTCGCTCCGCCGCCAACGTCTTCCGTGCATCGGCGAGCAAGGAAGCGGCTTCGTGTTCGCCCTGTGTGCGGCGCTCTGCGGCGGCTTTCTCCGCGTCGGCCGCCGCCTGCCGCAGCGTCGCCTGACGCTCGGCGCCGATCCCGGCACGCTGAGCTTCGATGGCGGCGAGATGAGCCTTGGCCTGGTCCTCGGCAGTCTGCGCGTCGGCATATTGCTGTTCGATCTCGCTGCGGCGGACGTCAATCATGCGCAACACCGGCCGATACAAGAACCGGTGCAACAGCCAGACGAGGATGGCGAAATTGACCGTCTGCAGCGCGAATGTCGACCAGTCGAAATGCATCGTCACACGGTGTAGGGATTGGCGAACAGCAGCAGCAGCGCCACCACAAGGCAATAGATCGCCATCGTCTCGATCATCGCGAGGCCGACGAAGAGGGTGCGCGATATCGTGCCGGCGGATTCCGGCTGGCGCGCGATCGCGTCCATCGCAGCAGCTACAGAACGGCCCTCAGCCAGCGCCGGCCCGATTGACCCGATCGACACCGCGAGCCCAGCGGCCAGGATGCTGACCAGCTTCAGCGTATCCATGCATTTCCCTCTAGTCACCGCCGGACGTATCGACCGCGGCGCCGATGAAAACCGTCGCAAGGATGAAAAAGATGTAGGCCTGCACCAGGCCGACGAGGATTTCGAGCGCCATCAGCGGGATCGGAACGAACAGCCCCGCCAGCGCCACGACCAGCGCGATGACGAACTCGCCGCTCATCACATTGCCGAACAGGCGCACCATCATCGAGAAGGTGCGCGTCACTTCGGACAACAGATTGAGCGGCAGCATGATCAGCTTGGGTCGCGCGAAGCTTGCGAGATACCCGAATAGGCCGCGCGCCCGCACGCCGAAGCCATGGACGGCGGCGAACACGATCAAGGCCAACGCCGCAGGCGTCTCCAATTTGCCGGTTGGCGCTTGCACTCCCGGCAATACGCCCGACAGGTTGGCAGCAACGAGGAAGATCAGCAGGGTTGCAAGCAGGGGCAGAAATGGGCGCGGGTTCTCGCCGATGACGCCCTCGATCTGGTCCATGATGGCGGTCACGATCGCTTCGACCGCCGCTTGGCGGCGTCCCGGATGTGCTGATAGGCGGTGCGTGAGCGCCCGCGCACCGGCCGTCAGCACCAGGATGATGACCCAGGTCGTCACGACCGGCCGCGTGACCGCCAGCGGACCGACATGAAACAGCACCGTGCTGGCGAGCGGCGAGCCCAGCGCGGTCACGCGGGGAGCCTCCGCGCCGCTGCGCGCAGCGCCAGCAATCGGGCAAGCAGCAACCCGAGCAGGGCAGAAAGCGCCGGCAGCGGCCCGAACTGCACGGCGACGCCGAAGAACGCGGCTGCGGCGGCGATCCGGCCAAGAGCAAGAACCGCGATCAGGAGCCGGCTGCCGCCTTCGGTATAGCGCTCGACGCTGTACCGCAGCAGCGCGAAATATGCGGCGCCGAAGGCAAGCCCGGCGAGAGCAAACGCGGCGGAAACCGGCAAGAGGAACCCGCTCATTCGCGTTGCATCCTGTTCCACGCCAGTGCGCAGCCGACAGCAAGCCCGACGACGAGCAGGCCGAGCGTCCAGAAGACACCGGACGCGAAGGTCCGGTCGAGCCAGCGTCCGGCGAAGATGCCGAGCAAGGTCGGGATCACGATCGTCCATCCGAGGGAGCCGATCATCGCCAGGTTCCGACCGATCGAACGTTCGCCTTCGCGGCGCCAACGATCGCGACGTTCGCGGTGCAGCCGCACCGCGCTGTCGAGGCCGTCGACGCGATTTCGCCGTCGGTTGCGGCCTGTGGATGACGTCATCCGGCGAAACCGAGGCCGGAACTGGCGATGTTGCTCGCCGCGTTTTGCCCGCGGACGTACCGGATGATTTGGCGCAGCGCCGCCAGATAGAGCCTCTGCGCATCGGTGCGGGCCGCCTGCTCGTCGGCGACCTGCTGGCGGAACCGCGCGAGCGCCTCGGCTTCCAGGCGGCCCAAATCGTCGCCCGCCACCGCTTCCGGCGTGGCGATCGCGATCGCCTCGCCGCCGCTTACCTCCAGCACACCGCCGCGCACAGCGATGTAGTGTTCCTGCCTGCGATTGTCGCGCCAGCGGATTACCGACGGCGAAAGCGCCGTCAGGAAATCGGCATGACCGGGCAGGATGCCGAAGGCGCCGGTTGCATCTTCGGCCCGCAGATGCCGGATGTCAGCCGCTTCGAGCGCAACCGCGAACGGCGTGCTGACGGTCAGTTTCATGATGCCTTCTCCGCTCGCGCGAGAGTGACTTCCTTGCGGCGCGCCTCGTCGAGGCCGCCGACCATGTACAGCGAGCCTTCGGCCCAGCCATCGGTCTCGCCGTCCAGAATCGCACGGCAACCGGCGAGCGTCGCTTCCAATTCGACACTGCGACCCTCCTTGCCAGTAAAGGCGACCGTCACCTGAAACGGCTGTGTCAGGAAGCGCAAAAGATGGCGTGCGCGCGCGACCGCAGTGCGGTCAGTGACGCTCAGTTCCTCGATGCCGAGCAGCGCGATGACCTCTTCCAGTTCACGGTAATGCGCAATCGTTTTGCGCACCTCCTGTGCCGTGCGGTAATGCGTCTCTCCCACCAGGCGAGGGTCGAGGAGGCTCGACGTCGACGCCAGCGGATCGATCGCGGGATACATGCCCTCGCTCGCCATATTGCGCGATAGTACAATTGAGGAATCGAGATGGCTGAAGATCTCGGCGACCGCAGGATCGGTGAAATCGTCGGCCGGCACGTAGACCGCCTGGATCGACGTGATCGCGGCGCCGGCGACCGAGGCGATGCGCTCCTCGAACTCAGCGATCTCGCTGGCCAGGGTCGGCTGGTAGCCGACCCGCGACGGCAGGCGCCCGAGCAGCCCCGACACCTCGCCGCCGGCCTGCACCAGGCGATACACGTTGTCGACCAGCAGCAGCACGTTCTCGTGTGCGCTGTCGCGGAAATGCTCGGCGATGGCGAGCGCCGTCAACCCGGTCCGCCAGCGCGCCCCGGGCGGCTCGTTCATCTGGCCGAATATCAGCGCGGTGCGGTGGATGACTCCGGATTGCCGCAACTCCAACAGCAATTCGTGCCCCTCCCGCGAGCGCTCGCCGATGCCAGCGAACACCGAGATGCCGGCGTGCCGCTCCACCGTCGTGCGGATCAACTCCATGATCAGCACGGTCTTGCCGACCCCGGCGCCGCCGAACATCGCGGCCTTGCCCCCGATGACGAGCGGCGCTAGCAGGTCGATGACCTTGATACCGGTGTGGAACAGCTCGCGGCTGCCTGTTTGCCGGTCGAGCGGTGGCGCTGGCGCGTGGATTGGCCGCCATTCGCTGTCCGGCGGCAGGTCCGGTCCGCGGTCGATCGACGCGCCGATCGCGTTCAGCAGGCGGCCGAGTACAGCATCGCCGACTGGCGCAGTGATCCGCTCTCCAAGTGCGCGGGCGCCGGTGCCGCGGCGTAGCCCGGCGGTTTCGGCCAGCGCGACCGCGCGCACGGTGGTCTGGTCAAGATGCTGCCGCACCTCGGCTATCAGCGGCGGTCCACGGTCCCAATCGACGGCAACGGCTTCGTCGATCACCGGCAACGCGCCTGCATCGAAACGGATATCCAGCACCGATCCATGGACAGCGGCGATCCGCCCCAGGCGCTGTTCAGGGGCGGATAGGACAGCGGATGGTGGTTCGTCCATGCCCATATGCTCGCTATTCTTTTCAGAAGAATGCGCATTTCGATACACCCAGCCATTGATCTAAGTCAGAAGAAGAGCGAAGCGCAGATACGGCGATTGGCGTGTACGAGTCTGCTTGCGGGCATTGTGTCGTCGATGAGCGCCCCGGGAACGAGGCTGTCGTCGTTCCTCAAAGACTATGCGCGCCTCGTGCTATCAGCATCATTGCGATGATGACGGTGCGCCATATCACGATGTCACTTGGACTGGCCGGCTTCGGAACAGCGGGGCGCCATTAGACAGGTGGCGACCCGGGCATCGGGCGCACCGAAGCGCCAGAGTACGATGTAGCGGCCGATCTGTTGTTGCGCCACTGGCTGGCCAAGCCAAGAAAGCGAATTCAGGTAATCCTGGGCAGCCGGCATCGCCACTTGTCCGGTGCGGCCAAACAGCACCCAGAGATCATGATGCGGAACAAGCCGGGCGGCAGCGGCCGGTGTCCAGGTCAGCGACAGCCGGCGACCGGCAAGCCCGCTGCGGTCGGCAAACGCCATCAGCACGTAATAGGAATACCAGTTGTTGAGTAGCACGACATCGCCCGGCTGCGTTTCGCTGGCGAGCTCTGCTGCCGCAAGGTCCCAGCGCGGCTTAGTTTCATCGTGGTAGTAAGGCAGCACATTGATCAGACACGCGGTTGCCAATACTGTCGTGCAGACAGCGAACCGCTCGCGCCCGAAGCCGCCGAGGCCCGCCCCAGCCAGGACGTAAAACGGCGCCGCGGTCCAGGCAATGTAGCGTGGAACCAGAACCGGCGTGACCAGCGAGACTGACATCAGCAACAGCAGCGGCACGACGGCGGCGCAGCCGATGAGTGCGAGCACGCCGGGACGGCGCCGCAGGCGCCACGCGCCATGGGCCGCGAACGCGGCAATAACAACCGCGAGGCCCAGAACTCGTGCCGGCATTAGGTTAAAGGTGACAAAATCCGAGATGCGATCGAGATACACGGGTGCGACGCTCGACCAGATCGTCGCCATCGTCTCCGGCGGCGCCCATCTGGACGCATACAGCACACCGCCGCTGCTGAGAATATAGACAGCCGCCGCCGACGGGAGCCACGCTGCGATGATCAGGACCTGCGCGCGGCCCCACTTGCGCAGAAACGCTGCACGCCCACCGCCCGCGTGCTGAACAATCGCGACGGCCGCCAAATTGGCCGCCAGGAACCAAGGGACGGCTACGTTGAGGACATTCAACGCGGCCGCGGTGCCGCCGCAATAGGCGAGCCACGGAGAGAGCGGCCGGCCGTCGCGGCCCGGCTGGTAGGCGGCGGCGATCGGTTCTTTGGCAAGGCGCGCGATGCCCCATAACGCGGCCAGGATCAAGCCAGCGGCGAGCGTATAGGGGCGCGCTTCCTGTCCGTATTGCACGTCAAAGGGTGACAGAGCGAGCAAAAGTCCAGCGGCGATGCCGGTGCGCAGACCGTCGACCTCGCGGCCGATTGCGCACACCAAGCCGGCGTTGATTGCGCCGAAGATCGCCGAAGGCAGCCGCAACCACCACTGTGATGTGCCGAATTTTGCGACGAACCAGAGGAGCACGAAGTAGGCCGGATATTGATTGTTGCGGAGCGACTCAAGCGCGACCTTCGGCCAGGGCATCGTCGCACGATGAAGGCTCGCAACTTCGTCGAGCCAGAACGGTTTGTCGCCGAGCCCATGCAAGCGGATCAGCAGCGCGATTATTGCGATCGCGATTGAAGCCGACCAAAAAGACGCGAGCCTGGCGAAGAACGCCCAGCAGCGCCGCGAGCGGACGGCTTGTGCCAATAGACCATGCATCCGGCAATGAGATAGCTGCTGCGACGGGGCACGGTAACAAACGCTAATCACGGCTGCGAATCACATTTTGCTCAACATCAAACGCCCGCCCTTGCCGACATGGGGCGGCTTAGCGACGACAGAACCACGAGCCAATTCAGGGAGCGACAAAGGTCATGCGAGGGATGCGCCGATCGCCCCAGCCGCGCTGATCCTATGTCATACCAGCGAGTGCCTCGCACTGGGCGCCCCGGTCCACTTCACAACATCTGAGGTTTGATCCTGATCAATGCCGCTGGCGGCGTGTTGGAGAAGATCGCTCGGTCGTGCAGGAGCCTTTGATAATGAACAACGTCCGTGCCGAGAGCGCGGCAAAAGCTGGTCGGCGCGCGATACCTGGCACCACGGTACCCAGGCTGTCACGAAATCGCCGCCGCTCTTTAACTGCCGCGCTGATAGCGCTGCTGGTAGTAGCAGTGGCCGGCGCGGCATGGTGGAACACCAGCCGTGCGCCGGCAGTGCACTACACGACAGTGCCGGCGACACTTGGCGATGTGACAAGGGCCGTCACGGCAACGGGAACTATCAATCCGATCCTGACGATCATCGTCGGCAGCTATGTATCAGGTGTCATCCAGTCGCTTTCCTGCGACTACAACACCGTCGTGAAGGCCGGACAGGTCTGCGCCAAGATCGATCCGCGCCCTTATCAGGCCACGCTCAACCAATATTCCGGCCAGCTGCTCCGCGATCAGGGGATTCTCGCGGAGGCCCAGCTCGACCTCAAGCGCTACCAGGTGCTCGCAAAGCAGAACTCGATCGCGCGCCAGCAGGCCGAGGACCAGGCCTTTGTCGTGCAGCAAGACGAAGGGACGGTAAAGCTCGACGAGAGCCTCGTCGAAGGCGCCAAACTTAACCTGGAGTACACCAATATCATCTCGCCGGTCGATGGTACCGTCGTGTCGCGCAATGTGACGCAGGGGCAGACAGTTGCCTCCACCCTGCAGACGCCGACGTTATTCCTGATCGGCACCGACCTCAAGAAGATGGAAGTCGATACCAGCGTCAGCGAGAGCGATGTTGGCGGCATGAAAGAAGGCGACACGGCCACCTTTAGCGTCGACGCCTATCCGAACCGCGTGTTCCACGGCATCGTGAACCAGGTCCGCCTGTCGCCACAGACCGTGCAAAACGTCGTCACCTATGATGCCGTCATCTACGTTGACAACAGCGATCTGGCGCTGATGCCGGGCATGACCGCCTCGACGCAGATCGTCCTCCAGCACAAAGGCAACGTGCTGCGCGTGCCGGACCAGGCGCTACGCTACGCGCCGGGCGGCCTGGCAGGAGCCGGCCCAGGTGGCCCCGCTGGCGCGCTGCCAAGCGGCCAGGGGCGGATCTGGATATTGCGCGACGGCAAGCCCGTCCAAGTGCCCGTCGTGTTAGGGCTCGACGACGGCAGCTTCACCGAAATCGTCAGAGGCGATCTCCAGCCCAGTGAGCCGGTCATCATCGTCGAAAACCACGGCCAGCCGGCGGGCACAGCGGGCCTGCCGCTGCCGCGTCTCTAAGGGAGCGCTGCACATGCCGCGCGAGAGCCCGGAGCTGGCTGTGCCGGTCATCGAAATCAGGGCCGTAACACGAATCTTTCGCGTCGGCGATGTCGAGGTCCAGGCACTACGCGGCGTCAACCTGACCGTCCGGCCCGGCGAGTTTGTCGCGATCATGGGATCCTCGGGCTCGGGCAAATCAACGCTGATGAATATCCTCGGCTGCCTCGACCATCCTACCACCGGTCATTATCTGCTCGAAGGCCTTGATGTGGCGCGGCTGCCCGAGCCGGACCTGGCTCGCATCCGGAGCGAACGCCTCGGCTTTGTCTTCCAGAGCTTCAATCTGCTCGCCCGCACCAGCGCCCTCGAAAATGTCGAGTTGCCGCTCTACTACGCGGCCGCAGGCCCGGCGCGCCGTCCCATTCGCGTCGAGCGGGCGCGAGAAGCGTTGGGGTTCGTCGGCCTCGGCGACCGCGAGGGCAATACGCCGGGCCAGCTCTCGGGCGGTCAGCAGCAACGCGTCGCGATCGCCCGCGCATTGATCAATCGGCCGAGCCTGCTTCTTGCCGACGAGCCGACCGGCAATCTCGACACGAAGACCTCGCACGGGATTATGGAAACGCTCGTATCGCTCAATCGCGAGCAGGGCGTAACGATCGTTCTCGTGACTCACGAGGCCGACATTGCCGCCTACGCCGATCGAATCGTGACGATGCGTGATGGTGAGATCGTTTCCGACGAGCGGGTGACGAGGCCGGGCATTGCTGCAACCGGCGGCAGGCGCTCCATCGCGGCGCGCCTGCCCGAACGAGGCGCCTTCTCGGCGCTGCCGACGAGTGCAGTCCTGGCTTTCGGGATCATGGTTCTCGCCGCTGCTGCGCAGGCAATCAGCCGCAACAAGATGCGCTCGGCACTGACGATGCTGGGCGTCTTCATCGGGGTTGCGGCGCTGATCGCGATGGTCGCCATCGGGAACGGTGCGAGCGAGGCAGTGCGCAAGCAGATCGAGAGCCTCGGCACCAACATGATCGTGATTCTCCCGGGTGCCGTCACGACCGGCGGCATCCGCGCCGGTTTTGGCAGCGCCAGCACGCTGACCGTTGCCGACGCGCACGCCATCCGCCGCGAGGACAGCGCCGTCGCACAGATCGGCTATCTGATCCGTCAGCAGGGTCAGGTCCTGTATGGCAACCAGAACTGGACGACGACCATCCAGGGGGTCAGCGACCATTTTCCGGCGATCACCAACTGGCGGATCGCCGCGGGCCGCGGTATTGCCGCGGCTGACGAAAACCAGGCGAGCCTTGTCGCGGTGATCGGCCAGACAGTCTATCGCCAGCTTTTCAACCCTTACGAGAATCCGATCGGCG
The DNA here is from genome assembly GCA_030042035.1 of Alphaproteobacteria bacterium. GTDB lineage: Bacteria > Pseudomonadota > Alphaproteobacteria > ATCC43930 > CGMCC-115725 > DATARH01. The sequence goes on along the minus strand of JASIAN010000193.1, from coordinate 5,064 downwards.
CTCAGATCGAGGCAAAAGGTGTCCCGCTTCGGGTCATCGGCGTCCTGGCTGCCAAGGGCCAATCGCCTTTCGGCCAGGACCAGGACGACCTCGTCATGATCCCGTTCACGACAGCCGAGCGCAAAGTGCTCGGCGTGGCAGCGCCGACGCAACTGCAAGCGCCGCTGAATTGGCCCTATCTGCCGCCGCCCAATCCCTACAACCTGCAGGCGCGGATGACCGGCTTTGCCAATCAGATCTACGTACAGGCGGTGAGCCAGCCGACGGTCCAGGCGGCAATCGGCCAGGTGACCGCCACGCTGATCCGTCGCCATCGCATCAAGCCCGGCCAGGTCAACGACTTCTCAATCCGCAACTTGAGCCAGTTCGTCGAAACCGCCCAGAGCAGCAGCCGCATCATGGCCCTCCTGCTTGCGGCCGTCGCATCGATCTCGCTGCTGGTGGGCGGCATCGGCATCATGAACATCTTGCTGGTGTCGGTCACGGAGCGCACCCGCGAGATCGGGCTACGCATGGCGATCGGCGCACGCCGACTGCATGTACTGCTGCAATTCCTGGCCGAGGCCGTCTTTCTCAGCGTCAGCGGCGGTCTCGCCGGCATCGCGATGGGTGCAGCCTTGTCGGCCGTCATTCCGGTCGTGTTTGGCTGGCTGGCGCCCCTGTCTCTGGCGGCAATCGGCGGCGGGTTTGTGTTTGCAGCCGCGGTCGGCATCTTTTTCGGCTACTACCCGGCGCGCAAGGCCGCGAGCCTCAATCCAATCGACGCGCTGCGCTATGAATGAGGGCTGCCGCTTGGCCCTCCTCGCGAGTGGTCGTTAAGGATAAAAGCAATATTTATTGAGAGCAGCGCACCTTGCGACGAACTGTATTCTCCGAGGATATAACGGCTATCCTCAAATTTATTTTGGTCGATCGGGCCACGGGCAAAACGCTCTTTGAGGATGTCCAGCGGCGTGCGGCGTGGCGGTGGACCGTGCGGCGAGGCCGCTCGCTGCCACGGACGGTGGACGCGGTCACGTTTATCTGATGATTGACGCCGCCCGCGACCGGCGAGACGCCTGCGACGCGTCATGGTACTGTCATGCCGCTGTAACGCGGCATAGTTAAACGTCAAGGGCGGTCTCGGGGGGAGCAACCACATGCAGCGCCGCACCTTGCTGACGGGCGCCGCCGCCCTGGCTTTGGCCCGGCCGGCCCTGGCCGCGGCGCCGCCAAAAATACTGTTCTGGCACGCCATGAACGGCGTGCTCGGCGACGAACTCAACAAGCTGATAGCCCGCTTCAACAGCAGCCAGAAGACGGTCGAAGTGGTCGGGGTGTTCAAGGGCGGCTATCCGGAGACCCTCACCGCCGCCATCGCCGCGTGGCGCGCCGGCCAAGCGCCACACCTCGTGCAGGTGTTCGATGTCGGCACCGGCTCGATGGTCGCTGCCGGCAAGGCAGTCAAGGATCTGTGGCAACTGGTCAGGGAAACCGGCGCGCCGATCAGGCCGGCGAACTACATCGCCTCAGTGCGTGGCTATTACAGCCTGCCCGACGGCAAGATGGCCTCGATGCCGTTCAATTCCTCGACCGCCGTTATGTGGTACAACCAGGACGCCTTCGAGAAGGCGGGCCTCGATCCCGCCAAGCCGCCGGCGACTTGGCCCGAAGTCGTCGCCGCCGCCAGCCAGATCGCGCTCAAACAGGCGGCCAAATACGCAATCACCACCTCGTGGCCGACCTGGATTCACTTCGAGCAATTCGCGGCGATCCACAACCTGCCCTACGCCACGGCCTCCGACGGCTTCAAGGGGCTCGACGCCAGGCTGCTGATCGACCATCCCGCTTTCGTCGCCAATCTGCAGCGCCTCTTAGACATGGCGAAGGCCGGCACGTTCAAATACGCCGGACGCGACAACCTGCCCGACCCGCTGTTCTATTCCGGGCAGGCGGCGATCACCTTCAACTCCTCCGCGGCGCGCGGCGCGCTGGTGAAGAGCGCCAAGTTCCGCTTCGCCGAAGCCTATCTCCCCTACGATCCGCAGGTCATCAAGAAGCCGACCAACTCGATCATCGGCGGCGCCAGCTTGTGGACGATGACCGCGCCCAGGCGCACTCATGCGGAGTACAAGGCGGTCGCCGCCTTCCTGCGCTTCCTTGGTGAGCCGCAGCAGGATGCCGAGTGGGCGGCGGCCACCGGCTATGTGCCGGTCACCTTCGCCGGCGCGGCGCTGTTGAAGAAACGAGGGTTCTTCGAGAAAAACCCCGGCACGGAACTGCCGATCTTCCAGCTTGAACGGCTGCCGGTGACCGACAATTCGCGCGGCATCCGGCTCGGCAACATGGCCCAATTGCGGGTGATTATCGAAGAGGAATGGGAGAAGGCGCTCGGCGGCCAGCAGAACGCGAAGCAGGCGCTGACGGCGGCGGTGGAGCGCGGCAACGCGGTGCTGCGCAACTTCGAGCGCTCAATGGCCGGCTAAGATGCGGCGCGCCCGACTGCCTTGCGCGACGGCGCCGGTCGGGCGCAACGCGCTGTAGCACGCCGTGGAGCGGCGCACGATCTTTGGCGGCTGGCTGTTGCCGGCGGCGTTGGTGTTGCCGCAGGTGGCGGTGACCGTCGTGTTTTTTCTGTTGCCTGCCGCCGAGGCGATCTATTCCAGCGTCACCGCAACGGACGCCTTCGGGCTGCATATCCGTTTCGTCGCCGCCGCCAATTTCGCCGCCCTCTTTGCCGACAAGGGCTATCTCGGCGCTCTCGGGCGTACCGCGGTGTTCTGCGCGCTGGTCACCGCGCTATCGCTGGTGCTCGGCCTTCTGCTCGCCGTGTTTGCCGACCGCGAGATCCGCGGCCGCACCCTCTACCGCACCTTGCTGATCTGGCCCTATGCGGTCGCGCCGGCGGTTGCGGCGGTGCTGTGGGTGTTCATGATGCATCCCGAAGTCGGCCTCATCGGCCGGCTCCTCAACCGCGCGGGCATCGATTGGGATTACACCTTGAACGGCGCGCAAGCGATGGCGCTCGTCGTCGTCGCCGGCGCGTGGACCCAGGTAAGCTACAATTTCGTGTTTTTCCTTGCCGGGCTGCAATCGATCCCGCGCGCGGTGATCGAGGCGGCGCGCATCGACGGCGCCAGGGGTTTCCGGCGCTTCCGCACCATCGTCCTGCCGCTGCTGATGCCGACCACCCTCTTCCTACTGATCGTCAATCTCGTCTACGCCGCCTTTGAGACCTTCGGCACCATCATGGCGCTGACTCGCGGCGGGCCGGGGCAGGCAACCGAAACGATGGTGGTCAAGGTTTACCGCGACGGGGTGATCAACCTCGACCTGTCCGGCTCGTCGGCGCAGTCGGTCATCCTGATGCTGCTGGTGGTCGGCCTCGCCGCGCTGCAGTTCCGCTTTCTCGGCCGGCGGACCCTAGCCTGATGCGGCCGCGAACAGACTGGCTGGCACACTGTGTTCTCGGGCTCGGCGTGCTGCTGTTCGCGCTTCCCGTGTGGCTGATCTTTGCCGGTGCCACCCAAGACGCCGGCGCGATCAACCGCGGCGATCTTTCGCTCCTTCCCCGCCTGTCGCATCTCGGCGTATTCTGGTCGGTATTGCGTGGGCGCGCCTCCGACAGCCTTACCGTGCCGGTGTGGCACATGCTGATGATCTCGGCCGGAATGGCGCTGGTCATCGCGGTCGGCAAGATCGTCATCTCGCTGTTGTCCGCCTACGCCGTCGCGTTTTTCCGCTTCCGCTTCCGCATGCTGGCGTTCTGGACGATCTTCCTCACCCTGATGCTGCCGGTCGAGGTGCGCATCATCCCGACCTATGCGGTGATGGCGGACTTCGACATGATCAACAGCTTCGCCGGGCTGACCGTGCCGCTGCTCGCCTCGGCGACCGCGACCCTGCTGTTCCGCCAGGTGTTCCTCGCCGTCCCCGACGAGCTGATCGAGGCGGCGCGGATGGACGGCGCAGGGCCCATCCGCTTCCTCGTCGACATTCTGATCCCGGTCTCGGCGGCCAACATCGCCGCCCTCTTCGTGATCCTGTTCATTTATGGCTGGAACCAGTATCTGTGGCCGCTTCTCGTCGCCACCGACCCGCGGCTCGACACCATTGTCATCGGCATCGTGCAATTGATCGACACCGGCTTCACCCTGACGCCCTGGAACACGATGATGGCGATGTCGGTATTGGCGATCCTGCCGCCAGTGGTGGTGGTGGTGGCGATGCAGCGCTGGTTCGTCAAGGGATTGACCGAAGTCGAGAAGTAATGGCCACGCTCGAGCTGTGCGGCCTCGCCAAGGAGTTCGGCGCGGTTGCGGTGTTGCACGGGATCGATCTCGCGGTCGGCGACGGCGAGATGCTGGTGGTGGTCGGCGCCTCGGGCTGCGGCAAGTCGACCCTGCTGCGCCTGGTCGCCGGGCTGGAGCAGCCGAGCCGCGGCAAAGTCGTGCTCGACGGACGCGACATCACCGGGCGCGACCCGGCCGAGCGCGACATCGCGATGGTGTTCCAGAATTACGCGCTCTACCCGCATATGAGCGTGTTCGACAACATGGCCTATGGCCTGCGCATCCGCCGCCTGCCGCGCGCCGAGATCGCACGGCGGGTCCACGAGGCAGCGTCGCTGCTCGGCCTCGAAGCCCTGCTCGGCCGCAAGCCGCGCGCGCTTTCGGGCGGGCAGCGCCAGCGCGTCGCGATGGGGCGGGCGATCGTGCGCGAGCCCAAGCTCTTCCTGTTCGACGAACCGCTCTCCAATCTCGATGCCAAGCTGCGGCTGCAGATGCGCGCCGAGATCAAGCGCCTGCAGCGCCGCCTCGGCGTCACAACGCTGTACGTCACCCACGACCAAGTCGAGGCGATGACCCTGGGCGACCGGCTGATGGTGATGCGCGAGGGCCGCGCGGCGCAGGTGGCGACGCCGATGGAGGTGTTCTCGCGCCCCGCCGACACCTATGTCGCCGGCTTCATCGGCGCGCCGGCAATGAATTTTCTGCCCGCCCGCCTCGCCGCGCATGGAGGCGCCGCCGTGCTCGACGCGGGGCTGCTGCTCGAATTCGCCGATGGGCTGCGCGACGGCCCGGA